>NZ_CP071383.1:2509816-2823543 GCF_017348915.1 Leclercia pneumoniae | reverse complement strand
GTGCTGTACGACGTGAATATCCATGTTCAGCCAGGCGAGATTTATGGCCTGGTGGGAGAGTCGGGCTCCGGCAAAACCACAGTACTGAAGTGCCTGGCGGGGCTTTTCACCCACTGGGAGGGGGCGCTCGCTATTGACGGGGTCGCGCTCGGACGCAGCATCAGCGCTGAACGTTGTCGTCGGGTCCAGATGGTGTTCCAGGATCCGTACGGTTCGCTACACCCGCGCCACACTATCGGCGATATTCTGGAAGAGCCGCTGCAAATCCATGGGATGAAAGAGCGGGATCGCCGTATTCACACCCTGCTGGATCGGGTGGGATTAAACCGGGCTTTTCGCGATCGCTATCCGCATCAGCTTTCAGGCGGGCAACGCCAGCGTGTGGCTATCGCCCGCGCGTTGATACTGGAGCCGCAGGTCTTACTGTTGGATGAGCCCACCTCGGCACTGGACGTATCGGTACAGGCGGAGATCCTCAACCTGCTGGCAGAATTGCAGCGGGAGTCGAATCTCACCTATCTGATGGTCACGCATGATCTGGGGGTGATTGCTCATCTCTGCCAGAAGGTAGCGGTAATGCAGTACGGCAAGATCCTTGAAACGCTGAGCGTGGATGAACTGGTCGCCGGTCATGCGAAGACGGATTACACGCGAATGCTGGTCAATGCCAGTCAACAATATAGCCGTGAGATGGCGCGTGAGGTGGCGGCATATTAAGCCAGGCCGGTCAGTCACCTGACCGGCAAAGATTAACGCAGTAGCGGGCAGTCCGGCGGCAGGCGGCACTTAAGCGCACCCGGTAGCAACGACATACGGAAGTGCGTGCCACTTAGCGGTTCACCGTCCAGGTTGAAAGTCATGCCGTGTGGGGCATTTACCTCAAACCAGGCAGACTGGCTGTCAATGACGTTCGGACTCTCTTCCGGATGCGTCAACGTGGTGAAGAGGGCAGGGAGCAGCTCGTCAGAGGTAAAAATGCGCAGCTGCAGCTGCCCGTCGTTGATTAGCGCCTCGGGACAGAGCTGCTGACCGCCGCCCGCCTGGCGTCCGTTACCAATGCCGATAACCAGCGCGTTCCCCTGCCAGTTAAAGTTCTCACCGGTGATTTCACAGCTATCTGGCTTGAGCAGGTCCATCCTGACCAGTCCATGAAGAAGATAAGAGACGCCGCCCAGTGCGTCTTTTAATTTTTCCGGCGTTTCACTGGTAATACGCGTGCCAAAACCGCCGGTCGCCATATTGATAAAGCAGGTTTTATCGTTAACCCGGGCGATATCCATTGCCGTCGCTTTTCCGGCGATCGCCAGCTGCAGTGCCTTGTCCAGACTCTCCGGCACGCCGGCGCTGGTGGCAAAGTCGTTAGCGGTGCCCAGCGGCAAAATCCCCAGCGCCGGACGCCGGGCTTCGGGTACCGCAATCAACCCGGTTGCCACCTCATTTATGGTGCCATCGCCTCCGCCGGCGATCACGGTCTCTACGCCCAGGGCGCAGGCTTCGTCGATATAGCGCGCCGCGTCGCCTTTCTCCCAGGTCACGCGGACGTGGATCACCACGCCCTCTTCGCGTAACAGGGTGATGGCCTGGCGTAAAAGATCGTTGCCAGCCCCTTTGCCATTAAGAATTAATAAACTTGCGGGATAGGTTGCCATCCACGTTGCTCCTGTTCGGGTCTCTGAAAAGTGTATCGCAGCGCGAGAAAAAACGGGTAAGAAGAGGATGAAAGAGATGAAATTTCGTCATCGCCCCCGGCAGGGGGGGCGGCGTAAGGCAATAAATTAGCAGTCCCGGGCCCCCCAGGGGCAGAGGGAAAAGGCGCAGAACGGGCGCCGTTTACAGTGGGTTATCAGGGCGCCGCTGTTGCCGGGGCAGCGGGTCCCGGCGAGAAATTCAGACCAAAGCGCGTCTTTATAGGGGAATACACGAAGAATGTGTAGCTCTCTGAGGGTGCCGTCTACGGCTATGCCAAAGGGGCCAGTGACGAGGATTGAACCAACGCTGATGAAATAATCGCCTTTATACCAAACTATCATCCTGATGTTTTTTACCGTGAGTACATGAACAAAAATCGTTCCCGTTGCAGGACAGACCATCCTGTTTTCAACGACCCAATACATATTACCTCCTTTCCCTAAGGTAAATTTTTATACGCGGAAAGAATAACATTATGTATCTCTATGAATAGACTGAAATTCAATATCAAACGAATCGATGCGTTTCTACAGGTAAACAGAGATAAATTTACGTAACAGCGGAGAGAAAGCGGGGAATGGCAGGCAAAAAAATAAGCCTGCGTAAGGGAGATTACACAGGCTAAGGAGGTGGTTCCTGGTACAGCTAGCATTTATGGGTTATGTTTTTCAGCGCTGGGGATAATACCCGTATTGAACGCAGCGGTATGTGATCCGATTCTAAGAATTATCCCACCCTGAAGAAATAACCCCACTAAATTACTTCGCGTAAGGCGTACGGCTGTTTTCACCGTCGAAATTACGCATCAGCAGCGCATACTCCAGCGCGATATCTTCAGGGACCGGCAACCAGACAGTATGGCCATCGCCCGGCGCCACGGAAACGGCTTCGCCTTTGCCATTTTCCATATGTTCCAGCGTGAAGTTAACATTGCCCTGCGGCGTCATCAGTTCCATGTTGTTGCCCACGAGGAATTTGTTTTTCACGGCGACGGCCGCCAGCGGCCCTTTACGCTCACCGGTAAATTCCCCAACAAATTGCTGGCGCTCGGAAAGGGAGTGGCCGTAATCATAGTTCTGATAATCGTCGTGTGTATGGCGACGCAGGAAGCCTTCGGTGTAGCCGCGATGGGCCAGCCCTTCCAGCGTATCCAGTAACCCAGTGTCGAATGGCTTGCCGGCTGCGGCATCGTCTATCGCTTTACGATAGACCTGAGCGGTACGCGCACAGTAGTAGTAGGATTTGGTGCGACCTTCAATCTTCAGAGAGTGCACGCCCATTTTCGTCAACCGTTCGGTATGAGCGATGGCCCGCAGATCTTTGGAGTTCATGATGTAGGTGCCATGCTCGTCCTCAAAGGCGGTCATGTACTCGCCCGGGCGCTGGTTCTCTTCAATCATGAACACTTTATCCGTCGGAGCGCCAATACCCAGCGTCGGCTCAACGGTCTGTACGGGAATCGGTTCGTATTTGTGTACGATATTCCCGACATCGTCCTCTTTCCCTTCCTGGACTTTATATTCCCAGCGGCAGGCGTTAGTACAGGTGCCCTGGTTCGGGTCGCGCTTATTGATATAGCCCGAGAGCAGGCAGCGGCCAGAGTAGGCCATGCACAGTGCACCGTGGACGAAGATCTCCAGTTCCATATCGGGAACCTGGGTACGAATCTCTTCGATCTCCTCAAGCGACAGTTCGCGGGAGAGAATAACGCGGGTCAGCCCCATCTGTTTCCAGAACTTCACCGTCGCCCAGTTAACGGCGTTAGCCTGCACGGAGAGATGAATATCCATCTGCGGGAAGTGTTCACGTACCAGCATGATCAGGCCGGGATCCGACATAATCAGGGCATCCGGCCCCATCTCTACCACCGGCTGCAGGTCGCGGATAAAGGTTTTCAGCTTGGCGTTGTGCGGGGCGATGTTGACCACTACATAGAATTTCTTGCCGAGGGCATGCGCTTCATTAATGCCCTGCTGCAGATTCTCGTGGTTGAATTCATTATTACGCACGCGCAGGGAGTAACGCGGCTGGCCCGCATAAACGGCATCGGCGCCATAGGCGAAGGCGTAACGCATATTTTTCAGCGTTCCCGCCGGGGAGAGAAGTTCCGGTTTAAACATGTATGTTCTCGTTCTGATGACAGGTCAGATGCGCCTCACAAGGTGGGCGCCAGGGGGAGATCCCCTACTTTAAGGGCGGGCATTGTAACGCTACGGGGAAGGGAGGTAAACCACTCTACAGAGAAACGCTGACGGCAGCAGTGTACCGTCAGCGTTAAAAAATTGCGGTGCGTATTAGAGGTCGTCCTGAGTGTGATCGACAATAATTTCCAGCGTCTTGCGGATAATATCGGCTTTTACCACGTCCTGCGTGGATTCAATTTGTTGAATCAAGCGCAAGATAATCGCTTTGTTGGTCAGCGGTTCCTTCGCATCCAGAATGGCACCCATAACAGATTCGAGTAATGCCCACTCTTCTGCCAGCAAACCGCCGGAGTTGCGAAAATAGCTGGAGAGGACAGGATCGGGCAGTTCATCATAAAAGTCGGATTTCTGGAGCATAGCCTGGCTCATAGTGTCACACCGGTTCAGTTTAGAGTAAATGTATGCAGTTAATGTTTTTTGCTGCTGCTGGATTGTTGGCTATCACCAAACAGGGGATAAACATTACTGCTCTGGCGACTCTCCTTGTCCCATTCATGCTGCTCACCTTTGTGCTTACGAGCCGGCACTTCTGTACTGGTATTCCCATTAGAAATCTCCAGGATTATCTGGGCCAGTACAGCGCGTCGTTCACCATCCTTTTCTGTTGACAGCATGGATTGCAGCCTTGCCAACAGCAGCTTCATGCTGATAGGGCCGTTATCTTTCAGCAGCGATAGGGTGGCTTCGCCAATAAGTTCATCAGTCAGTCGTTCATGTTCACTTCTGTTCATAACTACGTCTCTGTTGCCGCCAAATTCAGCTAGCGAAAGGGCGGCATTTCATCAGTAAATTGCGCCAGTATAAGGCATTAAGATGGCGCAAAAAAACTGACTTAAAAACGGGTAATCAGCGGCGCTTGACCTCAATCTGTTAACGGTCAAAGAGCAAGCCGATTAAAGTTTGGTAGCGACTCTCCTCATCAAAATCAGACGCCTTTTCCATCCGGGAAAGCAGTTTTGTGCAAATCGCTTTTCGGTTAAGAACTTTACCCTCCCGCAGGATTTCGACAACAATTTGTCCCAGCGCTTCTTGTTGGGTAGGCTGACTTGCTTTGTTGAAGTATTGGGTAATGGCATTCGCTGTATTCGGTACAAAGCCGTTCTCGCGCATATGTCACTCCTCGCTTTTAATGCTTGAAACATTCAAAAATGCGTTAACGCAAATGGTTAACACAATGTAAATTTATAAATACTGTACACACCTGTTGTACAACTTATCAATTTATTTTTGATCATTAAGTGCTAAATTATTAATATCAGCAACTTATAAAACTAATGTTTAGCGTGTATTTAAAAAAGCTTGTACATTATGGCATAATTTTAGTCCTACAAAAGGTCATACGGCGTGACAGGAAAACCACTACAGACCTGCAACAGGACGCGTTAGCAACCGTCTGATATCGTGGCATTTCATTCACCTCCTCTATTGGAAACCCTATGCTCACTACCATCATTTACCGTAGTCATCTTCGCGATGAACTGCCGGTTAGCACGCTGGAAGACATGGTTGTTGCAGCAAATAAGAAAAACATCGAATCCAATGTAACCGGCATTCTGTTGTTTAACGGTAAGCTCTTTTTCCAACTGCTCGAGGGACCTGATGAGACAGTTCGGGCTATCTATCGCGACATCTGCGCCGATGACCGCCACCACAACGTGGTAGAGCTGCTTAGCGATTTCTCCCGCTCGCGGCGTTTTGGCAAGTTTGGCATGGAGCTGTTTGACCTGCGCAAATATGACCGCCACGAGGTGCTACAAACGGTGCTGGATAAAGGAACCAGCCGTTATCAGCTGATTTATAACGATCGCGCTCTGCAGTTTTTCCGGACGTTTGTCGAAGAGAGTGAAAGAGAGAACTACTTCGAGATCCCACCGGGAGACTCATGGCAATTTATTGTCGATGATAATGCCAGTGGCATCCGTCAGCTTGAGCAGAGCCCTGATGAGACGTGCAGCTTCGCTTTTCAGCCGATTATCGACCCACTGGCCCGGGAAGTGGTCTCTTTTGAGGCCTTGATTCGTGCGCCGGGTGGCGAACAGGCCCAAACCTGGTTCGACGATCGACCAGGAGATGAGGTCTACGAAGCTGACCTGCGGAGCAAAAGCGTAGCCTTTGCTATGGCCCGCCAGCTGGGGCTAGGGAAGCAAAGCTTGTCAGTGAATTTATTACCGATGACGCTGGTCATGGTACCTAACGCGGTAGATTTCTTGCTCCAGGAGATAGAAGCAAACGGGCTGGTGGCAGAGCAGATCGTGGTGGAATTCACTGAGAACGAAGTCATTTCCCGGCTGGAAGAGTTCACCGGTGCCGTGCGCGAACTGAAGGCAGCAGGCATAGGGGTGGCTATTGACCACTTTGGCGGCGGATTCGCCGGATTATTGCTGCTGGCGCAGTTCCAGCCGGACAGAATTAAGATTAACCGTGATCTGATTCGCGATGTACACAAAAGTGGTCCACGGCAGGCTATCGTCCTGGCTATCATCAAATGTTGTACAACGCTGGAAATCTTGATCTCTGCTGTAGGTATTGAGAAGCCAGAAGAGTGGATGTGGCTTGAATCGGCAGGTGTTTCTCAGTTCCAGGGGCATCTTTTCGCCCGTCCTCAACTGGCGGGGATCCCGGCAATCGCGTGGCCTGAGCGGGTCGATGACATTTAAATCCTCTCTCACCGGGTTATAGTACAAACTTATTGTACAATATTACAGGTTGTACACCCTGGTGAGATTGGTTACCTTGGATACAGAATATATCGTTTTACGCATGGGGATTCGATGGCCTTTTACAGTATTGGCGATGTCGCAGAACGTTGCGGCATAAATCCCGTCACATTACGCGCCTGGCAGCGCCGGTACGGGTTGCTAAAGCCGCAGCGCAGTGAAGGCGGGCATCGACAATTTGACGACGAAGACCTTCAGCGCATTGAGGAGATCAAGCGCTGGATAGAGCGTGGTGTGCCGGTCGGCAAGGTTAAAGCGCTGCTTGATCAGGACAAAGCGCCTGAGCCGGGCGACTGGCGCGCACTACAAGAAGAGATGATGAGTACTTTACGGCAGGTTAACCCGCTAAAAGTGCGGGCGAAAATCAATGCCTTTTGCCATCTGCATCCCATTGATTCACTCATTGATCATGTCTTTGAACCTGTTCGCCAGACGCTGAGCCTGGATCAAAACACGGCGCGAGCCATGTGCAGCCTGCTCGATGGCATTTTGATTGAACATGCGGTCTCCAGTCTTAGCGAGTCCCGGGTTAAGGCTGGCAGAGATGCGCTGTTAATCGGCTGGGGTATCGTCGATCGCACCAGCCTGTGGCTGGAAGCCTGGCGGCTCTCACAGCGCGGCTGGCGTATCGATGTCTTTGCTGAACCGCTCGAATTGCCGCACCCGGAGTTTTTCCCGGGACAGCAGATCCTCGTGTGGGCGGGCCGGACGTTAACGGCGTTACAATCAGAACAACTTGAGCACTGGCAAAAACAGGGCTACGCCATTATGGCGCACGGGCTGGGCGAAGCCCGCTAATCCTCTTCCGTGACGCGCACGGGTAACGCAGGCCGGTTAAGCCTGTTACCCCTCAGCTGCGTTCACACTCTCCTATCCGATGCGGCATGCGTCCGCTTCCCAGCGATATCCCACACCATACACCGCGCGAATAAACGACTGATCGGCATCCAGCGCTTCCAGTTTGCGGCGCAGATTTTTAATGTGGCTATCAATAGTACGGTCAGTAACCACGCGATAATCGTCATACAGGTGGTTAAGTAACTGTTCTCGGGAGAAGACTTTCCCCGGTTCGTGAGAGAGGGTTTTCAGCAGGCGAAACTCGGCGGGGGTTAAATCCAGTAGCTTATTACGCCAGCTGGCCTGAAAACGGCTCTCGTCGATAATCAGCGGGCTGACCGCATCCAGAGCCTGAAGCTCACGGTGTGGCTTGCAGCGGCGCAAAATCGTTTTCACCCTGGCGACCACTTCGCGCGGGCTATAGGGCTTACAGATGTAATCATCGGCACCAATTTCCAGCCCCAACAGGCGGTCGATCTCTTCGATTTTGGCCGTCACCATCACAATGGGGAGATCGGAAAAGCGGCGGATTTCGCGGCACAGGGTCAGCCCATCGGTGCCTGGCAGCATCAGATCCAGCAGGATCAGATCCGGTGGGGTCTGACGCACATACGCCAGCACCTGATCGCCGTGGCTGATCAGGGTGGGCGCATAGCTGGCTGCCCGCAGATAGTCGATTAACAGCTGCCCAAGCTTAGGCTCGTCCTCCACGATCAAAATTCGTGGCGTGTTTTCGTCAATAGGGAGTTCAGTCATACTTCTCTCGATAACTCTCTTTCCAGCGGTAGCTCTACTGTAATGCTAACCCCACCAAAAGGCGAATGCGCGGCGCGCAGCGTGCCGCCGTGCGCCGCCACAATGTTCACGCAAATCGCCAGCCCCAGCCCGGAGCCGCCGCTGGCACGATTACGCGAACCTTCCGTACGGTAAAAGCGCTCAAACAGTTTTGTGAGCTGCGCGTCCGTGACCCCGGGGGCCGTGTCGGCGAAGGTGAGGGCAAAATGGGTGTCTGTAAGGTGGCCGGAGAGGCGTAATGCCCCTCCGCCATCGGTATAACGCAGGCTGTTTTCCAGCAGATTATTAAATAGCTGCATCAGGCGGTCGCGATCGCCAAAGACCACCGCATGGTCGGGCAGGGCGAGTTCAATGCGCAGATCGCAGCTGGCAAAACGTTCGCGAAACGCCCCACTGGCCACTTCCAGAATGTTGATCACATCGACCGGGGCTTTCTGATAGGCCAGCGCCCCTTCGTCGGACATCGAAAGCTGGTGGAGATCGTCCACCAGCTTGGTGAGGGTACCCACTTCTGCCTGTAACGAGGCCACCGACTCGGGGGTGAACTGCCGCACCCCATCCTGGATGGCCTCCAGTTCGCCGCGCAGCACCGCCAGCGGGGTGCGCAGTTCGTGCGAGATATCGGCCATAAAGTCCCGGCGCATCTGCTGGTTCTTCTCCAGGGTGCTGGCAAGCTGGTTAAAGTCTTGCGCCAGCTTGCCCAGTTCGTCCTCGCTGCGGGTATCTACCCGGGTCGAGAAATCGCCCGCCGCCAGCTTGTGCGTCCCTTCAACCAGCCGCTTGACCGGCGCCAGCAGGCCGCGCGCCAGCGGGAAGGTGGCCAGCGCGGCAAGCAGGGTGGAGAGGGCCACAATCAGCCAGCTGGTCTGCCGCTGCTGGCGATCGAAATTAATATCGGTATTGCGGGTGAGCCGCTCCACCGGGGAGGCAATGACCCAGCCGACGTTGGCGCCGTTGACCCTGATGGCACGTTTGGTCCCGTCCGGGGGGACGGGGGCGCGCGGGCCAACGAGCACGCGCATATCCTGATCAATCACCCAGAACTGGGTGCGCCAGCCGTGCGGCGGCATGCCCGGACCGGGGCGATCATCATCAGAATCATGTTCGAGGGAGCGCAGGATCTGAAAAATGAAGCGATCGTTATTACGTAAAAACCGCCAGTTGCCATGCAGGGCATACTGTTCGCCCAGCGCATCGCTTAACCCCTGCAGACGCTGTTCGTTGCCATGCTTAATGTAATCGATAAAGCCGCGTTCAAAACTGACCCGCACCGCCCAGTGCATCGTGATAAGCAGGACGATACAGGTGGCGAAAATGGCGAGAAACAGCTTACCCGTAATACCGGGACGCCAGAACTTCATGGTTCACTCCTTTTACGCCGCCGGAGGACGACGTTTTTACTGGTATCATCCGGAACCCTGGCGAAGATCAACGCGGGCAGAGCGATGATGACCGCCATGCTGAGATAAGTGTATAAAAAGACCTGGTGGGCCACGGCGGTATCGGCGCTCAGATGGTGCTGGCCATACATCCCCAGCGACAGTGACCCCGACGCTCATGGAGAGCTGCATGATCATCGACAGCAGGCTGTTGCCGCTGCTCGCCAGCGAATCCGGCAGATCCTTGAGGGTGAGGGTGTTCATCGACGAGAAGCGGGTGGAGTTAATGACGCCCTGGAAGAAGAGCACCAGCGGCAGAACGGCGTACCAGCCCAGCAGGGCGACGGCCATAAACAGCAGACTGATCAGCGCCAGCCCCAGGGTGGACGTCACCAGCACCCGCCGATAGCCAAAGCGGTTGACCACCTGCACGACGATCCGCTTCATCCCCATACTGCCCAGCACCATGGGGATCATCATCAGCCCGGCATGGAACGGGGAGAAACCCAGACCAATCTGTAAGAAGACCGGGGTCATAAAGGGCAACATACCGCTGCCGATGCGCCCGGCAAAGCTGCCCAGCAGCCCCAGCCGGTAGGTCGTATTTTGAAATAACGACAAACTGAATAAGGCGCGGTCGTTATCGCGGGCATGCCAGAGATACCACAGCACCGAAACCACCCCGATGGCCACCAGAGCGACCAGCGACAGAGAAGAGATCCCCAGCCCCTTTTGCCCATCCAGCGCCAGGGTCAGGGTCGCCATACCGGCCGCCAGCAGAAAAAAGCCCACCAGATCGAAGCGTCGGGTCTGCATGGTGTAGTTGGGCATAAGCCAGAGGGTGGCGATGGCGCCGATAACCCCCACAGGAAGGTTAATCAGGAAGATCCAGTGCCAGGAAGCGTACTCAACCAGAATCCCCCCCAGCGCCGGGCCGAGCAGCGGACCAACCTGCCCGGGTAGGGTGACGAAGGTCATTGCCGCCATATACTGCGCGCGCGGGACGATTTTCATCACCGTCAGCCTGCCAACCGGCACCATCATCGCCCCGCCGACCCCCTGTAACGCCCGCGCCATGATCAGCTCATTGAGGGTGTTCGCCTGAGCACAAAACAGCGAGCCGGTGGTAAAGAGCACGATGGCGGTAAAGAAAATATTGCGCACCCCCACTTTGTCAGCCAGCCAGCCGCTGGCAGGCAGCATCACCGCCACCGTCAGCACGTAGGCGACGATGACCATGTGCATATGCAGCGGACTCTCCCCCAGGCTTTTCGCCATTGAGGGGAGGGCGGTGTTAACGATGGTCGTATCCAGCGACTGCATAAAGAAGCCGAAGGCGACAATCCATAGCTGCCAGCGAACCTGCTTAGGGAGATCGGTCATTTACTCCGTCACCGTTAGTGTTTTGCCGTGAAAAACGCAACCGCAGACGATCAAAGAACAGGTAAACCACCGGCGTCGTGTAGAGCGTAAGCAGCTGGCTCATCACCAGACCGCCGACAATGGTGATCCCCAGCGGCTGACGCAGCTCGGCACCGTCCCCGCTGGAGATAACCAGCGGTAGCGCGCCAAACAGCGCTGCCAGGGTGGTCATCATAATCGGGCGGAAACGCAGCAGGCAGGCCTGGAAGATGGCCTCTTGCGGCCTCAGGTTGCCGTTGCGCTGCGCCTCCAGAGCAAAATCGACCATCATGATCGCGTTTTTCTTCACTATTCCTATTAATAGCATGATCCCGATAAGCGCGATGAGGCTAAACGGTGCGCCAAATAGCTCCAGTGCCAGCAGCGCCCCCACCCCCGCCGACGGCAGGGTGGAAAGAATCGTCAGCGGATGGACATAGCTCTCGTAGAGCACCCCCAGCACGATATAGACGGTGGCAATCGCCGCCAGAATCAAAATGATCTGAGAATTCATCGTCTCCTGGAAAACCTGCGCCGTACCGGCAAAGCTGCCGCGCACCGTCGAAGGGACCCCCAGTTGAGTCATTGCGCGGTTGATGGCTTCACTGGCCTCTGAGAGCGAAGAGCCGGTAGGCAGGTTGAATGAGACGGTCGACGCCGCGGACAGCCCCTGATGGTTAACCGACAGCGGCGCGTTCGCCGGCTGCCAGCTGGCAAAGTAGGAGAGCGGAATTGCCTTGCCGTCGTTGTTAATCACAAACATCTTATCCAGTGCGCTGATATCCTGGGTGTAGCGCGGATCGACTTCCATCACCACCTTGTACTGGTTCATCGGCTGGTAGATGGTAGAGATCTGCCGCTGACCGAAGGCATTATTCAGCAGGCTGTTGGCCGCGCTGACATCTATCCCCAGCCGCGACATGGTTTCCCGGTCGTAGGTCAGGCTCATCTCTGCGCCGTTGTCCTGCTGGTCTGAGTTAACATCCGCCAGCTGCGGCAAGGCCGCCAGCGCTTTGCGGATCTTCGGCTCCCATTCGCGCAGGGCGGCGAGATCGTCCGACAGCAAGGTGTACTGGTAGCTGGCATTGGCCTGCCGCCCGCCAACGCGGATATCCTGAACGGCCATCAAAAAGAGGTTTGCGCCGGGCTCTTTCGCCAGCTTGCCGCGCAGACGATCAATAACCTGCTGGGCGGTTTCGCTGCGGTTATCGCGGGATTTAAGGGTAATAAACATCATCCCGCTGTTGACCCGCGAGCCGCCGGTAAAGCCGGTGACATTATCCACCGCCGGGTCGTCGCGTATGATCTTCATAAAGTCCTGCAACTTTCCGCGCATCGCCTGGAAGGAGATGCTCTGGTCAGCCTGGATGCCGCCCATCAGCACCCCGGTATCCTGCTCCGGGAAGAAGGTTTTCGGTATGGTGATATAGAGCCAGACATTGAGCACAATGGTGCCCAGCAGCACCAGCCCGACGATGCGGGTATGGTTCAGTACCCACTTCAGTGATTTACCGTAGCCCTCCTGCAGCGCCATCAGTAGCCGGCCAAACCCGCGTTTACGCGGCTGGCTGTGCGGTTTGCCGGATTTCAGCATCCAGCCGCACATCATCGGGGTGAGGGTCAGAGAGACCGCCAGCGAAATGCCGATGGCGACCGAGAGCGTCACGGCGAATTCGCGCAACAGCCGTCCCGGCAGGCCATCCATCAGCAGCAGCGGTAAGAACACGGCCACCAGCGACAGGCTCATGGAGAGCACGGTAAAGCCCACTTCACGCGACCCCTGCAGCGCCGCCTGAAGCGGCTTCATGCCCGCCTCCAGATGACGGGAGATATTCTCCAGCACCACAATAGCGTCATCCACCACGAAGCCGGTGGCGATAGTCAGCGCCATCAGCGACAAGTTATTAAGGCTAAAACCGCACAGATACATGGCGGCGAAGGTGCCGATAAGCGACACCGGTACCGCCACGGCGGGGATCAGCGTGGCGCGACCGGAGCGCAGGAACAGGAAGACCACGAGGATCACCAGCGCCACGGAGATAATCAGCGACTGCTCAACCTCTTCAAGCGAGGCGCGAATGGTGGGGGAGCGGTCCTGAGCGATCTGCAGATCGATGGCCGCCGGAATGGTCTCTTGTAACTCCGGCAGACGGGCGCGGATGCTGTTGACCGTCTCGATGATGTTGGCCTCCGGCAGCTTGCGGATCATCAGCAAAATGGCCGGTTTGGCGTTGGTCATCCCGGCGTTACGCACATCCTGAACCGAGTCGGTTACGCTTGCCACGTCGCTGAGGCGCACCGCCGCGCCGTTGTTGTAGTGAATAATCAGTGGCTGGTATTCGGCGGCGGTTTTGAGTTCATCGTTGGTCTGGATCTGCCAGCGGTGGCTACTGTCTTCGATGGCTCCCTGCGGCCTGCGCACGTTAGCATTACTGATAGCGCTGCGCACGTCATCCAGCGATACGCCCTGGTTAAACAGCGCCTGCGGGTTGAGCCCCACGCGCACGGCTGGCAGGGAACTGCCCCCCACATCCACATCGCCCACGCCGTCGATCTGGGCGATGGTCTGCGCCAGCTGGGTAGAGGCAAAGTCATACAGCTCACCCTGGGAATAGGTATCCGAGGTGAGCGTCAGGATCATGATCGGCGAGTCTGACGGGTTAGCTTTGCGGTACGTCGGGCGGCTCGGCATACCGCTTGGCAACAAGCTTTGCGCGGCGTTGATCGCTGCCTGCACGTCACGGGCCGCGCCGTTGATGTCGCGGTTAAAGTTGAACTCCAGAATGATGCGCGTACTGCCCAGCGAGCTGCTGGAGGTCATCTCGTTGACCCCGGCGATGCGTCCGAGGGAGCGCTCAAGCGGCGTGGCGACCGACGAGGCCATGGTCTCTGGCGACGCGCCGGGCAACGACGCGCTGACCATAATGACCGGGAAATCCACCTGCGGCAGCGGGGCCACCGGCAGCAGCCGGAAGCCGAGCACGCCGCAGAGCGTAATGGCGAGCGAAATCAGGATCGTCGCCACCGGGCGGTAAATGAAGAGGGCGAAAAACTTCACTTACGCCTCCTCAGTACGCTTCGGGAAGCGGGATTTCATCTTCAGTGCCAGGCTGTCGAACAGCAGGTAAATCACCGGTGTGGTAAAGAGTGTTAACACCTGGCTGACCAGCAGGCCGCCTACCATGCCAATCCCCAGCGGACGACGCAACTCTGCGCCAACCCCGGTGCTGAGCATCAGCGGCAGGGCACCGAGCAGGGCGGCGAGGGTGGTCATCAGGATCGGACGAAAGCGCAGCAGACAGGCCTGATAGATGGCCTCGCGCGGTGCCATTCCCTGCTCGCGCTCGGCGGCAAGGGCAAAGTCGATCATCATGATGGCGTTCTTCTTGACGATACCAATCAGCAAGATGATGCCAATGATGGCGATCACATCCAGTTCACTGCCTGCCAGCATCAGCGCCAGCAGGGCTCCCACTCCTGCAGTAGGTAGGGTAGAGAGGATGGTGATGGGATGAATAAAGCTTTCGTACAGCACGCCAAGCACGATGTACATTGCCACCACTGCCGCCACGATCAGCCAGATGGTACTGCCCAGTGCGGCCTGGAATGCCAGCGTACTGCCCTGGAACTGGGTCTGAATATCGGTGGGGAAACTGAGATCTTTTTCCGCACCCAGGATAGCCTCCACCGCCTCGCCCAGCGAGTAGTCGTCCGGGACGTTAAACGAGATGGTGGTAGAGGGGAACTGATCCAGATGGTTCACCGCCAGCGGCGTATAGCGCTCCTCCACTTTCGCGATGGCGCTGAGCGGCACGCTGCCGCCTTCGCTGCTGGTGAGACGCACGGCGTCCAGCCCTGCCAGTCCCGGCGTCCGTTGCGTATCGTGCTCCAGCACCACGCGGTACTGGTTCGCCTGAGTATAAATGGTGGAGATCAGGCGCTGACCAAAGGCGTTGTACAGGGCGTTATCCACATCCGCCATGGTAATGCCCAGCCGGCTGGCGCTGTCGCGATCGACATTGATATAGGCCGCCAACCCTTTATCCTGCCAGTCGCTGCTGACGTCGGAAAGCTGCGGCAGCGCCTGCAGTTTCTCTACCAGTTGCGGCACCCAGGTGCTGAGCGCCTCAAGCGTGGTGGCCTGCAAGGTAAACTGATACTGAGTGCGGCTGACCTGGGTATCGATCGTCAGATCCTGAGTCGGTTGCAGATAGAGTTCGATACCCGGTACGCGCGCCACGGCTTGCTGTAGGCGCTCAATCACCGCATTAACGCGGTCATCACGCTCATCGAGCGGTTTGAGGTTGATCTGCAGACGAGCGCTGTTCAGCGACGGGTTGGTACCGTCCACCCCCACGAATGAGGTCAGACTCTCGACGGCCGGATCCTTCATAAGAATTTCGGAAACCTGCTGCTGGCGCTGGGCCATGCTGGCAAACGACACCGACTGCGGCGCCTGCAGCGTTCCCTGAATAATGCCGTTGTCCTGAATCGGGAAGAAGCCCTTCGGAATCATGACCCACAGCAGGGCGCTGAGGGCCAGGGTTGCCAGCGCCACGCCCAGCGTCGCCCAGGGGTGGTTAAGCACTTTGGTCAGCAGGCGGCCATAAGCGGCGATCACCCGCTCGAACATCCGTTCAGAGGCGCGAGAAAAACGGTTCTGTTTGCGCAGAGACTCGTGGCTCAGCATGCGCGCGCACATCATAGGCGTCAGGGTTAATGACACTATCGCCGAGATCAGAATCGCCACCGCCAGGGTGACCGCAAATTCGCGGAACAGACGTCCGACAATATCGCCCATAAACAGCAGCGGAATCAGCACCGCTATCAGGGAGAAGGTCAATGAGATGATGGTAAAGCCGATCTCACCAGCCCCTTTGAGCGCTGCCGCCAGCGGTTTCTCGCCTTTCTCGATATAGCGCGAGATATTCTCAATCACCACAATGGCATCGTCCACCACGAAACCGGTGGCGATGGTCAGCGCCATTAGCGTCAGGTTATTGATGGAGAAATCGAGAAACACCATGACCGCAAATGTCCCCACCAGCGATAACGGCACCGCGACGGCGGGGATAATGGTGGCGGGAACGTTGCGCAGGAACAGATAGATGATCATCACCACCAGCGCGATGGCGAGCATCAGCTCAAACTGCGTGTCGCTGACCGAGGCGCGGATGTTGGTGGTGCGATCCGAAAGCACCTTCACGCTCACCGACTTCGGCAGGCTCTCTATCAGCTGCGGTAGCATGGCGCGGATGCTGTCAGCGGTATCGATAATGTTAGCGCCCGGCTGGCGCTGCACGTTCATCACGATGGCCTGCTGCTTATTCGCCCAGGCACCCAGCCAGCTGTTTTCCGCCCCCTGTTCGACCGTGGCCACATCGCCCAGCCGAACAGGGGCCCCGTTCTGGTAAGCGACAATCAGCTGGCGGTACTCATCGGCAGACTGCATCTGATCGTTGGCCGACAGCGTGACCGCGCGGGTGGGGCCATCCAGGGAGCCTTTCGCCGAGTTGACGTTGGCGTTGCTGATGGCGGTACGGATGGTTTCGCTGGTCAACCCCAGCGCGGCGATGGCCTGCGCGTTAAGCTTCACGCGTACAGCCGGACGCTGGCCGCCAGAGAGGGTCACCAGGCCGACGCCCGATACCTGAGAAATCTTCTGCGCCACGCGGGTTTCGACCATATCTTCCACCTGCGTCATCGGCATGGCAGACGAGGTGACGGCGAGGCTCATGATGGGCGGATCCGCCGGGTTGACCTTGCTGTAGACTGGCGGATTCGGCAAATCGGACGGCAGCAGGTTGATGGCGGCGTTAATGGCGGCCTGCACCTCCTGCTCGGCGACATCCAGCGGCAGCGTGAGCTGGAACTGAAGCGTTACCACCGACGCGCCACCAGAGCTTTGTGAGGACATCTGCTTCAGCCCCGACATCTGGCCGAACTGACGCTCCAGCGGGGCGGTTATGGCAGAGGTGACCACATCCGGGCTGGCGCCGGGATAGAGGGTCACCACCTGGATGGTGGGATAATCGACTTCCGGCAGGGCGGAGACCGGCAGAAAACGGTAGCCGATAATCCCCGCCAGTAAAATCGCCACCATCAACAGCGTGGTGGCGACCGGGCGCATAATGAACAGGCGTGACGGCCCGCCCGTGGCGCTGGGTGGCATCACCTGCATCAGGCGTTCTCTCTCTGTTTGGCCTGTTCACGGGCAGGCTGCTTCGGAGTGGCGGTGTCGCTGTGCGCTTCCACTACCTCGACTTTAGCCCCTTCGGTCAGGCGGTCGATACCGTCAGTGACTACGCGATCGCCTGCGGACAACCCGGCGCTGATCACCACCGTCTGGCTGTCCTGGATGCCGGTTTTCACCAGATGCTTACTCACTTTATTCTCGCTGTTCAGTACCCACACGAAGTTGCCTTCGTTGCCCATCTGCAGGGCTGCGGTCGGGATAACTACCGCGTTATCCTGAGTCGAGACCAGCATCCGGGCGTTAACAAACTGGTTCGGGAAGAGCGCGTCGTCCTGGTTGGTAAATCGGGCCTTCAGCTTGATGGTGCCGGTGGTGGTGTCGATCTGGTTATCCAGGCTCAGCAGCGTACCTTCGCTCAGTTTCTGTTTGTTGGCGCGATCCCAGGCTTCAACCACCAGCGGCTGGCCGGTTTTCTGCGCCTGAACAACGGTAGCAATGTCGTTTTCTGGCAGGGTGAAAACCAGATCGATGGGGTGGGTCTGGGTGATCACCACGATGCCTGTGGTATCGCCGCTGGAGATCTGGTTACCGATATCAACCTGTTTCAGCCCCACGCGGCCATCAATCGGGGCGGTGATCCGGCTCCAGTCAAGCTGGAGCTGGGCACTAGCGACGGCGGCTTCATCCGCTTTGATCGTGCCCTGTGATTCACTGACCAGCGACTGCTGGGTATCCAGCTCCTGGCGTGACACCAGATTGGTTTTCACCAGTTTCTGGAAGCGGGCAAGGTCGCGCTGTGCGTTGGCGAGAGTCGCTTTGTCTTTTGCGAGCTGCCCCTGCGCCTGGGCGAGGGCAACCTTAAACTGGCTGGGATCGATTTCAGCCAGCAGATCACCGGCTTTGACCTGTTGCCCCTCCTGGAAGTGGAGCGCCATAAGCTGGCCGTCAACGCGACTGCGCACGGTCACCGTATTTGCCGCCGTGATAGTTCCCAGGCCCGTAAGGTAAAGCGGAACGGATTTATTGACGGCGGTGGCAGCCTGGACAGGGGCCAGCACGCCACCGCGCATAGCGTGGCGGCCACCGCCTGCGGGGCGCTGTTGGCTGGTGGCACCTGCCGGTGCCGCGGAGTGACTGTGCCAGTACCACGCGGCGGCAATGACCACCACAATAAGGCCTGCGGCAATTGCCCAGCGGGATTTTTGACTGCCTTTCATCGTTATACGTTCTCATCCTGAAACATTTCGGGAAATGATACTAGTTTAGTGAGTGGAGACGGCAGAAAAATGGAGGAAATATGGAAGACTGTCTGGAATTGTCTGAATGAGGGTAAAGCAAAAAGGCAACACGGGTTGCCTTTTTTAGGCATTTCCCCCTCTCCCTGTAGGAGAGGGGTGGGGTGAGAGCATCAGCCTGCGCCTATGTCAGCTAAACACTACCTGCGCCCAACGCGCCAGCCCCGCCGTCACCGAGCCGAAATCATCGCCGCCAGCAATCGGGATGCCCGGCAACTGCTCCGCCAGCGCACGCTTAATTAACGGCGATTTGGCGCTACCGCCGGTAAGGTAGATCACGTCCGGTTTCTCTTTACCGTTATCCAGCGCCAGCTGCACCTGTTCCAGAATGCGCTGCAACGGTTGCGCCAGTGCCGCCTCCAGCCCCTGCTGACTAATCGCGGTGGCCAGCTCATCGCCGATAAACGGCAGCGTAACGGTATGATCGGCGGCTTCTGAAAGGGCAATTTTACTCTCTTCGGCGCTACGCACCACGCGATAGCTCAGACGCTGACGCCAGAGCTTATACAGCAGGGCGACTTTGTCGGCATCCTGCGCATCGCGCACCAGGTCATTAAGGAAACGACCGTTGGCGGTACTGTAGAAATCGCTCTGAGCGGGGACGTCGTTAATGGCAACCGCATTCCACCAGGGGAGGATCGGCAGGGCGATACCTTTTTCCGTCTGGCCGCCCATGCCCAGCAGCGGCATCAGGCTTTTGAACGCCAGTGCAATATCAAGATCGTTCCCGCCTACGCGGCACCCGCTGTGTCCCAGCAGGCTATTTTCACGGTCGCGGCGGACATGCCATTGTGGCCCCATCAGCAGCAGCGAGCAGTCAGTTGTCCCGCCGCCGATATCCACTACCAGCACGCGTTTCTCTTCACTGAGCGTCGCTTCAAAATCCAGACCGGCGGCAACCGGCTCATACTGGAACACCACGTCCTGAAAACCTGCGCGGTGGGCGGCACGCTCAAGGATCCCTTGTGCCTGCTGGTTCGCGTCGTCTCCCCCCAGCCCCTGGAAGTTAATAGGGCGACCAATCACCGCCTGGGTAATGGTATCCGTCACCTGCGACTGTGCCTGCTGACGAATATGCAGCATCATGGCGCAAACCAGATCCTCAAACAGAGCAACCTGCTGCGGCTTCAGGCCGCTGGCGCCGAGGAAGGATTTCGGGGATTTAACAAAGTAGACCTCTTCCGGGTCCTCAATATAGTGGCCCAGCGAGGAGAGTCCAAACTGCACGCTGGTGGCGGTAACGTCGATATCCTCTTCGCGATTGAAGCTTACCGCCCGGCGTAACAGCGCCTGGGTTTCCGTGCCGGTAGCCGGAACCTGATGATGACGATAGAGCCACTCGCTTACCGCTTCACGCGTGGGCGCGCAAATCATTGATGGCAGCAGGGTGCTGTTATTTTCCATTTTGAGCAGCTGTGGCTGCCCGTCTTGCATCACCGCCACAGAACAGTTGGCGGTACCATAGTCAAATCCGATAAACACGTGCGAAATCCCCATGCCATTGAGAAGGGGCGAGACTTTAGCGAAATGTCTCGCCTGCGACAACTGGAATATGAAAGCAAGGCAAGAACCGCCGGGCAGCGTTATGCTGTGGAGTAACGAAAAAAGGAGCCGTAATGTTTATTCTGCACTGGCAACCCCCCTACGACTGGCAATGGATGTTCGATTTTTTGGCCGCCCGTGCGGTCACCGGTATCGAAACCGTGACCGCCACTGACTACGTGCGCAGTTTCGCCTGTAAGGGGCATGTCGGGTTGATTCGCGCCACGCCGCACCTGCAAGATGGCACGCTTCAGGTTGAACTGAGTGACGGGCTGCTGCCGGTCGCTGACCCGGTCCTGGCGCGCGTGGCCCGGCTGTTTGACCTGGATTGTCGCCCGCAGCAGATAGCCGGGGTACTCGGGGCGCTCGGTGCTGCCCGGCCCGGCCTGCGACTGCCCGGCTCGATGGATGCTTACGAGCAGGGGGTACGCGCTATTCTCGGCCAGCTGGTGAGCGTAGCGATGGCAGCGAAGCTCACCGCGAAAGTGGTCGCCTTGTGTGGTGAGCCGCTCGCAGGGGCGCCGGGCTATTTTTGCTTTCCTACCCCGGCGGCGCTGGCAAATGCCGACCCGCTGGCCTTGAAGGCGCTCGGCATGCCAGTTAAACGCGCCGAGTCGCTCATTCACCTGGCGCAGTCGGTGGAGGCCGGGACATTTCCTCTTACGCCGCCGGATGACATCGAGGCGGGCGTGAAGGCACTGCAAACTCGCCCGGGCATCGGGCGCTGGACGGCGAATTATTTCGCCCTGCGCGGCTGGCAGGCAAAAGATGTGTTCTTACCGGATGATTATTTGATCAAGCAACGCTTTGCCGGCATGACCCCGGCCGGGATACGGCGCTATGCCGCCCGGTGGCAGCCGTGGCGCTCATACGCGCTGCTGCATATCTGGTATACCGAAGGCTGGACGCCGTCAGTTGATAGCGAAGTAGCTGGTATTAAGCAGTAGTTCCAGCGGACGCGGTTCGTCAATGGTATTGCCGTAGATATAGTCGATGCCGATGCCCGAGAGCGTGTCCATCACCACCGGCTGGTTGCTCGGCCCGGCGATGGTTTTCATGCCCAGCCGCTGGGCATGACCCTGGATAATAGTGACCAACATCTCGTCCATCAGGTTGCCGTGAACGTTGGTCACGACCTCGGGATCCAGCAGCAGGTAATCTGCCTGATGGGCGCTGAGGTAGTTGAACTCGTCCATATCTCGCCCGACGTGGCTGAGGATGATACGGCAGCCGGCGCGGCGCAGTTTATCCAGCCCCTGCAGACAGGCGTTATTTTGCTGTCTCAGTACGTCAATATGCAGCATCAGGTGCAGTAGTCGTGTCGGCAGCGGACTCTGTGCCAGCATATCCAGCAACTCGTCAACCAGGGTCACGCTGGCCAGTCCAGCCAGCGACAGCGGAAGGGCCACGCCGGTCCCTTTTTTAGCCAGCGGGGCGGCAAAACTGCGGAAGAACTCCTGCATCACGCGTCTGTCGAGAGCGTGAAGGAGCTCGGGCTCAGCCAGCCCGGCACGGAAGGTCTGCTCTTCGAGAACTTCCCCTTCGCTGGTCCACAGGCGCAGCGACAGCATCCAGAAATTGCTGCTCTCCGGGATACGCGGTGACGCCACGCTGCGCGCCAGCATCACCAGGTTGTTGTCTTTAATCATGTGCCACTGTTCATCGAGCGACATCATATTGCGGTTGCTCTGCATGCGTTCTTGCTGCGGTTCATACACCGTGACCACCCCACGCCCGCTGTTTTTTGAGGCGTAGCAGGCAATATCCGCCTGAGACATCACTTCAGCGGCCTGGTGGTTTACGGCGTCGATAAGCGTAATCCCGGCGCTGGCGCCGATACGGTGCAGGCGGCCGTCCCACATAAAGTGGTAATCGTTGATGGCATTAATGATACGCCCCGCGATGTAGCGGGCGCTTTCGGTATTGCATTCAGGCAACAGTAAACCAAACTCGTCCCCGCCAAGACGCGCCAGCACATCGGTCGAACGCAACATGCTGAGCATCAGCGAAGAGAGCTCACGCAGCAGGGCATCGCCCGCCGCATGGCCTGCGGTGTCATTCACCGCTTTAAAACGGTCGAGATCGATAAACACCAGCGCATGTCGCTGGCGGGTCTCCTGCACCATATGGAGCAGACGTTTCAGGTGCGCTTCAAAGCTGACGCGGTTTGCCAGGTGGGTGAGGGCGTCGTGAGAGGCGTTGTAGCTCAGTTCACGCAGCATTTTGCGCGACTCGGTAACATCCTGAATGACCAGCACCGAGCCGATGTTTTGTCCATCGAGAGTGCTCAGTGGGGTGATGCTGTAGTGAATATCGTAGCTCCCGCCACTGCGGCTGTGCAGGACGACATCCTGTTCGATATCGGTACGGGACATATCCCCGCTGTGAATGTTTTCCATCAGCGGGCCGCTATTACCAAAGGTAATATGCAGCACCGATAAGATCGGCTGGCCCATCGCGTCTTGCTGCGTCCAGCCGCTCATCTTCTCGGCGACCGGGTTCATAAAGGTGACGTTCATATCGACATCGGTACAGAGCACGGCTTCGCCGATGGAGTCGAGGGTAATATGCAGACGCTCTTTTTCCTGGAACAGCGCTTCGTTAAGCTCTTTTACCTCGGTCATATCCATATTGACGCCGAGCAGGCGTTCGACCTCGCCCTGCTTATTCAGCACCCGATTAGCCAGCGCGCGGATGTGACGAACCCCCTCTTTGACCCGAATACGAAACTCCAGCTTGAAGGGAATGCGCGCGGCCAGGGCATCACGTACCACCTGTTCAGCATGGGCGCGGTCCTCCGGGAGCATACACTCATGCCACATCTGCCAGGTGGGTTTAATATGCGGCGGAACTTCATAGAGTTCGAACATGCGCTTATCCCAGCTGATCACGTCCGGTTTAACATCCCACTCCCAGATACCTATTCCCCCCGCTTCGTTAGCGAGAGTAATGCGCTCCATCAGGCGCTTGTTAACCCATTCGGTCTGTTTGAGATCGTTAATGTCTTCGATCTGGGCGATGAAATAGAGCGGGCTGCCGTCCGCATGGCGCACCAGCGAGACCGCCAGCAGCGCCCAGACCACCTCACCATTGCGGGTGTAGTAACGCTTCTCCATCGAGTAACTGTTGATATCCCCGCGGATCAGTTGCTCCATCTGCTCGAGGTCAAGATTGAGATCTTCGGGCCAGGTCACCTGCTGGAAGGTCAGGGAGTGCAGCTCAGACTGGGAGTAACCGAGGAACTGACAAAGCGCTTTGTTGGCCTGCAGCCACTGGCCGTCGGTACCGACCAGCGCCATGCCGATCGCGGAGTACTCCATGGCATTGCGAAAACGTTCTTCGCTCTCGGTGATGTGTTTCCGCTCCGCGCGGAAGGCGTACATCACCATGGTCATGACGTTAGCGGGCAACAGCATCATCAGGAATGGCAGCCAGGGGGCGTTGAGCATGGCGGCATTTTCAGTGACCAGCGGCACCGGCGAAGAGGCGATCAACAGCGATACCATCATTACCGTGACCAGGAAGACCAGAAATGCCTCAAGGCGTGGTAATCGGACGGCGCTCCACATCAGCAAGACGATAATCGCGGTAAAGGGCCAGGGTAAAAAACGGATGGCGATCCAGCTTAGCACCAGCGTCACCACCATGGTGACCAGCGTTTCGAGCAGTAATTGCGGATTGCGATGACGCAGCAGGTAGTGGGGTTTAAACAGCAGCCCCAGCGGCACCAGCGCCAGCGCGCCGATGGTTTCCGAGAGCACCCAGACCAGAAAGTTGCGCATCGGCTCGGCGGTAGGAACCAGCAGATACGCCAACATGCCGCCCAGCAGAGGCGGGATCACGGCGCTGCCGATCGCCAGACGGATCCAGTCGCCCAGATTTTGCAGCGGGTTATACCAGGGGAGCAGTTTTCGCAGCAACAGCGCGCCGACCACCGCCTCGAGGGTGTTGATCAACCCGTACCACAGATTAAGGGTATCCCAGGAGAAGAGCAGCCAGGTGGCAAAGATATTGCCGAAGGTGCAGGCGAGCGCGATACCGGGCCACATTTTGCCGGCGTGACGGTAAAAGGCCACCATCATAATGGCGGTTGGGAACCATAAAGGTGCCAGTAATGTACCGAAACGCGTCAGCTCCAGCGAAAAAAGGGTAAAGATAAAGGTAACCAGACCAAGACTGACAAGCCGTAGTAAAGGATGTGGGGTGGTAACCAAAACGCGCTGGTATTGTTTATTCATTACCGCTTATCCAGGGGACGCCATGCCGTCACGAACCAGGTCCGGACGAGTTGAATGATGAATTTGGATTATGCTAGTACAAACAATTTACAATTCATATGGTGGCTGCTCATAATTTGACATCATAGAGTTATTAAATAGTTATCCTGCAAAAATTTCATCTTTGATGATGGAAAAGTGAACAGGGTAATAACGCAGCGGGAAGAAAAAGGCTATTTTCGCGCGTCACGCATAACCTGCGCTTTCGACTGGTATCACGGGAGCGAAATCCCTATAATTGCGCCGTTTGACGCTTCGGCGTCGTCCTTCCTTTACATCCAGGTTACTCAGGTCGCTAAATTTATGACTGATAAGTCTCATCAGTGCGTCATTATAGGCATCGCCGGCGCATCGGCTTCAGGTAAAAGTCTTATTGCTAGTACGCTTTACCGTGAATTACGTGAACAGGTTGGTGATGAGCACATCGGTGTCATTCCGGAAGACAGCTATTACAAGGATCAAAGTCATCTGTCGATGGAAGAGCGCGTTAAGACCAACTATGACCATCCCAGCGCGATGGATCACAGCCTGCTGTTTCAGCATCTTCAGTCTCTGAAGAACGGCGCCCCAATTGAATTACCCGTCTACAGCTATGTTGAACATACCCGCACGCAGGAAACTATCCGTATTGAGCCAAAGAAGGTCATTATCCTTGAAGGCATCCTGCTGCTGACCGACGCGCGTCTGCGCGAATCGATGAACTTCTCCATTTTTGTTGATACGCCACTGGATATTTGCCTGATGCGCCGCATCAAGCGCGACGTTAACGAACGCGGTCGCTCCATGGACTCCGTTATGGCGCAATATCAAAAAACGGTACGTCCAATGTTCCTGCAGTTTATTGAACCGTCCAAACAGTACGCCGATATTATCGTGCCGCGCGGGGGTAAAAACCGTATTGCAATCGATATTCTGAAAGCGAAAATCAGCCAGTTTTTTGAATAAAACACGCGAATTGTGTACCGTTCAGAGATAACCCGGTTCACCCTCGGCGCAGATAAGCCCGAGGGAGTGATGCACGAAAGGAGAGAGTGCCATGCGTCTGTGTGATAAAGATATTGAAGCCTGGCTCGATGAAGGCCGTCTGTCCATTTCACCCCGTCCGCCCGTGGAGCGCATTAATGGCGTGACCGTGGATGTGCGTCTGGGCAATAAATTCCGCACCTTCAGCGGGCATACCGCCCCCTTTATCGACCTTAGCGGTCCAAAAGATGAAGTGAGCGCCGCACTCGAACGCGTGATGAGCGACGAGATTGTTCTTGAGGACGGCGAGGCCTTTTATCTGCACCCAGGAGAACTGGCGCTGGCGGTTACCTTTGAGTCCGTGACCCTGCCTGCCGATCTGGTTGGCTGGCTTGATGGACGTTCGTCTCTGGCGCGTCTGGGGCTGATGGTGCACGTAACCGCGCACCGTATCGATCCAGGCTGGTCGGGTCGCATTGTGCTGGAGTTCTTTAACGCCGGTAAATTGCCGCTGGCATTACGTCCAGGCATGATGATTGGCGCGCTCAGTTTCGAGCCGCTGACCGGCCCGGCTGCACGTCCTTACAACCGCCGCCAGGATGCAAAATACCGCGATCAGCAGGGTGCGGTTGCCAGTCGTATTGACAAAGACTGAGCCCAGCCCAGTCCACCGAGGAAGCCATGAGAAGAGTTCTGACAACGCTGATGATTTTGCTGGTGGTCTTGCTGGCAGGTCTTACTGCGTTGGTGCTGCTGGTTAATCCCAACGATTTTCGCGCCTACATGGTGCGCCAGGTTGAAGCGCGCAGTGGCTACGTGATGAAGCTGGACGGCCCGCTGCGCTGGCACGTCTGGCCGCAGTTAAGCATTCTTTCCGGCCGGATGTCGTTAACCGCGCCGGGGGCTTCCGTGCCGCTGCTTACCTCCGACAATATGCGTCTGGACGTGGCGTTAATGCCGCTTCTTTCGCATCAGTTGCAGGTGAATCAGGTGATGCTTAAAGGGGCGGTAATTCAGTTGACGCCGCAGACCGAGGCGGTGCGCAAGCCCGATGCCCCGGTGGTGCCGCGCGAAAACACGCTCCCCGACGTAGCTGAAGATAACGGCTGGTCGTTTGATATTGGCAAACTGAAGGTCGCCGATAGCGTGCTGGTGTTCCAGCATGAGAGCGACGAACAGGTGACGGTGCGTAATATCAATCTGCAGATGGAGCAGGATGAGCACCACAAAGGCACGATGGACTTTAGCGGGCGCGTGAACCGTAATCAGCGCGACATGGTGGTCTCGCTGAATGCGAATGTCGATGCGTCTGACTATCCTCACCAGCTGATTGCCAATATTCAGCAGCTTGACTGGCAGCTGACCGGGGCCGATCTTCCGGCGCAGGGGATCACCGGACAGGGTAAACTGCAGGCAGTCTGGCGGGAAGAGCGCAAACAGCTTGAGCTCAATCAGCTCGATCTGAAAGCGAACGACAGCGCGCTGACTGGCCAGGCGAGCGTGATGCTGAGCGACACCCCGCAATGGGTGATCAATCTGCAATTCGATACGCTCAACCTTGAAAATCTGCTTACGGCGCAAGCCGCTGCCGCCCAGGGTGACGTGGCGCAGCAGGGGCAGTCTCAGCCGAAGCCGCGCCCGGTGAGCTCGACGAACCTCGATCGGCCTGACTATAACGGTCTGCGCGGTTTTGACGCGGATATCATGCTAAAAGCCAACCGCGTCCACTGGCGCGGCATGGATTTCACCCATGTCTCCAGCCAGATGACCAACAAAAATGGTTTGCTCACCATCAGCGATCTGAGCGGCGAGATGGGGCAGGGGCGCCTCTCGTTGCCAGGCACCCTGGATGTGCGCAAAGCGGAGGCCCGCACGGCATTCCAGCCGCGGCTGGAAAATGTCGAGATTGGCACCATCCTGAAAGCTTTCAACTATCCGATCCCCCTGACCGGTAGCCTGACGCTGGCGGGTGATTTCTCTGGCGGCAAGATCGACGCCGAGGCCTTCCGTCGCAACTGGCAAGGGCAGGCCCACGTCGAGATGAGCAACACCCGTATGGAAGGGCTTAACTTCCAGCAGCTGGTGCAGCAGGCGGTGGAGCGCAGCAGTAATGTGAAGGTCAAAGATAACTTTGAGAACGCCACCCGTCTGAATCGCTTTGTTACCGAGCTTTCGCTTGATAACGGCCAGCTCTCGCTGGAAAGCATGCAGGGGGAATCGCCTATGTTATCGCTTGAGGGCGATGGCACGATGGACCTGGTCAAAGAGACGGCGGATACCCACTTTAAAGTGACGGTGCTGGAGGGCTGGCTGGGCGAAGGCAAGCTGATTGACTTCCTGAAACAGACGCCGATCCCGCTTAGCGTGTATGGGCAGTGGCAGGCGCTCAACTACAGTCTGCAGGTGGATCAGCTGATGCGTAAACATCTTCAGGATGAAGCCAAACGGCGTCTGAACGACTGGGCGGATCGCAACAAGGATTCGAAAAACAGTAAAGACGTGAAAAAGCTGCTGGAAAAACTTTAATGATTAAGCCGGGTAGGGGTTAGCCTAACCCGGCTTTTTATTACACTTCGTACTCTTCCTCTGCCTGCGGAATTAACTGCACTTTCTGCACCCGGTGATGATCGACTTCAAGCGTCCTCAGAGCATAGTGACCCACCTGGACCTCTTCCCCTGGGGCGGGAATACGTTGCAGGTATTCCATCAGCAGACCGGCGAGGGTGTGATACTCACGCTTCTCATCCAGCGGCAGTGGCACATACTGCACCAGGTCTTCCAGCGGCATATGACCGTTCGCCGTCCAGCTTCCGTCGGCATTTTTCTGGATATCATGGCGGGCGTCGATCTCTTCCACTTCATTGGGCAGGTTACCGGCAATGGTTTCCATCACGTCGCTCAGGGTCACCACCCCCTCAACAGAGCCGAATTCATCCACCACAAAGGCAAAGTGCGTACGGGCGTTGCGGAACTGCTCCAGCGCAGAGAGCAGCGGCAGCCCCTCCGGGAAGACCAGCGGCTGACGCACCAGCGCCCGCAGGTCAAGCGGTTCATCGTGTAACTGCTGGTTGAGCAGGTCGATAACGTGTACCACGCCGAGCAGATCCTCCTCCTGCTCGCCACCGGTTACCACCACGCGGGTATGCTGGTTTTTTTCCAGCAGCGCGCGGATTTGCGCCTCCGGTGCGTTGAGGTCGATATGCTCGATATCGTGACGGGAGGTCATAATGCTGCTGACAGAACGCTGGTTAAGATTTAATACCCGCTCAATCATTCGACGTTCCTGCGGGTTAAAGATCTGGCTGCTGTCATGATCCGCCAGCAGGGAGGCCGACTCCGCATCCAGTTCCGCATCCTCTTTCTTTCCGCTCAGCAGACGCATCACCGTCTCAGCTGTGCGCTGACGTAGCGTCTGATTGGCTGACAGAAAGCGACGGCGGTTGAAAATGGCCAGCTGGTTTAGCGCCTCGATGATGACCGAGAACCCTATGGCGGCGTACAGATAGCCTTTCGGAATGTGGAAGCCAAAGCCGTCCGCCACCAGGCTAAAGCCGATCATCAGCAGGAAGCTAAGACAAAGAATGACGATTGTCGGGTGGCTATTAACGAAGCGCGTTAACGCCTTACTGCCCATCACCATCAGCGCAATGGCAATGATGACGGCTGCCATCATAACGGCCAGATGGTCCACCATCCCCACGGCGGTGATCACCGAATCAAGAGAGAAGACAGCGTCCAGCACCACAATTTGCGCCACCACCGGCCAGAATCTGGCGCCCCGGCGCTGGGTGGGGTTTTCATTATCCTTACCTTCCAGCCGTTCATTGAGTTCGACGGTGGCTTTGAAGATCAGGAACAGGCCGCCAAAAAGCATAATCAGGTCGCGTGCGCTGAAGCCCAGGCCGTGTACCGTAAATAGCGGTTTGGTGAGCCCCACCAGCCAGGAAATAGAGGCCAGTAACAGCAGGCGCATCACCATGGCCAGAAGCAGGCCGGTGACGCGAGCGCGATCGCGCTGAGCAGGGGGCAATTTTTCGGCAAGAATGGCGATAAAGACCAGGTTGTCGATGCCGAGCACCAGTTCCAGTAACACCAGAGTGACCAGACCGGCCCAGATTGATGGATCTGCAATCCATTCCATAGCGGGAATCATACCTTTTGTAATATGACAAATGTCACATTTCGATCATGGATAAAGCCTGCGAAAAATGCAATGCCAGCACGGGATTTCCTCGTGCAACGCCGCAAATACGGCTCATTCTATTCCCATGGTTAATTTAGGGTTATAACCAGAATTCCCTTAAATAATTATATTTAAGAAATATCGCAGGTAACGGTTATATATTCATTTTTGTCAACCTGAAGAAAATCCTAAAACATTAAAACTTTGCCGTTAATATTAATCTTAAAAAGCGATGCGCCGACTGTTGTTTCCTTGCCTGCTAAATCGTTAGCTGCAACAATTCCTCCAGCATCAAATGTTAAAGCCTCTTGTTGCTATTTCAGTGTCGGTTTAAAGAACAGAAAGTTTATATCTGGAGAAGCGTTTTCTTGCCCGATATATCTTTCGATTAAACCATGTCAAAGAGGGTGTTTATCCATAAATTACTGTTTAAACAGTGGATTGGTAACTGAAAGCCAAGGGCGGTAGCGTGCCTGAAAGCGTGTTAATCAGCCTCGATTATTCTGTCAATAGCTTGCGGATGAATAAACTTTTTTTAGGACTGATGCCAGTTATATTTCTGTTTTATTAACCGCATGCTAAAAGTTAAATGCCGCGCATTTAATTAAACCGCACAGGATAATTACTCTGCCAAAGTGATAAATAATCAATGATGAAATCCAAAATGAAATTGATGCCATTATTGGTGTCTGTGACCTTGATGAGTGGGTGCACCGTCTTACCTGGCAGCAATATGTCGACCATGGGTAAGGATGTGATTAAACAGCAAGATGCTGATTTCGACCTTGATCGGATGGTAAATGTCTATCCCCTTACACCAAGACTGGTGGAGCAATTACGCCCACGCCCGAACGTGGCCCAGCCGAACGTTTCGCTGGATCAGGAGATCTCCTCTTATCAGTATCGCGTCGGACCAGGCGATGTCGTTAGCGTTACCGTCTGGGACCACCCGGAGTTGACGACGCCAGCCGGTCAGTACCGTAGCTCGAGCGATACCGGCAACTGGGTACAGCCTGACGGCACCATGTTCTATCCCTACATTGGCAAAGTACACGTGGTTGGCAAAACGCTGGCCGAGATCCGTAGTGATATTACCAGCCGCTTAGCGCAGTACATCGCTGATCCGCAGGTGGACGTTAATATCGCCGCGTTCCGTTCGCAAAAAGCCTATATCTCCGGGCAGGTCAATAAATCGGGGCAGCAGGCGATCACCAACGTGCCGCTGACCGTACTTGACGCTATCAACGCCGCAGGCGGGCTGACTGAAAATGCCGACTGGCGCAATGTTGTACTGACCCATCAGGGCAAAGAACAACGCATCTCCTTGCAGGCGCTGATGCAAAACGGCGACCTGAGCCAGAACCGACTGCTCTATCCGGGTGACATCCTCTTTGTGCCGCGTAATGACGATCTGAAAGTGTTCGTGATGGGCGAAGTGAAGAAACAGAGCACCCTCAAAATGGACTTCAGCGGCATGACGCTGACCGAAGCGCTGGGCTCGGCGGAAGGTATCGATCTGACGACCTCCAATGCCAGCGGCATCTTCGTTATTCGTCCGCTCAAAGGACAGGGCAGCAACGGCAAGATTGCTAACATTTATCAGCTGGATATGTCCGATGCCACCTCTCTGGTGATGGCAACCGAGTTCCGCCTCCAGCCGTATGACGTGGTCTACGTGACGACCGCACCGGTTGCTCGCTGGAACCGCCTGATCAACCAGTTGCTGCCGACGATCAGTGGCGTTCGCTACATGACCGACACGGCAAGCGACGTGCATAACTGGTAATCCGCGATGTTTAACAAAATTCTGGTGGTGTGCGTGGGGAACATTTGCCGTTCCCCCACGGCCGAGCGGCTGTTAAAGCAATATCAGCCGGGGCTGACGGTGGGTTCTGCAGGCCTGGGTGCGCTGGTAGGCAAAGGGGCCGACGAGCGTGCAACGAGCGTGGCAGAGCAACATAACCTTTCTCTAGACGGGCATTGCGCCCGTCAGGTTTCAGCCGCCATGTGTCGGGAATATGACCTGATCCTGGCGATGGAAAAGCGCCATATTCACGCTCTGTGCGATATCGCGCCGGAGATGCGCGGCAAAGTGATGCTGTTTGGTCACTGGGACAACGAACGCGAAATCCCCGATCCCTATCGCAAAAGCCGTGAAGCCTTTGAAGCGGTTTACACCTTACTTGACCAGTCTGCCCGTCAGTGGGCGCAGGCACTGAACGTTCAGCAGGGATAACAATGACAGAAAAAGTAAAAGCTTCTTCCGCCTCGACCGCGGGCAGCGATGAAATCGATATTGGTCGCCTGATTGGGACCGTGGTTGAGGCGCGCTGGTGGGTGTTAGGCACCACCGCCGTCTTTGCGCTGGCGGCGGTGGTCTACACCCTGTTCGCCACTCCCATCTACAGCGCCGATGCGCTGGTGCAGATTGAGCAAAACACCGGCAACTCGCTGGTGCAGGATATTGGCTCGGCGCTGGCAAACAAGCCACCGGCTTCAGAAGCGGAAATTCAGCTGCTGCAGTCGCGTCTGGTGCTGGGTAAAACCGTGCGCGACCTGGGTCTGGATATCGCCGTTAGCAAAAATACCTTCCCGGTCTTCGGTGCGGGCTGGGATCGTCTGATGGGACGGCAAAACGATACCGTCAAAGTGACTGACTTTAGCCTGCCAAAGGGGGCGGCCGATCAGGTCTTCACCCTCGAAGTGCTGGGGCCTAAGCAGTACCAACTGACCAGCGACGCCGGCTTTAGCGCCCGTGGCGAAGTAGGGCAGTTGCTCAGCAAAGATGGCGTGAGCATTAAAGTGAACGCGATTCAGGCCGCTGAGGGCAGCGAGTTTACCGTCACCAAGTTCTCCACGCTTGGGATGATTAACAACCTGCAAAATAACCTCACGGTGACGGAAACGGGTAAAGATACCGGCGTGCTGAGCATGACCTTTACCGGTGAAGATAAAGATAAAATCCGCGATATCCTGAACAGCATCACCCGCAACTATCTCGAGCAGAACGTTGAGCGTAAATCCGAAGAAGCGGCGAAGAGCCTGGCCTTCCTGGCGAAACAGCTTCCTGAAGTGCGCGCCAGCCTGGATGAAGCCGAGAACAAACTCAACGCCTATCGTCAGGATAAGGACTCAGTTGACCTGCCTTTAGAGGCGAAATCGGTGCTGGATTCGATGGTCAATATCGACGCCCAGCTGAACGAGCTGACCTTTAAAGAGGCGGAAATCTCCAAGCTCTATACCAAACGTCACCCGGCATACCGCACGCTGCTGGAAAAACGTAAGGCCTTAGAGGATGAGAAAGCCAAACTGAACAACCGCGTGACCGCCATGCCGAAGACCCAGCAAGAGATTGTGCGTCTAACGCGTGATGTGGAGTCGGGTCAGCAGGTTTATATGCAGCTGCTGAATAAACAGCAGGAGCTGAAGATCACTGAGGCCAGTACCGTAGGCGATGTCCGTATCGTCGACCCGGCCATCACCCAGCCAGGGGTACTGAAGCCGAAGAAAGCGCTGATTATTCTCGGCAGTATCATTCTTGGCCTGATGCTCTCGATTGTGGGCGTACTGCTGCGCTCTCTGTTCAACCGCGGTATCGAAAGCCCGCAGGTGCTGGAAGAGAACGGTATCAGCGTCTATGCCAGCATTCCGCTCTCTGAATGGCAAAAATCCCGCGATAGCGTCAAAACCGTGAAGGGGGTTAAGCGTTACAAACAGAGCCAGCTGCTGGCGGTGGGTAACCCAACGGATCTGGCGATTGAAGCGGTGCGCAGCCTGCGTACTAGCCTCCACTTCGCCATGATGCAGGCGAAAAATAACGTCCTGATGTTGACCGGGGTTAGTCCATCAATTGGTAAGACCTTTGTCTGTGCCAACCTTGCGGCGGTGATCAGCCAGACCAACAAGCGCGTGCTGCTGATCGACTGTGATATGCGTAAGGGCTACACCCACGAGCTGCTCGGCACCAATAACGTCAATGGCCTGTCAGAAGTGCTGTTGGGCAAAGGTGACATTGAGAACTGCGCCAAACCCACTTCTATTACCAATTTCGACCTCGTACCGCGTGGTCAGGTGCCGCCAAACCCGTCTGAACTGTTGATGAGCGAGCGCTTTACTCAGCTGATTGCATGGGCGAGCAAACACTATGACCTGGTGTTAATCGATACCCCGCCAATCCTTGCCGTGACGGATGCTGCCATTGTCGGCCGCCATGCGGGAACCACCCTGATGGTTGCGCGTTATGCAGTTAACACCCTTAAAGAGGTGGAGACCAGCCTCAGTCGCTTCGAGCAGAACGGCATTGAGGTGAAGGGGGTCATTCTTAACTCCATCTTCCGTCGCGCCACCGAGTACCAGGATTACGGGTACTACGAGTACGAATATAAGTCTGACAGTAAATAACCTGTTTTCCTCATCCCGACTCTCCCAGAGGGGGAGGGTAGGGGTGAGGGCATCGAATTCATCCGGGGAAGACCATGACCACACAACGCCCATTGATCTCTATCTATATGCCGACATGGAACCGTCAGCAGTTGGCGATCCGCGCGATTAAATCGGTTTTACGTCAGGATTACGACAACTGGGAGCTGATTATTGTTGATGACTGCTCTTCCTCCTGGGAGCAGTTACAGAACTTCGTTACCGACCTCAATGACCCGCGAGTGATGTACACGCACAACGCGATCAATTCCGGCGCCTGCGCGGTACGCAATCAGGCGATTTTGCAGGCGAAAGGCGAGTTTTTAACCGGTATTGACGATGACGATGAGTGGACGCCAAACCGTCTCTCTATCTTCCTGTCTCACCAGGCGCAGTTGGTTACGCACGCGTTTCTGTACGCCAACGATTATGTCTGCCAGGGCGAAGTCTATTCACAACCGGCGAGCCTGCCGCTCTACCCGAAATCGCCTTATTCCCGTCGCCTCTTTTATAAGCGCAATATTATTGGTAATCAGGTCTTTACCTGGTCATGGCGTTTCAAAGAGTGTCTATTCGACACTACCCTGAAAGCGGCGCAGGACTACGACATCTTTCTGCGGATGGTGGTGGAGTACGGTGAGCCGTGGAAGGTAGAGGACGCGACGCAGATCCTGCACATCAACCACGGTGAGATGCAGATTACCTCCTCGCCGAAAAAGTTCTCCGGCTACTTCCATTTCTACCGCAAGCACAAAGACAAGTTCGACCGTGCGAGCCGTAAGTATCAGCTCTTTACCCTCTACCAGATCCGCAATAAGCGCATGAACTGGCGCACGCTGCTGACGCTCTTTTCTGTGCGTAATACCAAGCGTCTGGCTGACGGGCTTCGGGGGAAATAATGTTTCTGGAAGATTGCCGCGCAAACGGCTGGAGCCTGCGCCCCTGCTGCATGGTTCTGGCTTATCGCATCGCCCATTTCTGCTCTGTCTGGCGCAAGAAGAATGTGATTAATAACCTCTGGGCGGCGCCGGTACTGGTGCTCTATCGCATCATTACCGAATGCTTTTTTGGCTATGAGATTCAGGCTGCGGCCACCATTGGTCGTCGCTTTACGATTCACCACGGCTATGCGGTGGTGATCAATAAATTTGTGGTCGCCGGGGATGATTTCACCATCCGCCATGGGGTCACCCTGGGTAATCGCGGCCCGGACAATCTTGCCTGCCCGGTGATTGGTAATAACGTTGAGCTTGGAGCCAACGTGGTGATGATTGGCGAAATCACCGTGGGGAATAACGTCACCGTTGGTGCGGGCAGCGTCGTGCTCGACAGTATTCCGGACAACGCGCTGGTGGTGGGTGAAAAAGCCCGCGTGAAGGTGATTAAATGAATATTCTGCAATTTAATGTTCGTCTCGCCGAGGGCGGGGCAGCAGGCGTCGCGCTGGATCTGCATCAGCGTGCATTACAAAAAGGGCTCGCGTCGCGTTTTGTCTACGGCTATGGCAAGGGCGGTAAAAAAAGCGTGAGTCACGATAACTATCCGCAAGTGGTGAAACACACCCCGCGCCTGACCTCGGTGGCAAACATCGCGCTGTTTCGCCTCTTTAACCGGGATCTGTTCGGCAACCTGAATAACCTCTATCGCACGGTAACCCGCACGCCGGGTCCGGTGGTTCTGCACTTTCATGTGCTGCACAGCTACTGGTTAAAGCTGACAGAGGTGGTGGCGTTTTGTGAAAAGGTGAAAGGGCATAAACCCGATACCACCTTCGTCTGGACGCTGCATGATCACTGGAGCGTAACCGGCCGCTGCGCGTTTACCGATGGCTGTGAAGGCTGGAAAACGAACTGCCAGAAATGCCCGACCCTCGAGAATTATCCGCCGGTGAAAATTGACCGTGCCCATCAGCTGGTGGCGGGTAAACGTCAGCTGTTTCGCGACATGCTGGCGCTGGGCTGCCAGTTTATCTCCCCGAGCCAGCACGTCGCCGATGCGTTCAATAGCCTGTATGGGGCAGGGCGCTGCAAGATCATTAATAACGGCATCGACGTTGCCACCGAAGCCATTCTGGCAGAGCTGGAGCCGGTCGCGGCGACAGCGGGCAAACCGAAAATCGCTATCGTCGCCCATGACCTGCGTTACGACGGTAAAACCAATCAGCAGCTGGTGCGCGACATGATGGCGCTCGGCGACAAAATTGAGCTGCACACCTTCGGTAAATTTTCGCCGTTCGAAGGGGCTAACGTGGTGAACCACGGCTTTGAAACCGACAAACGCAAGCTGATGAGCGCCCTCAACGGTATGGATGCGCTGGTGTTCAGCTCCCGGGTCGATAACTACCCCCTGATTTTATGTGAAGCGCTCTCTATTGGCGTGCCGGTGATTGCAACGCACAGCGATGCGGCGCAAGAGGTGCTGGAGAAATCGGGCGGGAAAACCTTCTCTGAGCAGGAGGTACTGCCGCTGGTCCAGCTGCCGAAGACCGAGATTGCCCAGGCTGTTTTTGGCACTACCCTGGAATCGTTCCGCAACCGCAGCCGCAAGGCTTACAGTGGCCAACAGATGCTGGAGGAGTATGTCTCGTTCTATCAGAATCTGTAGTTATCTGCTGCTGCCGCTGATTTACCTGCTGGTCAACGTCAAGATTGCCCAGCTGGGGGAGAGCTTCCCCATCACCATCGTCACCTTCTTACCGGTTCTGCTGTTGTTGTATGTCGATAAGATAAGCGTGAAGAAGTTGATGATTGCGCTGGGGCTCGGCGCCGGGCTTACCGCCTTTAACTACATCTTTGGTCAGTCGCTGGATGCCAGCAAATATGTCACCTCGACCATGCTGTTTGTTTATATCGTCATTATTATCGGTATGGTGTGGAGTATTCGGTTTAAAACCATCTCTCCACATAATTATCGGAAGATCCTCAGGTTCTTTTATATTGTCATTGCCATCATTGTTATGCTTGCCGCTATGGAAATGGCGCAGATTATTTTAACCGGTGGCAGTAGCCTGATGGAGATAATCTCGAAATATCTGATTTACAGTAACAGCTATGTTCTGAACTTCATTAAGTTCGGTGGAAAACGAACCACTGCGCTCTATTTTGAACCGGCATTTTTTGCTCTGGCTTTAATCTCAATTTGGCTCAGCATCAAACAGTTTGGTATCAAAACCCCTAAGAGCGATGCTATGATTCTTGCAGGAATTGTCCTGTCAGGGTCCTTCTCAGGGGGGATGACATTTATCCTGTTTTACCTGCTGGAATGGGCGTTTCAGTACCTGAATAAAGAGGCGATTAAGAAAAAACTGCCCCTGGCAATCATTTCATTAGCGGTGTTTTTAGTCGGGCTGGTATTCGCGTTCCCGTACATTTCTACCCGTCTGGGTGATTTAGGAACAGAAGGCTCGTCATCGTATTATCGTATAATTGGACCGCTGGTGATGGTGGGTTATTCATTAACCCATATTGATGGTGTAGTAAGATTCGGCTCACTTTACGAATATGTTGCATCATTCGGAATCTTTAACGGTGCGGACGTGGGTAAAACCATAGACAATGGTCTGTATCTGTTAATTATTTATTTTTCCTGGTTCGCCGTTTTGTTAACGCTGTGGTATCTGTTTAAAGTATTCAAAATGACGATCAACGCGTTTGGTGATAATCAGAATTTTCGTGTGCAGCTTTATCTTTTTACGCCGGTTTCACTGTTCTTTACTGGGTCAATTTTTAGCCCGGAGTATGCGTTCTTAATTGTCTGTCCGTTTATTTTGCGCAAAGCGCTTAATATTACGAATTCATAACGAGGTGGTTATATGTTTCTTAGCGTCATTACTGTCGCCTTTCGTAATTACGATGGGGTAGTAAAAACCTGGCGCTCGCTGCGCAATCTGGCACGCGACCCCAGCCTCACTTTTGAATGGATCGTGGTCGATGGCGGCTCGGACGATGGCACCGCAGAGTTTCTCGAAAAACGCAATGGTGAGTTCAACTTACGTTATATCAGCGAGAAAGATAAAGGCATCTACGACGCCATGAATAAGGGCATCGACATGGCGCAAGGTCGTTACGCGATCTTCCTGAACTCCGGTGATGTGTTCCATGAAGACGTCGCGTTGTTTGTGCGCCAGCTGATGCGTGAAAAAGAGAATGCCATGTACATCGGCGATGCGCTGCTCGATTTCGGCGACGGGAATAAAGTCAAACGTGCGGCAAAACATGGTTGGTATATTTATCATAGCCTGCCCGCCAGTCATCAGGCTATTTTCTTCCCGGTCAATGGCTTAAAAACCTACCCCTATGATTTGCAGTATAAGGTTTCATCCGATTACGCCCTTGCCGCCAGAATGTTTAAAGCGGGCTTCCCGTTTAAACGCATTAAAGGGTTGGTGTCGGAATTCTCAATCGGCGGCGTTTCAACCTCGAATAATCTGGAATTGTGCCAGGACGCCAAAAAAGTCCAGCGCAAAATATTACGAGTACCAGGGTTCTGGGCGGAATTATCTTATTTTTTACGTCTGAAAACGACGGGTAAAACGAAAGCCCTCTATAACAAAGCCTAAATATAAGAGAACGTTATGCAGGATCTTAGTGGTTTTTCCATGCTGAAGGGGTTTCGCGGCGCAAACGGAATCAAAGTTCAATTGTGGTGGGCCGTACAGGCAACGTTATTTGCCTGGTCACCGCAGATTTTATATCGCTGGCGAGCATTTTTATTACGACTCTTCGGCGCAAAAATAGGAAAAAACGTAGTCATTCGCCCATCGGTAAAAATTACCTATCCCTGGAAATTAACCCTCGGAGATTATGCCTGGGTAGGGGATGACGCGGTGTTATATACCCTTGGCGACATTACCATCGGCGCAAACGCGGTGGTATCGCAAAAGTGTTATTTGTGCACTGGCAGCCACGATTTTATGAGCCCGCATTTTGATATTACCGCCACGCCTATTGTGATTGGTGAAAAATGCTGGCTGGCAACAGATGTTTTTGTTGCACCGGGTGTAACTGTTGGTGATGGCACCGTTATTGGCGCCCGCAGCAGCGTTTTTAAATCGCTACCGGCAAATGCAGTTTGCCGTGGCAATCCCGCAGTGGTGATACGCGAACGCGTAGAAACTGAAAAACTTTGATAAGTAGAGGAAAATAAACATGTCTAAAGTCGCTCTCATCACCGGCGTTACCGGACAAGATGGTTCTTACCTGGCAGAGCTGCTGCTGGAAAAAGGGTATGAAGTGCACGGTATTAAGCGTCGTGCCTCTTCGTTTAACACAGAGCGTGTTGACCATATCTATCAGGATCCGCACGCGGCTAACCCGAAATTCCATCTGCATTACGGCGACCTGACCGACACCTCTAACCTGACCCGTATCCTGCAGGAAGTGCAGCCGGATGAGGTGTACAACCTGGGGGCAATGAGCCACGTTGCGGTCTCCTTTGAATCCCCGGAATACACCGCAGATGTTGACGCCATCGGTACCCTGCGTCTGCTGGAAGCGATTCGCTTCCTGGGTCTGGAGAAGAAAACCCGTTTCTATCAGGCGTCTACCTCTGAGCTGTACGGCCTGGTGCAAGAGATCCCGCAGAAAGAGACCACCCCGTTCTACCCGCGTTCTCCGTATGCCGTAGCCAAAATGTACGCCTACTGGATCACCGTGAACTACCGTGAATCCTATGGCATGTATGCCTGTAACGGCATCCTGTTCAACCACGAATCTCCACGTCGCGGCGAAACCTTCGTAACCCGTAAAATTACCCGCGCTATCGCTAATATCGCGCAGGGTCTGGAGAAGAAACTGCACCTGGGCAACATGGACTCCCTGCGTGACTGGGGCCATGCGAAAGATTACGTGAAAATGCAGTGGATGATGCTGCAGCAGGAAAAACCAGAAGATTTCGTTATCGCTACCGGCGTGCAGTACTCCGTGCGTCAGTTCGTAGAGATGGCCGCGGCGCAGCTGGGTATCAAACTGCGCTTTGAAGGCACCGGCGTTGAAGAGAAAGGTATCGTGGTCTCTGTAACCGGTCATGACGCACCGGGCGTGAAACCAGGCGATGTCATTGTTGAGGTTGACCCGCGTTACTTCCGTCCTGCTGAAGTAGAAACCCTGCTGGGCGACCCAACCAAAGCGCACGAAAAACTGGGCTGGAAGCCGGAAACCACGCTGCAGGAGATGGTCGCAGAGATGGTGGCAAAAGATCTCGAAGCCGCGAAGAAACACTCCCTGCTTAAGTCCCATGGCTACGAGGTTGCCATCGCGCTGGAGTCCTGAGAATGACAAAACAACGTATTTTTGTCGCCGGTCATCGCGGAATGGTGGGTTCCGCGATTGTTCGCCAGCTTGAACAGCGCGGCGATGTCGAGGTGGTTGTTCGCACCCGCGACGAGCTGAATCTGCTTGATGGCCGTGCGGTAGAAGATTTCTTTGCCAACACGCGCATTGACCAGGTCTATCTGGCGGCGGCGAAAGTGGGCGGTATTGTGGCGAACAATACCTACCCGGCGGATTTCATCTACGAGAACATGATGATCGAGAGCAACATCATTCACGCGGCGCATAAGCATGACGTGAACAAGCTGCTGTTCCTCGGATCCTCCTGTATCTACCCGAAAATGGCGAAGCAGCCTATCGCTGAGAGCGAACTGCTGCAGGGGACGCTGGAAGCGACCAACGAGCCGTACGCGATTGCCAAAATTGCCGGGATTAAGCTGTGTGAGTCCTACAACCGTCAGTACAACCGCGACTATCGCTCGGTGATGCCGACTAACCTGTACGGGCCGCACGATAACTTCCACCCGAGCAATTCGCACGTGATCCCGGCGCTGCTGCGTCGGTTCCACGAAGCCACTGCGGATAACGCACCGGACGTGGTGGTGTGGGGCAGCGGTACGCCGATGCGCGAGTTCCTGCATGTGGATGATATGGCGGCAGCCAGCATTCACGTGATGGAGCTGGATCGCGAGGTATGGCAGGAGAATACCGAGCCGATGCTGTCGCACATTAATGTGGGTACCGGCGTGGACTGCACCATTCGTGAGCTGGCACAGACCATCGCGAAAGTGGTGGGCTACAAAGGTCGCGTGGTGTTCGACGCCAGCAAACCGGACGGCACCCCGCGCAAACTGCTGGATGTGACCCGTCTGCATCAGCTGGGCTGGTATCACGAGGTATCACTGGAACAGGGGCTGGCAAGCACGTACCAGTGGTTCCTGGAAAATCAGCACCGCTTCCGGGGGTAATGATGTTTTTAAGTCAGGAAGATTTTGCCACGGTCGTTCGTTCCACTCCGCTCATCTCTATTGATTTGATCGTGGAGAACGAACGCGGCGAGTTCTTACTGGGGAAACGAACCAATCGTCCTGCACAGGGTTTCTGGTTCGTGCCCGGTGGGCGCGTACAGAAGGATGAGACGCTGGCGAATGCCTTTGAGCGACTGACTCTCGCGGAGCTGGGCCTGCGTCTGCCGATGGCGGCAGGGCAGTTTTACGGGGTCTGGCAGCACTTCTATGACGATAACTTTTCAGGTCCGGACTTCACCACCCACTACGTGGTGCTCGGTTTCCGTCTGAAGGTCAGTGAGGCAGATCTGCGTCTGCCTGACGCCCAGCATGACGACTACCGCTGGCTGACGCCACAGGCGCTGCTGGCAAGCGACAATGTTCACGACAACAGTCGAGCCTATTTCCTTGCCGAGCGTCAGGCCGGGGTGCCGGGACTATGAAAATCCTCGTTTACGGAATCAACTACTCCCCAGAGCTGACCGGGATCGGGAAATACACCGGTGAGATGGTCGAGTGGATGGCGAGCCAGGGTCACGAGGTGCGGGTCATTACCGCACCGCCTTACTACCCGGAGTGGAAAGTGGGCGAACGCTACTCCAGCTGGCGCTATCGTCGGGAAGAGGGCAAGGCCACCGTATGGCGCTGCCCGCTTTATGTACCGAAGCAGCCGTCGACGCTGAAACGTTTAATTCATCTGGGCAGCTTTGCCCTGAGCAGTTTCTTCCCGCTGATGGCGCAGCGTCGCTGGAAGCCGGATCGCATTATTGGCGTCGTGCCGACGCTCTTTTGCACACCAGGCATGCGTCTGCTGGGCAAACTCTCCGGCGCGCGCACCCTGCTGCATATTCAGGATTATGAAGTGGACGCCATGCTCGGGCTGGGAATGGCCGGCAAAGGGAAGGGCGGCACCGTTGCGAAGCTGGCCAGCGCCTTCGAGCGCAATGGCCTGCACAACGTCGATTACGTCTCGACCATCTCGCGCTCCATGATGAACAAAGCGCAGGAGAAGGGGGTGGCGGCGGAAAAAGTCATCTTCTTCCCTAACTGGTCGGAAGTGGCGCGCTTTCGTGACGTGACAGAAAGTGACGCTCAGGCACTGCGCACGCAGCTGGGTTTGCCTGACGAGCACAAAATCATTCTTTACTCGGGTAACATCGGCGAAAAGCAGGGGCTGGAGAGCGTGATTGAGGCAGCGACCCAGCTTAGCGACCAGCCATGGCAGTTTGTCATTGTTGGCCAGGGGGGCGGCAAAGCCCGACTGGAAAAAATGGCCACCGAACGCGGCCTGACCAATGTGAAATTCTTCCCGCTTCAGTCCTACGACGCATTGCCGGCGCTGCTGAAGATGGGCGATTGCCATCTGGTGGTACAGAAACGCGGCGCGGCAGATGCCGTCCTGCCGTCGAAGCTGACCAACATACTCGCCGTCGGCGGTAACGCAGTCATCACCGCCGAAGCCGAAACCGAATTAGGCCAGCTGTGCGACAACTATCCAGGGATCGCCGTCTGCGTAGAGCCAGAGTCGGTCTCTGCCCTGGTCGCCGGCATTGAACAGGCACTCGCCATGCCAAAAGAGAACACGGTGGCACGTGAATATGCCGAACGCACGCTCGAAAAAGAGAACGTGCTGAGCCAATTTATTGCAGATATACGGGGATAAATCATGAGTCAAAGCAAACTGTATCCGGTCGTGATGGCTGGAGGCTCTGGTAGCCGGTTGTGGCCGCTGTCCCGCGTGCTCTATCCAAAACAGTTCCTCTGCCTGAAAGGGGAGCTCACCATGCTGCAGACGACGGTGAACCGTCTGAACGGCGTGGAGTGTGAAAGCCCGGTGGTGATCTGTAACGAACAGCATCGCTTTATTGTTGCCGAGCAACTGCGCCAGCTGAACAAACTGACAGAAAACATCATTCTGGAGCCTGCCGGACGTAACACCGCGCCGGCCATTGCCCTGGCGGCACTGGCAGCAAAACGCAGCAGCCCGGAGTGTGACCCGCTGATGTTGGTACTGGCTGCGGACCATGTCATCCAGCAGGAAGAGACCTTCCGCGATGCGGTTCGCGCCGCTATCCCCTATGCCGAAAACGGTAAGCTGGTGACCTTTGGTATCGTGCCGGACATGCCGGAAACCGGCTATGGCTATATTCGTCGCGGTGATGTGACACCAGGCGAAGGCGACAGCGTGGCATTCGATGTGGCGCAGTTTGTCGAAAAACCGAATCTGGATACCGCGCAGGCCTATGTTGCCAGCGGGGAGTACTACTGGAACAGCGGCATGTTCCTGTTCCGCGCGGGGCGTTACCTCGAGGAGCTGGAGAAATATCGCCCGGATATTTTGCGCGCCTGTGAAAAAGCGATGAACGTCACCGACCCGGATCTCGATTTTATTCGCGTCGACGAAGCGGCATTCCTGGCCTGCCCGGAAGAGTCCGTGGACTACGCGGTAATGGAACGTACCGCCGATGCGGTGGTCGTGCCGATGGACGCGGGCTGGAGCGATGTGGGTTCGTGGTCATCCCTGTGGGAGATCAGTGCGCATACCGCAGAGGGCAATGTCCATCATGGCGATGTCATTAGCCATAAAACCGAAAACAGCTACGTGTATGCCGAGTCCGGCCTGGTGACTACCGTGGGGGTCAAAGACCTGGTAGTTGTGCAGACCAAAGACGCCGTGCTGATTGCAGACCGCAACGCCGTTCAGGATGTCAAAAAAGTGGTTGAGCAGATCAAAGCCGACGGCCGCCACGAGCACCATATCCACCGCGAAGTGTACCGTCCGTGGGGGAAGTATGACTCCATTGATGCCGGTGACCGCTATCAGGTGAAACGCATCACCGTGAAGCCGGGCGAGGGGCTGTCGGTGCAGATGCACCACCATCGCGCGGAGCACTGGGTAGTGGTGGCGGGAACCGCCAAAGTGACCATCGACGGCGAAATCAAACTGCTGGGTGAAAACGAATCCATCTACATCCCGCTGGGTGCAACCCACTGCCTGGAAAACCCAGGGAAAATTCCTCTCGACTTAATTGAAGTGCGCTCAGGCTCCTATCTTGAAGAGGATGACATCGTCCGCTTCCAGGATCGCTACGGGCGAGTGTAACCGCGCACTTGTTTGCCAGATAGCGTGTCGCTTACCTGGCCTGTGAATAAATAAGAATGAAATTGGCCCGGGTATGGGTCGGGCCAACTGTTGCCTGAATAAGGGGTAATCATGGAAAAGTTAACCTGTTTTAAAGCCTACGATATTCGCGGCAAGCTGGGCGAAGAGCTGAACGAAGACATTGCCTGGCGTATTGGCCGCGCCTACGGCGAATATTTAAAACCGCAAACTATCGTGCTGGGCGGCGACGTGCGCCTCACCAGCGAGTCCCTGAAGCTGGCGCTGGCAAAAGGGCTGCAGGACGCGGGCGTGGACGTGCTGGATATCGGCCTGTCCGGTACCGAAGAGATCTATTTTGCGACGTTCCACCTGGGGGTGGATGGCGGTATCGAAGTGACCGCCAGCCATAACCCGATGGACTACAACGGCATGAAGCTGGTGCGCAAGGGCGCCCGTCCTATCAGTGGTGACACCGGCCTGCGTGATGTGCAGCGCCTGGCGGAAGCCAACGATTTCCCGCAGGTCGATGAAGCCCGGCGCGGCAGCTACAAACAAATTAATCTGCAAAACGAGTATATCGACCACCTGCTGGGCTACATCAACGTGGCGAACCTGAAGCCGCTGAAGCTGGTGATCAACTCCGGCAACGGCGCGGCCGGCCCGGTGGTGGATGCGCTGGAGGCCCGCTTTAAGGCGCTGAATGTGCCGGTGACCTTTATCAAGGTTCACAACACCCCGGATGGCAACTTCCCGAACGGTATTCCCAACCCGCTGCTGCCTGAATGCCGCGACGACACCCGCAACGCGGTGATCGAGCACGGCGCGGATATGGGCATCGCCTTTGACGGCGACTTTGACCGCTGCTTCCTGTTTGACGAGAAAGGACAGTTTATCGAGGGGTATTACATCGTCGGCCTGCTGGCGGAAGCCTTCCTCGAGAAAAACCCGGGGGCAAAAATCATTCACGATCCGCGTCTCTCCTGGAACACGGTGGACGTGGTGAAGGCGGCAGGCGGCACGCCGGTGATGTCGAAAACCGGCCACGCCTTTATTAAAGAGCGTATGCGTGAAGAAGACGCCATTTATGGCGGCGAGATGAGTGCGCACCACTACTTCCGCGATTTTGCTTACTGCGACAGCGGGATGATCCCGTGGCTGCTGGTCACAGAGCTGCTCTGCCTGAAGGGACAGACCCTGGGTGAGCTGGTGCGCGACCGCATGGCCGCCTTCCCGGCGAGCGGTGAGATTAACAGCAAGCTGGCACAGCCTGCCGAGGCGATTGCCCGCGTGGAGCATCATTTTGCCCTCCACGCGCTGGAGATTGACCGCACCGACGGGATCAGCATGGCCTTCCCGCAGTGGCGCTTCAACCTGCGTTCATCGAATACCGAGCCGGTAGTGCGTCTGAACGTGGAGTCCCGCGCCGACACGGCGATGATGGAAGCACGAACAAAGGACATTCTGGCGCTGTTGAATCAGTAATACGAAAACCTCCCCCTTACCCCGCCTTCTCCCCATTGGCGAGAGGGCGGTGCGAGGGGAAAGGTAACGAAAGGAACAACGATGACAAATCTAAAAAAGCGCGAGCGAGCCAGAACGAATGCATCGTTAATCTCAATGGTGCAGCGTTTTTCGGATATCACCATCATGTTCGGTGGGCTGTGGGTGGTGTGTAAGCTCAGTGGGCTCTCGTTTTTATACATGCACCTGCTGATGGCGCTGATTGCGCTGGTGGTTTTCCAGATGATTGGCGGTATGACCGATTTTTATCGCTCATACCGTGGCGTAAAAATGACCACGGAGCTGATGTTATTACTGCAAAACTGGACGCTGAGCCTCATCTTCAGCGCAGGCCTGGTGGCCTTTAGCAGCGCTTTCGACAACAGTTTCAGTACTTATTTTTACTGGTATCTGCTGACCAGCGTCGGCATGGTCACCTGCCGCTCGCTGATTCGCTTCGGCGCGGGCTGGTTGCGCAATCGGGGGTATAACAAGCGTTATGTGGCGGTAGCAGGGGATCTCCCGGTGGGGCTGGCCCTGATGGAGAGCTTTCGCAATGAGCCGTGGCTGGGTTTCGACGTAGTAGGGGTGTATCACGACGCCAAACCTGGCGGGGTGACCGCTGACTGGGCAGGTAACTACGAGCAGCTGATTGAGGATGCCAAAGCCGGCAAAATCCACAATGTTTATCTCGCCATCCCGATGAGCGAAGAGTCCTGCATCAAAAGGCTGATGCGAGAGCTGGCCGACACAACCTGTTCGGTGATCCTGATCCCTGACGTCTTTACCTTCAACATCCTCCATTCACGCATTGAAGAGGTTAACGGCGTGCCGGTCGTGCCTCTGTACGACACACCGCTCTCGGGTATCAACCGGGTACTGAAGCGCGTAGAGGACATCATCCTCTCGTCCTTGATTCTGTTACTGATCTCTCCGGTGCTGTGCGCCATTGCGCTGGCGGTGAAGTTCAGTTCGCCTGGACCAATCATCTTCCGACAGACCCGCTACGGTATGGACGGTAAGCCTATCAAGGTCTGGAAATTCCGCTCAATGAAGGTGATGGAGAATGACACGGTGGTGACGCAGGCGACGCAGAACGATCCGCGCGTAACCCGCGTGGGTAATTTCCTGCGCCGTACCTCTCTTGATGAGCTGCCACAGTTCATCAATGTGCTGACCGGCGGTATGTCCATCGTGGGCCCGCGACCGCATGCGGTTGCGCACAACGAGCAGTATCGTGCGCTGATTGAAGGCTACATGCTGCGCCATAAAGTGAAGCCAGGTATTACCGGCTGGGCGCAGATTAACGGCTGGCGCGGTGAGACCGACACGCTTGAGAAGATGGAAAAACGAATTGAATTTGACCTGGAATACATCCGCGAATGGAGCGTCTGGTTCGATATCAAAATCGTTTTCCTGACGATCTTCAAAGGCTTTGTGAACAAAGCGGCGTACTAAGATGAGCTTACGAGAAAAAACCATCAGCGGCGCCAAATGGTCAGCCATGGCCACTATCATCATCATCGGCCTTGGGCTGGTACAGATGACGGTGCTGGCGCGCATCATCGATAATCACCAGTTCGGTCTGCTGACCGTATCGCTGGTGATTATCGCCCTCGCCGATACTCTCTCGGATTTCGGCATCGCCAACTCCATTATCCAGCGCAAAGAGATTAGCCACCTGGAATTGACCACGCTTTACTGGCTGAACGTCGGGCTGGGACTGTCGGTCTTCGTGGTGGTGTTTCTGCTGAGCGATGTGATTGGTCATGTACTGAACAACCCGGATTTGGCCCCGCTGATTCGCACGCTGTCATTTGCCTTCGTATTGATCCCGCACGGGCAGCAGTTCCGCGCGCTAATGCAGAAGGAGCTGGAGTTCAACAAAATTGGCATGATTGAGACCAGTTCGGTACTGGCGGGCTTTACCTTTACCGTGATTAGCGCTCACTTCTGGCCGCTGGCGATGACCGCGATCCTGGGTTATCTGGTCAACACGGCGGTGCGTACCCTGCTGTTTGGCTATTTTGGCCGCAAGATTTACCGCCCCGGTTTGCACTTCTCCCTAAAGTCGGTCTCCTCCAACCTGCGCTTTGGCGCCTGGCTGACGGCCGACAGCATTATCAACTATGTGAATACCAACCTCTCAACCCTGGTGCTGGCGCGTATTCTCGGTGCCAGCGTCGCCGGGGGCTACAACCTGGCTTATAACGTGGCGGTGGTCCCGCCGATGAAGCTCAACCCGATCATCACCCGCGTACTCTTCCCGGCCTTTGCCAAAATTCAGGATGATACTGAGAAGCTTCGGGTGAATTTCTACAAGCTGCTTTCGGTGGTGGGGATTATCAACTTTCCGGCGCTGCTGGGGCTGATGGTGGTTTCCAACAACTTTGTTCCGCTGGTCTTTGGCGAGAAATGGGTCTCGATCGTTCCCATTCTGCAACTGCTATGCGTGGTGGGTCTGTTGCGCTCGGTAGGTAATCCGATTGGTTCACTGCTGATGGCGAAAGCGCGCGTGGACATTAGCTTTAAATTCAATGTGTTCAAAACGTTCCTGTTTATTCCGGCCATTATCGTGGGTGGACACATGGCCGGTGCGATCGGCGTGACGCTGGGCTTCTTGCTGGTACAGATAATCAATACCGTTCTGAGCTATTTCGTGATGATCAAACCGGTGCTGGGTTCCAGCTACCGTCAATACATCCTGAGCCTGTGGCTGCCGTTCTACCTTTCGTTACCGACGCTTGCGGTGAGTTACGGCTTAGGGGTTGCCCTCGGCGGTCACCTGGCGCTGGGGGCCTTGCTGGCGGCGCAGATTGCCTCAGGGGCGCTGGCGTTCGTGGTCATGATTGTGCTGTCGCGTAATGCGCTGGTGGTGGAGTTGAAACGCCAGTTTTGCCGCAGCGAAAAGATGAAAACCTTATTGCGTGCAGGATGAGGGCCAAAGGCCGCATCCGCTGAATGAAGAACCCCTTTTAGAGGTCATTATGAAATTATTGATTCTTGGCAACCACACCTGCGGTAACCGCGGCGACAGCGCCATTCTGCGCGGTCTTCTGGATGCTATTAACACGCTTGCGCCTGAGACAGAAGTGGATGTAATGAGCCGCTATCCGGTGAGCTCCTCCTGGTTACTGAATCGCCCGGTGATGGGCGATCCGCTCTTTTCACAGATGAAGCAACATAACAGTGCGGCGGGCGTGGTGGGACGCGTCAAAAAAGTGCTGCGCCGTCGCTATCAACATCAGGTGCTCTTATCCCGTGTGACCGACACCGGCAAGCTGCGCAATATTGCGATTGCCCAGGGGTTTACTGATTTTGTGCGCCTGCTGTCGGGCTATGATGCGATTATTCAGGTGGGCGGCTCCTTCTTTGTCGACCTCTATGGCGTGCCGCAGTTCGAACATGCGCTCTGTACGTTTATGGCGAAAAAACCGCTGTTTATGATTGGTCACAGCGTGGGGCCATTCCAGGATCCGCAGTTTAATCAGCTGGCCAACTACGTGTTTGGCCATTGTGACGCGCTGATTCTGCGCGAATCCGTGAGCCTGGATTTGATGAAGCGTAGCGATATCGACACCAGCAAAGTCGAGCATGGCGTTGATACGGCCTGGCTGGTGGATCATCAGACGGAAAACTTTCAGCCGAGCTACGCGGTGCAGCACTGGCTTGACGTAGCGGCGAAGCAGAAAACCGTTGCCATTACCCTGCGCGAACTGGCGCCTTTCGACAAACGTCTGGGCACAACGCAGGCTGCTTATGAGAAAGCTTTTGCCAGCGTGGTAAATCGTATCCTGGAGAGTGGCTACCAGGTGCTGGCGCTCTCTACCTGTACCGGGATCGACAGCTATAACAAAGATGACCGCATGGTGGCGCTGAACCTGCGCGAGCATGTCAGCGATCCGTCCCGTTATCACGTGGTGATGGATGAACTGAACGACCTTGAGATGGGCAAACTGCTGGGTGCCTGTGACCTGACGGTGGGAACCCGTCTGCACTCGGCTATCATCTCCATGAACTTTGCCACCCCGGCCATTGCCATCAACTATGAACACAAGTCGGCGGGCATTATGCAGCAGTTGGGGATGCCGGAGATGGCTATCGATATCCGTCACCTGCTGGATGGCTCGCTGGAGGCGATGGTCGCCGATACGCTGGGCTCGCTGCCCACGGTTAATGAACGTCTGGCGGTTGCCGTGAAGGCCGAGCGCGAAAATGGCCTTAGCATGGTGAAATCGGTTCTCGATCGCATCGGGGAGGAGAAATGAAGGTTGGTTTCTTCTTGCTGAAATTCCCGCTGTCGTCAGAAACCTTTGTCTTAAATCAGATCACCGCGTTTATTGATATGGGATATGACGTGGAGATTGTCGCCCTGCAAAAGGGCGATACGCAGAACACCCATGCGGCCTGGACTGATTATAATCTTGCGGCAAAAACGCGCTGGCTGCAGGTAGAGCCGCAGGGACGACTGGCAAAATTGCAATACCGTGCGCTGCGTACCCTGAGTGGTATGCATCGCCCCGCCACCTGGAAGGCGCTGAATGTCTCCCGCTATGGCGCGGAATCGCGCAATCTTATCCTCTCTTCTATTTGCGGCCAGACGCCGCAACCGCATCGGGCAGATGTTTTCATCGCCCACTTTGGTCCGGCGGGCGTTACGGCCGCCAAACTGCGTGAACTGGGCGTGATCGAAGGCAAAATCGCTACCGTGTTTCACGGGATCGATATCTCCAGCCGCGATGTGCTCAGCCACTACACGCCCGAATACCAACAGCTGTTTAAGCGCGGCGATATGATGCTGCCCATCAGCGACTTGTGGGCTGGGCGCCTGAAAACGATGGGATGCCCGACAGAGAAAATTACCGTCTCCCGCATGGGCGTGGACATGGATCGCTTTACCCAGCGTCCGGTCAAAGTGCCGGGTAAACCGTTGCAGATAATTTCCGTGGCGCGCCTGACCGAGAAGAAGGGGCTGCACGTGGCCATCGAGGCCTGCCGTCAGCTGAAAGCGCGCGGTGTCGATTTCCATTATCGCATTCTGGGTATCGGTCCCTGGGAGCGTCGTCTGCGCACGCTTATTGAGCAGTATCAGCTGGACTCTCATGTTGAGATGCCGGGCTTCAAGCCCAGCCACGAAGTGAAAGCGATGCTCGACGAAGCCGATCTCTTTCTGCTGCCCTCCATTACCGGTACCGACGGGGATATGGAAGGCATTCCGGTGGCCTTAATGGAGGCGATGGCCGTGGGGATCCCGGTGGTCTCCACCGTGCATAGCGGGATCCCGGAGCTGATTGAACCCGGCCATTCCGGGTGGCTGGTGGCGGAAAATGATGCGCAGGCACTGGCCGATCAGCTTGCCGCCTTTGGCGATATCGATAACGACACGCTGACGCCGGTTGTGCATAACGCTCGCCGTAAGGTGGAGACCGATTTTAACCAGCAGCACATTAATCATCAGCTGGCCAGTCTGTTACAAACGCTTTAAAACGGAGGCTCTATGCCGAAATCCATGACGCGACGCACGTTCGTCACTACCTGTTCATTGCTGGCGGTAACGCCTCTGGTAGGTGTGCGCGCCGCGACAAAGAGCGGCACGGTGAATATCCGCGATTATAACAACCGCGACTGGATCGCCGCCTTTAAGCAGGCCTTTGCCGAAAGCGATACGGTGGAAGTTCCGGCAGGATTGACCTGCGAGAACATCAACACCGGGATTTTCATTCCCCAGGGTAAAACCTTGCTGATACGCGGCGCGCTAACCGGCAATGGTCGCGGTCGCTTCGTTCTGCAGGATGGCTGTAAAGTTATAGGGGAAGGGGAGGGGAGAACCGAAAACATCACTCTCGATGTACGCGGTTCGAACTGCGAGATCAAAGGGCTGACCATGAGTGGATATGGGCCCGTTACGCAGATCTATATCGGCGGTAAAAAACCGAAGGTGATGCGCAATCTGCTGATCGATAACCTGACGGTAACCAAAGCTAACTACGCCATCCTGCGGCAGGGATTCCACAATCAGGTTGATGGCGCGAAAATCACCAACTGTCACTTCAGTTACCTGCAGGGGGATGCCATCGAGTGGAACGTGGCGATCAATGACCAGAACATCCTGATTTCTGACCACGTTATCGACCATATTGACTGCACCAACGGTAAGATCAACTGGGGGATAGGTATCGGTCTGGCGGGTAGCACTTACGACAATGAGTACCCTGAAGATCAGTCGGTAAAAAACTTTGTCGTGGCCAACATCACCGGCAGCAACTGCCGCCAGCTGGTGCATGTTGAGAACGGTAAACATTTTATCATTCGCAACGTCAAGGCCCGAAATATCACGCCGGACTTTAGCAAAAAAGCGGGTATTGATAACGCAACGGTGGCGATCTATGGCTGCGATAACTTTGTCATTGATAACGTTGAAATGGTCGACAGCGCAGGCTTTCTCATTGGCTATGGCGTGATCAAAGGGAATTATCTCTCCATCCCGCAAAACTTTAAACTGAACGATATCCGGCTGGATAATCGTCGTGCGGATAAAAAATTGCGTGGGATCCAAATCTCTTCAGGCAACGCGACGTCGTTTGTCGCTATCACCAATGTGAACATCCAGCGCGCCTCTCTTACCCTACACAACAAACCGCAACACCTCTTTATGCGCAATATTCACGTGATGCAGGAGGCGACGACCGGCCCGGCGTTGAAGCTTAACTTCGACCTGCGCAAAGACGTTAGGGGCAAGTTTATGGCTAAGGAGGAAACGCTTCTGTCACTGGCGAACGTGAAGGCGGTGAATGAGAAGGGGCAGAGCTCGGTGGATATCGACCGGATGGATCAACATGTGGTGAATGTGGATAGGTTGAATTTTGCGCTGCCACGAAGATGATTTTTAGCCATTTTGCGATGATTCCTGATCTCAAACGTGATGAATAGGAATGCAACTACTGTAAATGATGGGGAGATTGCGTAATCTATGTCCCGATCAGAACATTTCGAAGTGGCGAAAAGAGCCTAAAAAGCTATAATTCGTCAACCATTTTAAGGTGGAAGAAATAATGATTAATTTGAAAGCAGTCATACCGGTAGCGGGTTTGGGCATGCATATGCTGCCAGCCACTAAGGCTATTCCTAAAGAGATGCTGCCGATCGTTGACAAGCCGATGATTCAGTACATTGTCGACGAGATTGTTGCTGCAGGGATCAAAGAAATCGTTCTGGTCACGCATTCATCAAAGAATGCAGTCGAAAACCACTTCGACACCTCTTACGAACTTGAAGCGTTGCTTGAGCAGCGTGTTAAGCGTCAGCTTCTGGCCGAAGTGCAGTCTATCTGCCCGCCAGGAGTGACGATTATGAACGTTCGACAGTCACAGCCCCTTGGCCTTGGCCACTCAATTTTGTGCGCGCGTCCGGTTGTGGGTGATAACCCGTTTGTGGTTGTGCTGCCGGACATTATTCTCGATAACGCAACAGCTGACCCGCTGCGCTACAACCTGGCTGCCATGGTTGCACGTTTTAATGAGACAGGGCGTAGCCAGGTGTTGGCTAAGCGTATGCATGGCGACCTGTCCGAATACTCTGTGATTCAGACTAAAGAACCGCTGGACTCTGAAGGTAAAGTTAGCCGTATTGTTAACTTTATTGAAAAACCGGATCAACCGCATACCCTGGATTCCGATCTGATGGCTGTTGGTCGCTACGTGCTCAATGCTGAAATCTGGGCAGAACTGGAGAAAACTGAGCCAGGTGCCTGGGAGCGTATCCAGTTGACGGATGCTATTGCTGAGCTGGCCAAGAAGCAATCAGTAGATGCGATGCTGATGACTGGCGAAAGCTACGACTGCGGTAAGAAGATGGGTTACATGCAGGCGTTTGTTCAGTATGGGCTGCGGAATCTGAAGGAAGGCCAGAAGTTTAGGAAGAGTATAAGCGAGCTATTAGGCAAGTAGTGCTTTCTAAAATAAGCTTACAAAACAATGCCTTAATAATATAGCAGCTGAACATGCCAAAATACTATTTTGGCATGTAGCTTTCTTTTTTATTGATGCAAAACAGATTTGCTATCGGTATTCTATGTTTTGTAAAGGTTGATATCTTGTCGTAAATGCGACTGGATAAGTTACAAGAAACAAAGAACTTAGGAATTTAGTGAGGGCATTTCAGGTATATTATTAGTTGACTGGTAGCTGTTGAGCCAGGGCGGTAGCGTGATTATGGTAAAACGGAGAATCGTAAGATCATAAAATGTATGCTTAACTTCCCAGCATGTTTAATATGGCATGCCAATAATGTATATGTTGAAATTGATAGGCTGGATAGTATCTAACAAAGTATTTACATCATTAATCGAAGGTAGCTATGAACATAACGGATAAAAAAATTGGGATCATTGGATTGGGCTATGTTGGCCTGCCGCTCGCAGTTGAATTCGGTAAAAAATTTACAACAGTTGGGTACGATATTAATTCTCGTAGAGTTGATGAATTAAAAAATGGCGTTGACTCAACCTTAGAAGTCACTGATGAAGAGCTGAACACCTCTTCGGGTTTGGCATTTACCACAGATATTGAAGATGTACGACAGTGCAACGTTTTTATTGTGACAGTGCCGACTCCAATTGATGTCCATAAGATGCCTGATTTGACACCTCTGATAAGCGCGAGCAAGATAATCGCTCAAGTTATCAAAAAAGATGATATTGTCATTTATGAATCAACTGTTTATCCAGGCGCAACAGAGGATGATTGTATTCCAGTTATCGAACAATATTCTGGGCTCAAATTCAATAAAGATTTCTTTGCAGGTTATAGTCCTGAGCGTATTAACCCTGGTGATAAAAAACATCGTGTAACCACAATCAAAAAAGTTACATCTGGTTCAACGCAGTATATTGCTGATGTTGTTGATGCGATTTACAATGAAGTTATTATCGCAGGTACGCATAAAGCAGAGTCTATCCGCGTTGCTGAAGCAGCAAAAATCATTGAGAATACTCAGCGCGATCTGAATATTGCATTAGTTAATGAATTAGCAATTATATTCAATCTAATGGGGATTGATACTGAGGCTGTTTTAAATGCTGCTGCAACAAAATGGAATTTTTTGCATTTCAAACCCGGCTTAGTTGGCGGTCATTGTATTGGTGTTGATCCATATTATCTAACGCATAAAGCACAGTCGATTGGTTATTTGCCTAATGTGATCTTATCTGGACGGCGAATTAATGATGGGATGGGGGGATACATTGCTAATCAATTGATTAAAGCGATGATCAAAAAACGTATCCAGGTTGATGGCGCTAATATTTTAGTGATGGGATTAACATTCAAAGAAAACTGCCCTGATCTGAGAAATACACGTATAACGGATATTGTATCTGTATTAAAAGAATATAATACAAATATCGATGTCTATGATCCATGGTGTTCGCCTGAGGTTGCTAAAGAAGAGTACAACCTTGAAGTTATGACTAGATTTGACCAGCTTGATAAAAAATATGATGCTGTGCTAATTGGTGTATCTCATGATGAATTTATTGAATTGGGCATCGATAGGATAAACAAACTGTGCAACGAAAATAAAGTGACATATGATATTAAAAATATCTTTTCCAAAGATGCTTGTGATTTAAGACTGTAGATTATTTATGCACTTTTCTGTTTAGAGGGGAGTGCATTTTTTTTGGGATATGTGATTAATGATTATTAAAAGTAAAATAGTTCCTGTAATTCTATCCTGTTTTTTACTTTTCTTTGCAATACGATATATTTATACAGATATATTTTATCCGCAATTTTCATATATGGGTTTTACTTTAAGAGATGTTGATGACAATAATATCTATTTTACACTGTTTTTCTTGCTCTCAATAATATCATTTGGCTCGTTTCTACCAAGTGAAATAAACTCGGCAAATAAATTATTATTAGTATTAAGTTTCTTTGTGATTTATATTCCAACTTTGGCTTTGCTAACTCTTGTTTCCGAATCATCTTATCTGCACTATATATTACTATATGTGACCTTATCAATTTGCATACTCATTCAAGCAATTTTTGCAAAGACAGGAATAGTGAATTTACGGATTCCTGTCTTTTCCGTCAAAGCTTATCTGTGCACTTTTTTTATTATAATGGCTTGCGCTCTTTGTCTTGTTATTTTTAACTATAAATTTAGTCTTGCTAATATATTTAACATATCGGATATTAGCGGACTCTATAATATAAGAGGGGATTTCCGAGAGCAAAACTCGGAAGTGCCAAGGTTAGCTATATACGCACTAACAATAAGTGCGAAAGTCTTGGTTCCTTTCATGCTTTTTTATGGCATTGAAAGGAAAAAAATAAATATCATAGTTATTTCTTTGATAATACAATTATTGCTATTTCTGATTACTGGTCAGAAAAGTGTATTCTTAGGTTGGTTCTTAGTGTTAGGCTTTTGTTTATTTATGCGCAAAAGAAACATACTGACGCTTCGTTCTATATGTTATATTTTGGCATTATCGTTTGTGCTAGCTTTAACTTTGAATTGGATGGGAAGTCAGGCCTTGTTATTATTTGTCATCAGACGAATATTTATCATGCCAGGTGTGTTAGGAGCGTATTATCATGATTTCTTTATTAACCACCCCAATATGTATCTGTCGTACTCATTCTTGTCTCCATTTATAGAAAATATTTACAATGCCACTCCTCCATTTGTAATAGGCGAGTATTATTTTTCTCGTGCTGAAATGTCAGCCAATGTTAACTATCTTATGGCGGCGTTTGCTGATTTCTCTTTGTTAGGTATGGTTGTCTATACATTAATACTTTGTAGTATTTATAAAGTAATAGATTGCATTGTAATATTTAAAAATAATATCCGAACGTTATCCTTAATGCTTCTTCCAACATGGGCATTACTAGACAGTTCATTACCTACAGTCATTCTTACTCACGGTTTACTTGCAATACTTTTATTAACGATAATTTGCCCTTTTAAAAGGATTTTTCCGTGATTAAGAGTCTGTTGAAAGTGTTTGGTGGTAATGTTTTTGTTCAGGCTCTAGGGTTATTGACTGTACCGCTTTTGACAAAAGTCTACTCGCCTGGCGAAATGTCATATCTTGGGACATTTACCTCCTGCATTGCTATTATATCAGTATTTATTTCATTGAGGGCTGAAAATAATTTATTCATAATACGTGAAGAGAAAGATTGCCGAGAATTCGTATTCTTTCTCTACCTGCTGGCAATAATTGTAACACCAATTATATTTTCTCTGATATTCATTTTTTTTATATTCAATCCACTAGGCACAGACCAAAAGGTTTTCCTACTGTCTGTTTTTGGCGGGTTTACATATTCCTGTTTTAATATTAAATATAATCATCTTGTAAGGATTGGTGCTGAGAACAATTATATAATTCTACGTGTAATAAGAATGGTTATTGAGTCATTGGCTGTGGTTGTAGCTTGGATGCTAGACTTTAATATATATTGGTTTATTACAATAATAGCTTTTTCGTATTTATTGCCTGCATTCATTAAAAATAAAAAAAATAGAGTCACAGCGCAAGGAAATGAAAGTTTTGTTGAAGTTTTAAAAAATGGCAAGAGTATATTTCTTCAAATTCTAGTAAATATAAAATACGATTTCCCAGCTTCTATATTTAGCATGGTAACAATTTACTTACCGATAATTTATTTCTTTCTAATGGATGAAAAAATATTTTCAGGTGTTTACTTTGCTATCAATAGATTCATTGGAGCACCTAGCCTGCTTGTTGCTCAATCGTTCGGCGTGACGTTAAAACAGTATGCGGCTGAAGAATATCTGAAACTTGGGACGTGTATTAACTCAACGAAAAGAGCTATAAAGATTTTATTTATCTATATGATACCTCTCTATATTTTTGGGGTATTTGTATTTTACGTTATGTATGAGTATTTCCTCTCAAACGAATGGAAAAGTGTTTTTTTGACAGGAGGTGTCCTTATTCCATTGTTTTTCACTCGTTACTTTTTTAACTGTTTTGCTAATATAGTTTATATCAAAGGGTTGTTTAGAGAAAATTTAATTTTTCAATTATTATCTACAACCTTGGCTTTTGCTTCATTATATTTACCGACATCTCTTCCTGATAAAATATATATATTTTCAATTGTAATGCCACTCTATTATATTTTTTATTTAATTTATTTGCTTATTAAAGCATTTCAGCGAAATCAAGAGGAAATATGTTGATTAATGTTTTTGCTTGTATCTTTACCCCTTTTTTTATATTGAAGCTTATAAGCGAACGTTCTAGACTGCTGAGTTTATTAAGAGTCAAAACATATAAAATGTTAGGCGCTATTATTAGCAGCGATGTGAGAATTCAACGCCAAGTAAGATTATACGGTGTCAAAAACATCATCATTAACGAAGGATCATTCCTTGGCGAAGGAACTAAATTGGTTGCCTATGATGCAAATATCTCAATCGGTAGAAATTGTTTGATTGCTGCTGATTGTATAATGATAACCCGCAATCATAACTATTCTGTCAGAGAGATTGATATAAAAAAACAAGGGTACTCAAATAAACCTATCGTAATTAAAGATAATGTATGGTTGGGTTATCGCGTGGTTATCCTTCCAGGGATCACTATTGGCGAAGGTGCCATTGTGGCTGCTAATTCAGTAGTAACAAAAAATATTGAGCCTTATGCGATATATGGAGGGAATCCTGCGAAGTTAATAAAATCCAGAGGGAATGATGAAGATATTTCACATTTGTAATAACTATGTATCTAGTTTAGTTCATGAGAAATTAATTGAAAATTTAGCAAAGCCTCTTTACAAAAATAAGCAGTTGGTATATATACCTACAAGAGAAAGGGTTGTAGGGGGGAGTTCTAATCATGATTTTACATTAGCATATGATCATGTAATCACCCCAAAACTTATAAAGTTTTTCCCTTTACTGAAAGTCCTTAAGGTTTTTTATTCAGTCGTTAGTAAATATAGAAGGGAATTGAAAAATGCTGATCTAATCGTTGGATATACTCTCTGGTCAGATGGGGGTATTTGCTTTTTAATTTCAAAATTATTCAAGAAAGAATATATATTATGTGTGAGAAATACCGATCTAAATATTTTTTTGAAATATTTAAAGCATTATAGAGTGCTTCAGCGATATATATTCAATAATGCAAAGTATGTTGTATTCATATCTTATGCAAATTACAATACAGCAATTGATAGGTATCAGAATGTATTTCCAAAGGCAGATAAGATAAAAATAATACCAAATGGTGTGGATGATTACTGGTTGGAAAACATAAATTGTTATAGACCAAAAACAAAAGATAACGAAAATTTTATAAAACTTATATATGTTGGTAGATTAGATAGTAATAAAAATTTAATTAGTACCTACCAGGCATGCCTACAATTGTTAGACTCTAAATATCAAGTTTTTTGGACTATTATCGGTGGAGAGGTTGTAGAGCTAATTGATTTTTTGAAGTTAAAGTCTCTTCCTGCGTGGATTTCTCATTTCCCGACGACTAATGATAAAGATTTTATCAGGCAAAAATATCAAGAAAATGACGTTTTCATCATGCCTTCATACCGTGAAACATTTGGTTTAGTGTATGTTGAAGCGATCACTCAAGGTTGTGTATGTATTTGTAGTTCAGGGCAAGGTATTGATGGTTTCTTCGATGGTTTTAATGTGATCGAAACCTGCAATCCGCATCAAGTTGAATCTATAAAAAATGCAATAATCTGTGCACTTAAGAAAAGTGAAAGCATTAAAAGTAATGAGCTTCCATCTTATTTGATTGATAATTTTTCATGGACTGGCGTTGCAAAAAAATACGTTGATTTGTTTACGGGGAAATAAAATTGAAAAAAATAATACTTGTTCGTCACGGTGAGGTTACACCATACGATGGAGATTTCCCACGATATCTCAGAACGGGGCAAATGTTTTTTCATTTCACATCAAAAGGTCTTGATTGCGATTGGTATACATCTACATTTAATCATTTTAATAAAAAACAAAGAAAAAGCGAAAGTTTCGAAAAAGTGATTAATGAACACGGCAAAGTTGTGTATGTGAAATCTCCTGGATATACACGAAACATTTCGGTGGCGCGAATTTATGATCATTTTAGTTGGGGGCTGAAAGTTTTACTCAAAGTTTATCGTGATAGGCATAATGTCGATGTCATCATAACCTCTGTGCCGACGATCTCTGCAACATTTTTTCTTGTGTTATTAGCTAAATTGTTAAATAAGAAAGTCGTCGTTGAAATTAGAGATAAATGGCCAGATATATTTTGGATGTCATCCCGAGGTATGAAGCGGAAGATAATATATTTCTTATCTTTACCATTCAAATTAATGGTTAAATGGGCGGTTGAAAATAGTACGATTTCTACAGTTCCTTCATTAAGTTTTTCAAATTGGCTAAAAGGCTTCGTTAATAAAAAAGCACATAATAAAATAAAATTGTCATATCTTGGTTATAACAAGGAATCATATCCAACTTTTGACGGTAGTGAAGTCATTCGCCAAATGAATTCCGATGCCGCTGGTCGCAGAAAAATAGTATTCGTAGGTACGATTGGGTATATGTTTGATTTAGAGACTGTCGTGAAGGCAGCGGAAAAACTGGATGGGTGTAGTCAGTATTTTTTTGCAATGTTTGGTAATGGAGATACAATTGGATATTGGAAGGAAAGGACAAAGAAACTTTCTAATATTAGATTCTATGGTTGGGTTGATAAATATCATATTGATTATCTATTGAATACTGCGAGTGTAGGGCTTGCTCCATATATTAATAATGATAATTTTGATGGGCATGTTCCCAACAAAATAATGGAGTACACCGCATATGGTTTGCCTATACTCTCATCGTTAAAAGGTCATGTTGCAGATTTTCTTAGTGATAATGATTTTGGAGCAACTTATAAAAATGGTAACCACGATGATCTAATTGATGCAATTAGTAAAATCATCAAAAATATTGATAGAGAAAGTGAAATTAATTCAAGAATGAAATTTCATTATAATGAGCACTTTAGGTCAGATAAAATTTACGACGATCTTCTGGATGAAATAAATGAAAATTGATGTGGTTTTAATATTGTTTTAATGATTGATATATCTGTTTTGATTAAAAATTTAACACCAAGTTGAAGGTGGTTGTATTTTTATTTCTATAAAGATATATTGTATATTAACTTTATCCATTTTATAGTAAGTTGATTAATCAACCGCACGTAAGTTGCGGTGACCACAGCTGACAGGAGTATGTAATGTCTAAGCAACAAATCGGCGTCGTCGGTATGGCAGTGATGGGGCGCAACTTGGCGCTCAACATCGAAAGCCGTGGTTATACCGTCTCCGTTTTCAACCGCTCCCGTGATAAGACCGAAGAAGTGATTGCCGAGAACCCGGGCAAGAAACTGGTTCCGTTCTACACGGTGCAGGAGTTTGTTGAATCTCTGGAAACGCCTCGTCGTATCCTGTTAATGGTGAAAGCGGGTGCAGGTACGGATGCTGCTATCGATTCACTGAAACCGTATCTGGATAAAGGCGACATCATTATTGATGGCGGTAATACCTTCTTCCACGACACCATTCGTCGTAACCGTGAACTGTCTGAGGAAGGCTTCAACTTCATAGGTACAGGTGTATCCGGCGGTGAAGAGGGCGCTCTGAAAGGTCCATCCATCATGCCTGGTGGCCAGAAAGAAGCATACGAGCTGGTTGCGCCAATCCTGACCAAAATCGCTGCAGTTGCTGAAGATGGTGAACCTTGTGTGACCTATATCGGTCCGGACGGTGCAGGTCACTATGTGAAGATGGTTCACAACGGTATCGAGTACGGCGACATGCAGCTGATCGCTGAAGCTTACGCATTGCTGAAAGGTGGCCTGAACCTCTCTAACGAAGAACTTGCGGAAACTTTCACTGAGTGGAACAACGACGAGCTGAGCAGTTACCTGATCGACATCACCAAAGATATTTTCACCAAGAAAGACGAAGACGGTATATATCTGGTTGACGTGATTCTGGATGAAGCTGCGAACAAAGGTACCGGTAAGTGGACTAGCCAGAGCTCTCTGGATCTGGGCGAGCCACTGTCTCTGATTACCGAATCTGTATTTGCTCGTTATATCTCTTCTCTGAAAGAGCAGCGTGTCGCCGCATCTAAAGTGTTGAGCGGTCCGCAAGCTAAACCTGCCGGTGACAAAGCTGAATTCGTTGAGAAAGTGCGTCGTGCACTGTACCTCGGTAAAATCGTTTCTTACGCTCAGGGCTTCTCTCAGCTGCGCGCTGCATCTGACGAGAACAACTGGGATCTTAACTACGGCGAAATCGCGAAGATTTTCCGCGCGGGTTGTATTATCCGTGCGCAGTTCTTGCAGAAGATCACCGATGCGTACGCTGAAAATGCCGGTATCGCTAACCTGCTGCTAGCACCATACTTCAAGCAGATCGCGGATGACTACCAGCAGGCACTGCGTGATGTTGTGGCTTATGCGGTTCAAAATGGTATTCCGGTACCGACTTTCTCTGCAGCTGTCGCTTACTATGACAGCTACCGAGCCGCTGTCCTGCCTGCAAACCTGATTCAGGCGCAGCGTGACTATTTTGGTGCACATACATACAAACGCGCTGATAAAGAAGGTGTGTTCCACACCGAGTGGTTAGAATAATATATTTAATAATGAAAAGCCCGGGTGTTTGCCGGGCTTTTTTTTTATTTTTCTTATTGCATTTTCAGTACGATTACACTTGGCGCACAATGGACATTGTGCTGTGATCAAGAAAATCTGAAATGCTTTTACTTTGGTTGATCACATTTCATCGAAGCGTTAAAATTATTAATTCTTATCGGGATGTCTACGCATCATGATTCTTAATTAAGTTAATTCTGAGAACACGAAATGAAAATTGCCATTTCTGGAACGGGATACGTTGGCCTTTCGAACGGGTTGTTAATTGCTCAGCAACATGAGGTCATCGCTTTAGATATTATTCCTGAGCGAGTGCAAATGTTAAATGCCAGGAAATCTCCTATTGTCGATAAAGAAATTGAGCAATATTTAAAGCTAGATACTATTCGATTCAAAGCGACAGTTGATAAAGACTTGGCTTACAAAGACGCCGATTTTGTTATCATTGCCACACCTACAGATTACGATCCTAAAACGAACTATTTTAATACATCAAGTGTTGAGTCTGTCATCACTGACGTAGTTCGAATCAACCCCAGCGCAGTAATAGTCATTAAATCGACTGTGCCGGTTGGTTTTACTGACGCAATGAAAAAGAAATACGGTACCGAAAATATTATTTTTTCGCCTGAGTTTTTACGTGAGGGGAAAGCGCTTTATGATAACTTACACCCTTCTCGCATTGTCATTGGTGAACGTTCCGCTCGAGCTGAAAAATTCGCCACCTTATTGCAGCAAGGGGCAATAAAACAGAATATTCCTGTTCTGTTTACAGATTCGACGGAAGCCGAAGCCATCAAGCTTTTTGCTAACACCTACCTGGCTATGCGCGTTGCCTACTTCAACGAGCTCGATAGCTATGCCGAGAGCCTGGGGCTGAATACCAGGCAGATCATTGAAGGGGTTTGTCTCGACCCGCGGATTGGCAATCACTATAACAATCCCTCTTTTGGCTACGGTGGCTATTGCTTGCCAAAAGATACTAAGCAGCTGCTGGCTAACTACCAATCGGTGCCAAACAACATTATTTCGGCCATCGTAGATGCCAACCGCACACGTAAAGACTTTATTGCCGATTCCATCCTGGCGCGCCAGCCTAAAGTGGTCGGTATCTATCGTTTGATCATGAAAAGTGGTTCCGATAACTTTCGCGCGTCCTCTATTCAGGGGATTATGAAACGTATCAAGGCGAAAGGTATCCCGGTCATCATTTACGAGCCCGTAATGCAGGAAGATTCATTCTTTAATTCCCGTGTGGTTCGTGAGCTGGACGCCTTCAAAGAAGAAGTCGATGTCATTATCTCTAACCGTATGGCAGAAGACCTTATCGACGTTGCCGACAAGGTCTACACCCGCGATCTCTTTGGCAATGGTTGAAAACCTTGAATGCCCGGCTTGTCCGGGCATTATTTTTATATTGCACCAGCTTCCATCAGGCTAACTATAGGAAAAATTCATCCTGAAAAGGCAATCCGATACTGCGTATTTAGCAAATGCCCCGTAAACCCTCGCCCAGTCTGAACTGACCCCATAAACCTGGACAGTAATAATCAACTCGTCGATGTGGTCCGGGTCCGGTACTCTACCGGGCTCAGGCCCTTTAACTTCACTTTTATTCGTTCATGGTTGTAATAGTGGATATACTTTTCCACCGCCTGACGAAGCTCTCTGACGCTGCTAAATTTCTTAAGGTAAAAACATTCTGATTTCAGTGTCCCGAAGAAGCTTTCCGCCACGGCATTATCCAGACAGTTTCCTTTCCGTGACATGCTCTGCGTCAGCCCATGTGCTTTCAGTTGTGCCTGCCAGCGTTGCATCTGATATTGCCAGCCCTGGTCCGAATGTAACACCGGTGTCTCCCCCGGGCACAGTGTCGCCAGCCCTCTCCAGCATCGTGCTGACCATGTTCATCGCCGGACGTTCCGACATCACATGCGAGACAACTTCTCCGTTAAACGGGTCGATAATCGGCGACAGATACAACTTCAGGCCCGCCACGTCGAACTCTGTCACGTCCGTCACCCACTTTTCGTTTGGCCGTGTGGCCCTGAAGTTCCGCTGCAGGACATTGGGGGCGATTTTTCCCTTCTCTCCTTTCCAGGAACGGTATTTTTTCACCCGGATCACAGCTTTCAGGGACTGCTCGTTCATCAACCGCTGCACCGTTTTGTGATTCACATGCTCGTGCTCTCTGGTGAGAAGCGCCGTTATCCGTCGGTATCCATAGCATCCTTTATGATGCTGGTATATCTGGCTGATTTTTTGCTTTAACTGTGCGTGTTTATCCGGCCGGTTGCGGACCGACTGCTGATAATACCAGGTACTACGGACCATTCCTGCGGCAGCCAGCAGGTCCCGCAGGGCATGAATATTCCTCAGCTCACGAACTATTTCTGCTTTTTCTTTTGCTGAGCCAGGGCTTTCAGCTTTTTTAAGTAATCGACCTCTGCACGCAGATACCGCAACTCGACCAGCAACTCGTCACGGGTGAGCTCCTCAGTGTTAGCGCCAATGATATAAGACGGTAATTCACCATTTGAAATGTCCGCTCCACCCAACATGTTGTTTCCTTGAGGTTCTCACACCAGAAAGGACATCGACATGCTGAGCAGAGAGGACTTTTACATGATAAAACAAATGCGTAAGCAGGGTGCGTACATTATCGACATTGCAACTCAGGTGGGTTGCTCTGAACGCACCGTCAGACGGTATCTTAAATACCCTGAACCACCGGCCAGAAAGACGCGCCATAAAATGACCAAACTGAAGCCGTTTATGGATTATATAGATACACGTCTGGCCGAAAATGTCTGGAATGGCGAGGTCATCCTCGCAGAAATCAAAGCGATGGGTTACACCGGTGGTCGCTCCATGCTGCGCTATTACATCCAGCCCAAACGCAAAATGCGCCCGTCGAAGAAAACAGTCCGCTTCGAAACCCAGCCCGGTTACCAGCTGCAGCACGACTGGGACGAAGTTGAGGTGGAGGTCGCCGGGCAGCGATGCAAAGTTAACTTCGCGGTTAATACGCTGGGGTTCTCCCGTCGCTTCCATGTCTTTGCCGCGCCAAAGCAGGATGCTGAACATACCTATGAGTCGCTGGTTCGCGCCTTCCGCTACTTCGGTGACAGTGTGAAAACCGTACTGGTTAATAACCAAAAAGCGGCGGTGCTGAAAAATAACAATGGGAAAATGGTGTTCAACTCCGGGTTCCTGTTGCTGGCCGACCACTATGACTTCCTGCCGCGTGCCTGCCGTCCGCGCAGGGCCAGAACCAAAGGTAAGGTGGAGCGGATGGTGAAATATCTCAAGGAGAACTTCTTCGTCCGCTATCGCAGGTTCGACAGCTTCGCTCATGTTAACCAGCAACTGGATCAATGGCTGATGTGGCTGACAAACGGGAGCTTCGCCAGTTCAGACAGACCCCTGAACAGCGCTTCGCGCTCGAGCAGGAGCATCTGCAACCGTTGCCTGATACGGACTTCGATACCAGCTACTTCGACATCCGCCATGTGTCCTGGGACAGCTATATCGAGGTTGGCGGCAATCGCTACAGCGTTCCCGAAATGCTGTGTGGCCAGCCGGTCTCGATACGCATATCGCTGGATGATGAGTTGCGGATCTACAGTAATGAGCAGCAGGTGGCATCACATCGGCTCTGTTCAGCATCATCTGGCTGGCAAACGGTGCCGGAACATCATGCCCCGCTCTGGCAGCAGGTCAGCATGGTGGAGCATCGCCCACTGAGTGCGTATGAGGAGCTGCTGTGATGCATGAACTTGAAGCGCTGCTGAGTCGCCTGAAAATGGAGCACCTGAGCTATCACGTTGAAAGCCTGCTGGAGCAGGCTGCAAAAAAAGAGCTGAACTACCGGGAGTTCCTGTGTATGGCGCTGCAGCAGGAATGGAACGGCAGACATCAGCGCGGAATGGAGTCCCGTCTGAAACAGGCCCGGCTGCCGTGGGTCAAAACGCTGGAGCAGTTCGACTTCAGCTTCCAGCCAGGTATCGATCGTAAGGTCGTCAGGGAGCTGGCCGGTCTGGCGTTCGTGGAGCGCTGCGAGAATGTGATCCTGCTGGGGCCTCCCGGAGTGGGGAAAACCCACCTGGCCGTAGCCCTCGGCGTGAAAGCGGCGGATGCAGGTCACCGGGTGTTGTTCATGCCACTCGACAGGCTGGTAGCGACCCTGATGAAAGCGAAGCAGGAAAACCGGCTGGAGCGTCAACTACAACAGCTGAGCTATGCGCGGGTGTTGATCCTGGATGAAATAGGCTACCTGCCGATGAACAGAGAGGAAGCCAGCCTGTTCTTCCGCCTGCTGAACAGACGGTATGAAAAAGCGAGCATAATCCTGACATCAAACAAAGTCTTCGCAGACTGGGGAGAGATGTTCGGCGATAACGTACTGGCAACGGCGATCCTGGATCGGTTGCTGCACCACTCAACTACAGTGAATATAAAAGGAGAAAGTTACCGGTTGAAGGAAAAACGCAAAGCCGGAGTACTGGCCAAAAACGCAACGCCAATCAGTGATGATGAAATGGCGGAAAGCGGACAACAGAAGTGATCAAATAGCGGACATTAAAAATGGCGAAAAGGGGGGGCGGACGATTTCCTGGACTCTCAGGAGATAAATTATGCATTCCGAAACTAAACGCCTTCGCGCTATTGAACTCTACTTCAAATATGGCAAAAAAATCGTCGCTGTTGTTCGTGAGTTGGGCTACCCCTCAGAGCGGAACCTCCGGTGATGGGTGCAGGCATGGGAAGCCAGCGGGGGGATATCAGTTGCTTCCCACGCAAAGAACGATACTCTGATGCGCAGAAACAGGCCGCCATCGACCACTACCTTACGCACGGCTGCAGCCTTGCCTTTACCCGAAGGGAGCTGGGATACCCACTGCAGTGCACTTCTTATTCGCTGGATAGATGAACTCCATCCCGGCAGGCGACGCATCCACACCAGTGTGCAAAACGCCAGCGCGCCCTTTAGGCCTGAGATGAAGCTACAGGCCGTCAGGGACCTGTGCACCCGCCCCCCCCCCGCCAAGAAAATCGCCCAGGGCGTGGGCGTCAGCCGGCAGGTGTTGTATAAATGGAAAGACGAGGCCATCGGCGATGAGACGTACCAGTCCATGCGAAAAAAAGACGACCCCTCCCTTATCCAGGAACGTGATGCGCTTCGGGAAGAGCTTGCCCGGCTCACTCAGGCGGTAAAACGCCAGCAGCTGGAGCTGGATATCCTGAGGAAGGCGGAGGAAATAATAAAAAAAGCTCCGGGCATCAGCGTCAGCCCCCTGACAAACAGGGAAAAGTCGAAGATCGCTGATGCCCTGAGAGATACCCATCTGCTGCCGGTGCTGCTGAGCACCCTGCGGCTTGCCCGCAGCAGCTATTTTTATCAACGTGCAGCATTGCGGGCCGGTGATAAACACGCTGGTGTGCGCGTCAGTCTGTCGGAGCTCTTCCATGCCAACTATCGGTGTTACGGCTACCGCCGCTTGCACGCAATGCTCCGTCATGAAGGAGTCCGGCTCTCTGAAAAAGTCGTGCGCAGGCTGATGTCTGAAGAGAAGCTTGTTGTTAGCACAGCCCGTCGGCGGCGTTACAGCTCGTACTGCGGAGAAATTGGCCCGACCCCTGACAATCTTCTTGCGAGGGACTTTAATGCTGAGTTGCCAAATTAGAAGTGGCTGACGGATATCACGGAGTTCCATCTGCCCGCAGGCAAAGTGTGGCTGTCACCTGTGGTGGACCGCTTCGACGGTAAAGTGGTGAGCTGGTCGGTAGGCACCCGGCCAGACGCGATGCTGGCCAACAGCATGCTGGAAAGCGGGATCGGCACGCTGAAACCGCATGAACGTCCGATAATACACTGTGATCGCGGTGGGCATTACCGGTGGCCGGGGTGGTTACAGAGAATATCCTCCTCGGGCCTGGTGCGCTCCATGTCGCGCAAAGGCTGCTCTCCGGATAATGCAGCGTGCGAAGGGTTCTTCGGGCGGCTGAAAAACGAGATGTACTACGGTCGCAACTGGTCAGGCGTAACAGTAGATGACTTTATAAAGCAGGTGGATGGCTACATCCGCTAGTACAATGGTCATCGGATCAAACTGTCGCTGGGAGCAGTGAGCCCTGAAACGTACCGGCAAAGACTGGGGTTAATCTAATCAATCAGTCCAGGAAATCGTCCGCCCCCCCAAAACGGTCATAAATCTTGGCGTTGACATCAGCAGGTTTTGCTGCGCTCACCGGCGAACGTGTCGCTTGTACAGGGATGTTTTTTGTTTTCACGTGGTGTCGTTTCCTCTTCTGCAGTCCTGCTTCACCGGCAGCTTCATAAGCATCAAACCAGCGTTTCACCACTTTATTATCGGACACATTGAACCGGACTGCGGCTTCACGAAAAGAGAGATGCTCTTTCTGCAGGGTTTTCACTACGTTAAGTTTAAAAGCCTGCGTGTAACCGGCGACTTTCCAGGTGATACCGTCGATACCATGCAACTGCCATGAGGCCACCCAGTGGCTGACGGTGGATTTGTGGAGGCCAAAATGCGCAGCGGTCCTTTTTATTCCACCCTGACAATACTTCACGACAGCAATGCGAAATTCCAGTGTGTAACTGGGGTTGCCCATAAATTGCACCTTACTCAGTTGGTGTCCAACTTTTGGGGTGCAGTTCAGTCGGGCGGGGATATAAGGGGAGCTAATCAGGGGTTTTCTGCGAGGCTACGTAAGCCTTCAATGTTTCGATTGTTGCACCTCCAGCGCTACAGGCGAAATAGGAGCGCGACCAGAGCACCCCGCTATTACTCGCCTTGCGTAAATTTGTATTCAGGATTCGCACACGGCGGCTACTGATCGACTTTAAATTGTTCACCAACACACTGATAGACAATTTCGGCGGGTACGCTATCAAAACGTGGACGTGATCCGCTTCCCCGTCCATTTCTAAAATCTCAATTTCCAGTTTTTCCGCAGCGCTTTGAAACGATTCCCGTATCTGCTGGATCATCATGCCGTCGAAAATCTTACGGCGGTATTTCGTCGTAAATATCAGATGTACGACCAATTTACTGACGCTATGACGACGGGAGAGATACCCCTCAAACTCCTTACCACGCACACTCACTTGAAAAACCTCGATCAAAATATTAAATTATGGGGATTCTATACATGAGCGCTGAAAATGAAAAGAGCTACTAAAGTACGTATTTATCCCGACGCAGAACAAGCCGTATTCTTAAATGCGCAGTTCGGCGCGGTGCGTTTTGCGTACAATAAAGCTCTTCAAATCAGCCGCCACATGTATCAGCGCTACGGCATTTCACTCAAGCCAACACGCGACATAAAACCATTGCTGGCAGTGGCGAAGAAGTCACGCCGCTATAGCTGGCTCAAAGAGTATGACTCGCTGGCACTACAGCAGGCAGTCATTAATCTGGACAAGGCATTTGCCAACTTCTTTAACAAGAAACTTAAAGCCCGCTTTCCTGTTTTCAAAAAAAAGCATGGTAAACAGTCCAGCTATCATCCCAACGGCAAGGTATTAACAGACGCTATCCAGTTGCCGAAATTGAAGCCTATCCTGGCGAACATCCACCGGGAGATCGTCGGCAAGGTTTCCAGCATTACGATCACTCGCAACGCGGCGGGCAAATACTATGCCTCAATACTCGCGGATGATGGACAAGAGGCAGCAGCGAAGCCGACCTATATCACCACGGTAGCGGGCTACGATTTGGGGCTATCGCACTACCTGATCGGCAATGGCGGCGGCAAGGTGGCGAATCCATGTCATCTGATCAACGCATACCGCCGCTTGCGCCGTGACAGCAAGGCGCTATCCCGTAAGAAGATGGGGAGCGCAAACCGCCGTAAGGCTCGCTTACGCCTTGCCGCACAACACGAACGGGTAGCTAATGCCCGCGCTGACTTCCAGCACAAACTTTCCAGACGAATTATCGACGAAAACCAAGCGGTGATTGTGGAAACACTGAAATCGGCAAACATGATGAAAAATCGTCGCCTTGCCCGTCATATCGGGGATGCGGCATGGTCTGGCTTTGTGGAAAAACTTGCATACAAAGCAGAGTCGGCGGGGGTTCACCTGGTCAAACTGGATCAGTGGTTCGCCAGCTCGAAAACCTGCCATTGTTGCGGTCACAGGATGCCGGAAATGCCGCTAAAGGTGCGGGAATGGAAGTGCCCCGGCTGTAATACTGACCATGACCGCGATATAAACGCGGCGATCAACATACAGCACAAGGGCATAACAGAATTAATGGCGGCGGGTCACGTCGTCAAAGCCCATCGAGGCTTGCGTAAGTCTGGCACTGTGCCAGTTGCAGCCGTTGAAGTGGGAAGCATCGCCCTTTAGGGCGGTGAGCAGTCACGTTGGATATGTCGTACTCATTTCTTTATGCTTCGTCGATTTCCTATAGAAATTCATGCAACAACCGATAAACTGTATTGATAACTTTATGCCTTGTGGTTTTTCCTTGTTAAGGATTATATGACGTACAATAACAATAACGTGGTCTCACGAAGAAATGACCCGGAACAGATCGATTTAATTGATCTTGTACTACAGCTCTGGCGTGAAAAATGGTTGATCGCTGTGTTTGTTGCCATTGCTATCGTTATCGCTGGCTCGTATCTCATGCTGGCTAAAGAACAATGGTCCTCCTCCTCAATCATTACTCAGCCTGATTCTGCTCAAATTGGTCCCTACAGCAACGCTTTAAACGTACTTTATGGCAATTCTGCACCCCGCCTGCAGGATATACAGGCTAACGTATTCAACCGCTATAATGCCGCAATTTCAGCTTTATCAGGCACACTGGAAAATCAAGAAGAGCCAGAGAAACTGACCATCGAGCCGGTGGTTAAAGGACAACCATCGCCCCTTCAGGTTAGCTATGTAGGTGATTCAGCGGTAGCCGCGCAAAAGCACCTCGCTATATACATTCAGGAGATTGATGAGCAGATCGGCAAAGAGCTGTTCAGCGATCTCAAAGATAACATTGAGCAGCAGGTTGCGACCCTGAAGACCTCAATTGAAAACCAGGAAGAGATTGCGCAAGAGCAGAAAGATCTGCGCATCAGACAGATTAGTGAAGCGCTCAAATATGCTGAGGCGGCCAACGTAACCAAACCGCAGATCCAGCAGACACAGGATGTCACTCAGGACAGCATGTTCCTGCTGGGGACCGATGCGTTGTCGACGATGGTGCAACGCGAGTCTTCGCGCCCATTGACCTTTGCGAATGACTATTACCAGAACAAGCAGCGCCTGCTGGATATTGAAAAGCTCAAGATTGAGCCGACGTCCATTCATGGCTATCGCTACGTTATGAAGCCAGACCTGCCTATTCGTCGCGACAGTCCTAAGCGCAGTATTACGGTTATCCTGGCCGTGCTTCTCGGCGGTCTGATCGGCTCTGGTTTCGTCCTCGGCCGGAACGCACTGCGAAATTACAAGCAGAAAGCGTAATGATTCATTAAGTGAAAAAAAACCGGGATTCCCCGGTTTTTTTATTTGTGTCTTTTACGCAAGTTCTCAATAACCGTCGTTAAATCCAGCTCCTGATCCTGAAGCAGCACCAGCAGGTGATACATCAAATCAGAGGCTTCATTGGTCAGTTCATCGCGGTCATATACCGTCGCAGCGAGAGCGGTTTCAACACCTTCTTCTCCCACTTTCTGCGCGATACGTTTGGTACCGCTGGCGTAAAGTTTTGCAGTATATGAGCTATCTGGGTCGGCCGTTTTACGTTCTGCTAAAAGTTGCTCCAGTTGATATAAAAACAGCCACTGGTGGCTGGCCTCACCAAAGCAACTGCTGGTACCCAGATGGCAGGTTGGGCCGATAGGGTTAACCAGCACCAGCAGGGTATCGTTATCACAGTCCGGCGTGATGCTCACCACATTCAGGAAATGGCCCGAGGTTTCACCTTTGGTCCATAAACGCTGTTTAGTGCGTGAGAAAAAGGTCACTTTACCGGTGGAGAGGGTCTGCTGCAGGGCATCCTGATTCATATACCCCAGCATTAGCACTTCGCCCGATACCGCGTGCTGTACCACAACCGGCATCAGGCCGTCGGTTTTTTCCCAGTCCAGCTGCGTGCGTTGTTGCTCTGTTAACATACCCGTATCTCCACGCCCTGGCCCGCCAGGAACGTTTTTAACTCACCAATATTAATTATCTGCTTGTGAAACACCGACGCGGCCAGCGCACCGTCGACATTAGCGTCGCGGAAGGCTTCCAGGAAATGCTCCATGGTTCCGGCACCGCCAGAAGCGATCAGCGGCACGTTGCACACGGCGCGAACTTTGCTCAGCTGTGCCAGGTCATACCCGTTGCGTACGCCGTCCTGGTTCATCATATTCAGTACGATTTCGCCCGCTCCGCGTTTTTGCGCCTCCTGCACCCAGTCGAGGGTCTCCCACTGCGTCACCCGGGTGCGGCTTTCGTCGCCGGTATATTGGTTAACATGATATTTGCCGGTGGCTTCATCAAACCAGGTATCAATCCCCACCACAATGCACTGTACACCAAAGCGATCCGCCAGACGGGTAATTAGCTCCGGCTCTGCCAGGGCAGGGGAGTTGATAGAAATTTTATCAGCGCCGAAGGAGAGGATTTTTGCAGCATCCTCTGCCGACTTGATGCCTCCCGCCACGCAGAAAGGAATATCAATCACTTCTGCGACGCGTTCCACCCAGCTTTTATCCACCACGCGGCCATCGCTGGAGGCCGTAATATCGTAAAAGACCAGCTCATCCGCACCTTCGTCGGCATAGCGTTTGGCCAGCGGGACGATGTCACCGATGATCTCGTGGTTGCGGAACTGCACCCCCTTTACCACCTGACCATCGCGTACGTCGAGGCAGGGAATTATCCGTTTTGCCAGCATTGAATTGCCTCCGTCACCGTAAATTTCTCTTCCAGCAGGGCGCGTCCTACGATCACGCCACGCACGCCTGTCCCACGCAGGGCAGCAATATCATCCAGCTCACCAATACCACCTGAAGACTGGAACGCCACCTGCGGATAACGGGCGCAGACTTCTTCGTACAGCGAGACGTTCGAGCCCGCGAGGGTGCCATCACGGGAGATATCCGTGCAAAGGACATGCTTTAGACCAACCGGGAGATAGGTATCCACCAGTGCTTCCAGGGTGACGCCGGAGTTTTCCTGCCAGCCGCTTACTGCCACCTGCTTCGTACCCTGGTCGTCAATGCGTACGTCCAGCGCCAACACCAGCGCGTCAGCGCCAAAGCGACGAAACCAACCTTTCACCGTTTCGGGATCTTTTACCGCAGTAGAACCGACCACCACGCGCGCCACGCCCGCGTTAAGCAACGCCGCCACATCCTCTTCAGTACGTACGCCACCACCGACCTGCACCGGCACGTTCACGCCGGCAACCAGTTTTTTCAGGAGGGAGATCTGGCGTTTGGTGGGATCTTTTGCGCCGGTCAGGTCTACAAGGTGCAGTACTTCAGCCCCCTGAGCGGCATAATCTTGCAAACGCGGCAGCGGATCCTTGCCATAATCGCGCTGCTGGCCGTAGTCGCCCTGGTGCAGACGAACAACGGTGCCGTCAATCAAATCTAATGCTGGAATAATCATTACATCTCCAGGAAGTTTTTCAGCAGCTGTGCGCCTGCGGCACCCGACCGCTCCGGGTGGAACTGCACGCCATAGAAGTTATCTTTCTGCACCGCTGCGGTAAATGCTTCGCCGTATTGGCACTGGGCAATGGTGTAAGTGTTCACTGGCATGGCGTAACTGTGCACAAAGTAGAAATATGCGCCATCCTCAATGCCCTGGAACAGGCGATTACCCGCTTTCGGGTTGACGCGGTTCCAGCCCATATGCGGCAGCGGCAGACCGTGGTCGGTCATTTTGGGGACGTCCTGCTCGATAATATCCAGCAAATCCACGCCGTTACTCTCTTCGCTACGGCGACCCAGAAGCTGCATGCCGAGGCAGATACCCAATACCGGTTGGGTGCAGGCTTTGATGAGTTCGACTAACTCACGCTCGTGGATCTGGTCCATCGCGGCCTGGGCGGTGCCCACGCCGGGTAAAAACAGTTTGTCGGCGCGCAGCACAATATCGGCATCACGGCTCACCACGGGGTCATAACCGTGACGGGCAATGGCCGATTTTACCGAGTTCAGATTGGCGCAGCCGGTATCAAGGATCACCACATTCATTACAGCACTCCCTTCGACGACGGCAGGGCGTCACCTTCCACACGAATAGCCTGGCGCAGCGTACGGCCGAAGGCTTTAAACAAGCTCTCTACGCGGTGGTGATCGTTCTTCCCTTTGGTTTTCAGGTGTAGGGTTACACCCATGGTGTAGGAGAGTGAACGGAAGAAGTGCTCTACCATCTCGGTGCTCAGGTCGCCTACGCGCTGATAGGTAAAATCGGCTTTGTATTCCAGGTGCGGCCGACCCGAAATGTCGAGGGCACAGCGTGCCAGACACTCATCCATGGGCAGCACAAAACCAAAGCGGTTGATGCCACGCTTGTCCCCCAGCGCCAGCTTGAGGGCTTCGCCCAACGCCAGACCGGTATCTTCGACGGTGTGGTGATCGTCAATATAAAGGTCACCTTTAACGGCAATCTCCATGCGAAAACCGGCGTGGGTACAGATCTGATCCAGCATATGGTCAAAAAAACCGACGCCGGTGTGGATTTTGCTACCGCCTTCGCGATCCAGCCAGACCTTCACATCAATTTGCGTCTCTTTGGTATTACGCTCAACGTGAGAGTAGCGGTCGCGTTTCGTGAGTTGTTCGCCAATCATGGCCCAGTTAAGGTCGTTAGCGTTGTAACGCAGGCCAGCGATGCCCATGTTCTCCGCCAACTGAATGTCGGTGGCGCGGTCGCCAATGACATAGCTGTTAGCCTTATCGAGTACCGCGTCTGCCAGATACTGCTCTACCAGCTTGACCTTCGGCTTACGGCATTCGCAATTATCCGCCGGCAGGTGCGGACAGATAAGCACGTCATCGAACACCACCCCCTGCGAGGAGAGGATCTGCATCATCAGGTTATGCGGGCCGTCAAAGTCTGCCTGCGGGAAGCTGACGGTACCCAGCCCATCCTGATTGGTGATCATCACCAGTTTGAAACCGGCTTTCTGCAGCTTCAGCAGAGTAGGGATCACGTCGGCTTCAAAGGCCAGTTTGTCGAAACGATCGACCTGATAATCGCTGGGGGGCTCCGAAATAAGGGTGCCGTCACGATCGATAAAGAGGGTCTTCTGGCTCATACTTTCTCCGCATTCAGGGCGTCGATAACGCGCTGGCTCTCTTCACGGGTGCCGATGGTGATGCGCAGGCAGCCGCTCAGGGAAGGTTGTTTATTTTGATCCCGTAAGATAATGCCCTGATCCCACAAAGATTTAAATACTGAGCTGGAGGCGGTAAAGCGCACCAGGATGTAGTTCGTTTCCGAATCGAATACCTGTTCAACGCAGGGAATGGACTTTAAAGCGTTCACCAGGTACTGACGTTCAACAAGGATCTGCGCCACGCGGTCACGCATCGCGTTAATGCCCTGCGGAGCCAGCGCCTGGGCCGCGATATCAGCAACTGGCGTAGAGAGCGGATAGGGTGCGATGACCTTCATCAGCAGGTCAATTACCGGTTTATTGGCCAGGGTAAATCCACAGCGCAGCCCGGCGAGGGCGAAGGCTTTCGATAATGTACGCAAGATCACCAGGTGCGGATACTCATCCAGCCAGCCTGCCAGCGTCGCCTGCGGGCAAAACTCGATATAAGCTTCGTCTGCCACCACCAGTGCTTTCCCGCGAGTCATCTCCAGCAGGGTGCGGATATCCTGCGGGTTGATCAGTTGCCCGGTCGGATTATTCGGGCTGCAGACAAACACCACCTTCACGCCGTCCAGATTATCGGCGATAGCCTGCAAATCGAGCTGCCAGTCGTCGCGGGCAGCCACTTTGCGCAGTTCCACATTGAAGGTTTCGGCGCTCACGCTATACATACCGTAGGTTGGCGGGCAGTAGAGCACCGCGTCCTTGCCTGGCTCACAGAACGCGCGAATCAGCAGTTCGATGCCTTCGTCAGCGCCCCGGCTAACCAGCACCTGCTCCGGCTTTACGCCGGCATAAGCGGCATAATTTTCAATAACCGCCTTTGGCTGGCATTCCGGATAGCGGTTGAGCGTTTGTTGGGTGAGGGGATACTCCACAGGTGTGGGGAATTCATTGGCATTCAGCCAGACATCGCCGCTTCCGCCCAGACGACGAGCAGACTGATACGGGGTCAGCGCGCGGACGTTGTCGCGGGCCAGCTCTTCAATGTTCATGCTTGCTCCTTCAGGGCTGCAACGCGCAGCGTAACGGCATTCTTATGGGCGGTCAGGCGTTCTGCAGCGGCCAGGATTTCGATGGTCGCCGCCAGGGAGGCGAAGCCTTCACGAGAGAGTTCCTGCACGGTCATCCGTTTCTGGAAATCCGCCAGTCCCAGGCTGGAGCAGGTAGCGGTATAACCATAGGTTGGCAGCACGTGGTTCGTCCCCGAGGCGTAATCGCCAGCGGATTCGGGTGACCAGTCGCCCAGAAATACCGATCCAGCGCTGGTAATGCTGTCGACCAGGTCACGGGCGTTGCGGGTCTGAATGATCAGGTGCTCTGGTCCATAGAGGTTAGAGATCGCCACGCACTGGGCCAGGTCACTGGCCACAATCAGACGGCTGGCAGATAACGCCTGGCGGGCCGTCTCTGCACGGGGGAGATCGGCCAGCTGGCGCTCTACGGCTTCGCCCACGCGTTGTGCCATGCCCGCATCCGGCGTCAGTAAGATCACCTGAGAATCGGGGCCGTGCTCTGCCTGCGACAGGAGATCGGAGGCAACAAAGTCAGGCGTGGCACCGCTGTCGGCGATCACCAGCACTTCAGAAGGGCCGGCAGGCATATCAATGGCCGCGCCGTCCAGACGCTGGCTCACCTGGCGCTTGGCTTCGGTCACGAAGGCATTGCCAGGGCCAAAGATCTTATCCACGCGAGGAATCGAATCGGTGCCCAGCGCCAGCGCTGCGATAGCCTGCGCGCCACCCACGTTGAAGATTTCCTGCACGCCGCACAGTTGTGCGGCATAGAGGATCTCATCGGCAATTGGCGGAGGAGAACAGAGCACCACTTTACGGCAACCTGCAATGCGTGCCGGGGTCGCCAGCATTAATACGGTAGAAAAGAGAGGGGCTGAGCCCCCCGGGATATAAAGGCCGACAGAGTCAATCGGGCGGGTTACCTGCTGGCAGCGCACGCCTGGCAGGGTTTCGATATCGACGTTTTGCAGTTTCTGCGCCGTGTGGAAGGTGTCGATATTCTTTACAGCAACGGCCATCGCCTGCTTCAGTTCATCGCTCAGGCGCGCGCTGGCGGCATCAATCTCTTCCGCACTGACCTTCAGGGCACGCACCTCGGTTTTATCGAACTTAGCACTGTATTCACGCAGTGCGTCATCGCCACGTTTTTTGACGTTTTCGAGAATCTCCGCAACGGTACGGGTAATGCTGTCGGAGGCGGAGATCGCCGGGCGCATCAGTAATTCTCCTTGCTGCGCGGCACTACAGCTATTCCAGTCGATGATTGTGTTAAAGCTCATGGGCATTACTCCATCATCTTCTCAATAGGCAGCACCAGGATAGAACTGGCACCCAGCGATTTCAGTTTTTCCATAGTTTCCCAGAAGAGGGTTTCGCTGCTCACCATGTGCATTGCTACGCGCTGCTGATCGCCTGCCAGCGGAAGAATGGTTGGGCGCTCGGCACCCGGCAGCAGGGCAATCACTTCGTCCAGACGCTCGGTCGGGGCGTGCATCATGATGTATTTGGATTCACGCGCCTGGATAACGCCCTGGATACGGGTCAGCAGGCGGTCAATCAGCTGCTGTTTGGCATCAGGCATCTCGCCATCGCGCTGAATCAGACAGGCTTTTGAACGGAACATGACTTCCACTTCACGCAGGCCATTAGCCTCGAGGGTCGCACCGGTGGAAACCAGGTCACAGATGGCATCGGCCAGTCCGGCGCGCGGCGCGACCTCAACTGAACCATTCAACAGACAGGATTTAAATTGCACCCCTTTCTGGTCGAGGTAACGCTTCAGCAGGTGCGGATAAGAGGTGGCGATGCGCTTACCGTTTAGGGAGGCCGGGCCGTCCCAGGCTTCGTCAGCCGGGGTTGCCAGCGACAGGCGGCAACCGCCGAAGTCCAGACGACGTAGCGTAAAGTAACGCGGATCCTCACCCTGCGCACGGCGGGTCAGTAGCTCTTCTTCCAGCACGTTCTCGCCAATAATCCCCAGATCCACCACGCCATCCATCACCAGGCCTGGAATATCGTCATCACGTACGCGCAGAATATCAATCGGCATATTCTCTGCCAGCGCGATCAGGCGCTGTGTGTGCAGGTTAATTTTAATGCCGCAGCGCGCCAGAAGCTCGCGTGAATCATCGCTCAAACGGCCTGATTTCTGAATAGCTATGCGTAAACGTGAATTATCTAACATTGTTGGTTCCTCGTGATCCTGTTTTAACCTGTCTGAATACGATCCAAAAAAAAGCCCCCGGAAGAAGATCTTCCGGGGGCTTTTCTTGCGTTCATGCACCACTGGAAGATCTGAATGTCTTCCAGCACACATCGCCTGAAAGACTAGTCAGGATGATGGTGATGATGGTGGTGTTTAAATGGAACGCGTGTCATAAAATTCTCGATGAATGCTTATTCATGTGATGTCTTTTAACCTAAACCACTTGTGTCACTGAAAGCAAGGGCTTTTTTTAATCATTAATTCATTTCATATTGTAGCTATGAATTGTCAGTTCCGGACGGCTGGCGTAGCCTTAACAGAGACGCGTAAATGTCAGGAGAAGACGGATGAAAAAGGTCGCAATTGTCGGTTTAGGGTGGTTAGGGATGCCGCTGGCGATGTCATTAACGGCAAGAGGCTGGCAGGTGACGGGCAGCAAAACCACTGCAGACGGCGTGGAAGCCGCGCGGATGTGGGGTATCGAAGGGGTCGAATTGCGCCTGGAGCCAGAGCTTATCTGCGATGCCGACGATCTGGATACGTTGATGAATGTCGACGCGCTGGTCATTACGCTGCCCGCCCGCCGAACCGGACCGGGAGACGGATTCTACCTGCAGGCGATGCAGGAGATTGTCGACAGCGCCCTGGCCCATGATATTCCACGCATTATCTTTACCAGTTCAACCTCGGTCTATGGCGATACCGAAGGAACGGTAAAAGAGGACAGTCCGCGCGCGCCGGTCACCGCGAGCGGACGGGTATTAAAAGACCTGGAAGACTGGCTGCACAATTTACCGGGTACACAGGTTGATATCCTGCGTCTTGCCGGCCTGGTCGGGCCGGGGCGGCACCCGGGTCGTTTCTTTGCGGGTAAAACGGCGCCGGACGGGCAACATGGCGTTAATCTTGTGCATCTTGAAGATGTCATCGCGGCAATTACCCTGCTTTTGCAGGCTCCAAAAGGCGGACACATCTATAATATATGTGCGCCCTCTCATCCCGCTCGTAGCGCCTTCTACCCGGTTATGGCGCGTCAGCTTGGTCTGGAACCTCCGCATTTCCACGATGCGCAGGGCGAAAGAAAAGGCAAAGTGATTGATGGTAACCGTATCTGTCACGAACTGGGATTTGAGTATCAATTTCCCGATCCGCTGGTTATGCCGATGGAGTGATGCAGCCCGCGGAGGCAATTGCGCCACAAGGGGGAAGCATGAAACCACTGCTGGATGTTCTTATCATCCTCGATGCGCTGGAAAAAGAGGGCAGTTTTGCCGCTGCGTCGGCAAAACTGTTTAAAACGCCCTCGGCGCTCAGCTATACCGTGCACAAGCTGGAAAGCGATCTCAATATCCAGATCCTCGATCGTACCGGGCACCGCGCCCGCTTTACCCGTACCGGGCAAATGCTGCTGGAGAAAGGGCGGGATGTACTGCACGCCGTGCGTGAGCTGGAAAAACAGGCCATTAAACTGCACCAGGGATGGGAAAACGAACTGGTCATTGGCGTGGATGATACCTTTCCGTTTTCGTTACTGGCTCCGCTGATCGAGGCTTTTTATGCGCGCCATAGCGTCACCCGGCTGAAATTTATCAACGGCGTGCTGGCCGGGTCCTGGGAGGCACTAATTCAGGGCCGGGCGGACATTATCGTCGGTGCACTCCATGAACCTCCCCAGCTCAGTGCCTTTGGCTTTGCCTGTCTTGGTAAACTGGAGCAGGTCTTCGTGGTGGCGCCGCATCACCCCCTGGCTCAGGAAGCCGAACCTATTAACCGACGCGTTATTAAAAATTACCGCGCTATCGTGGTGGGAGATAATAGTTTGCCTGGCTGTGCGGTTTCGTCTCAACTGCTCGACGATCAAGAGGCCATCACCGTCTTTGACTTTAAAACTAAACTCGAACTGCAAATAAACGGCCTCGGTTGCGGTTATCTGCCTCGCTATTTAGCCCAGCGCTTTATAGAAAGCGGAGCGCTAATAGAAAAGCAGGTTTTAGCACAGACCAGTGATGAGTCGGTATGGATAGGCTGGAATGAGCAAACTGCGGGGCTTGCCAGTGCATGGTGGCGGCAAGAGATTTTAGCAAATAGTGCTATTGCTGCAGTTTATGCAGCAGCTGGCGTCGAAAAATCAGCCAGTTAGATCAAATAAAGTTTTGCATGCCTTCGCAATCTATTGCATTACTGCCAGCAGATGGGGCAAAATGCCGCCGCTGCAAACAAATGAATAATCGACGATATAAAAGGCGTCGGTTATTTTTTTTTGCATGTACGAAACGAAACTAAAACCAAGAGGCCGGGCTTCGTACCGGATAGATATTTACTAAAATCCGACAGTTGTTGTCGCTGAGGAATAAACGAAATGGGGCAATTTTTCGCTTACGTGGCGGTTATCACCGTAAAGGAGATTAACTATGTCGCATAACGCAACTCCAAACACCTCTCGCGTGGAATTACGTAAAACCCTTACGTTGATTCCGGTTGTTATGATGGGCCTTGCCTACATGCAGCCAATGACGCTGTTCGATACATTCGGTATCGTATCAGGCCTTACTGACGGTCACGTTGCAACGGCGTACGCCTTTGCGCTGGTCGCGATTCTCTTTACAGCGCTGAGCTACGGTAAACTGGTTCGCCGTTTCCCGTCTGCAGGCTCTGCATACACCTATGCTCAGAAATCCATTAGCCCGGCTGTTGGCTTTATGGTGGGCTGGTCATCTCTGCTGGACTACCTGTTCATGCCGATGATCAACATTCTGCTGGCTAAAATTTACTTCGAAGCGCTGGTACCTTCTATACCGTCGTGGATTTTCGTTGTGGCGCTGGTGGCCTTTATGACCATCTCTAACCTGCGCAGCATCAAAACCGTTGCTAACTTCAATACCCTGATCGTTATTCTGCAGATGGGTATTGTGGCGGTTATCGTGGGTCTGATCATTTATGGCGTTTCCCACGGTGAAGGGGCAGGTACGCTCACCAGCACCCGTCCGTTCTGGTCTGAAGGGGCGCACGTTGTGCCGATGATTACCGGCGCGACCATTCTCTGCTTCTCGTTCCTCGGCTTCGATGGTATCTCCTCGTTGTCTGAAGAGACCAAAGACGCAGAGCGCGTGATTCCGCGTGCCATCTTCCTGACGGCGTTGATTGGCGGCCTGATCTTTATCGGTGCTTCCTACTTCCTGCAGCTGTACTTCCCGGATATCTCTCGCTTTAAAGATCCGGACGCGTCACAGCCAGAAATCATGCTGTACGTTGCGGGTAAAACCTTCCAGTGGGGCGTGCTGATCTTCTCCAGCGTGACCGTTCTGGCATCCGGTATGGCTGCACACGCAGGGGTTTCTCGTCTGATGTACGTGATGGGCCGCGATGGTGTGTTCCCGACGCGCTTCTTCGGTTATGTTCATCCGAAATGGCGTACCCCGGCATGGAACGTGCTGCTGGTCGGTGCGATCGCACTGCTGGCCATCAACTTTGACCTGGTAACCGCAACCGCGCTGATCAACTTCGGTGCGCTGGTGGCCTTTACCTTCGTTAACCTCTCGGTTATCTCGCAGTTCTGGATCCGTGAGAAGCGTAACAAGACGTTGAAAGACCACTTTAACTACCTGATTCTGCCAGTTTGTGGTGCCCTGACTGTGGGTGCACTGTGGGTTAACCTGGAAGAGAGCTCCATGGTTCTGGGTCTGATCTGGGGTGGTATCGGTCTGGTTTATCTGGCTTGCGTGACCAAAAGCTTCCGTAACCCGGTACCGCAGTACGAAGACGTTGCATAATCGATAGCGTTGAATAATAAAAACCGGAGACATCGCCTCCGGTTTTTTTATATCTGAAATAACTAAAGGTTCTAACCAGGAACATTTGGTTATTTGTCCCTGCCCGGCGAGTCATTAATAATTTGCCTCCTGATGTTTTGCTGGCTTATTAATAATTATGCTCTCTATGATCTTTAGCGGACTCTTCTGCGGCGCGCTGCTGGGTTTTGTTATGCAGCGTGGGCGGTTCTGTCTCACCGGCGGTTTTCGCGACATGTACATTGCGAAAAACAACCGCATGTTTTACGCCCTCTTAATTGCTATCTCCATTCAGAGCCTGGGCGTATTTGCGCTCATTCAGATGGGGCTGGTGCAGTATGATGCCGGCACCTTTCCGTGGCTTGGTACCGTGGTGGGGGGCTATATCTTTGGCCTGGGTATCGTCTATGCAGGCGGCTGTGCCACCGGAACCTGGTATCGCGCTGGCGAAGGGTTGATCGGCAGCTGGATTGCGCTCTTCACCTATATGCTGCTGAGCGCGGTAATGCGTTCACCCCATGCGGATGGCCTCAATCAGGTGCTAAAAACTTACAGTACCGGGCACAACTCTATTGCCGAGACCTTTGGTTTCTCTGTCTGGCCGTTGATTGCGCTGTTACTGGTGGTCACGCTCTGGGCTGTAAGCAAAGAGCTGCGTAAACCTAAGCTTAAGGTCGCGTCATTGCCGCCGCGCCGTACCGGTCTTGCTCACTTGCTGTTTGAAAAGCGCTGGCATCCCTTTGTCACCGCCGTTCTCATTGGTTTGATCGCGCTGCTGGCATGGCCACTGAGCGAGGCGACAGGGCGTATGTTCGGTTTAGGGGTGACTTCCCCGACAGCCAATATTCTGCAGTTCCTGGTAGCCGGACAGAGCAAGTTCCTGAACTGGGGCGTCTTCCTGGTGCTGGGGATTTTCCTGGGTTCCTTTATTGCCGCGAAAGCCAGCCGCGAGTTTCGTGTACGCGCCGCAGATGCGCAAACCACGCTACGCAGCGGCCTGGGTGGCATGCTGATGGGAGTTGGCGCCAGTATGGCCGGTGGTTGCTCTATCGGCAATGGCCTGGTCATGACGGCAATGATGACCTGGCAGGGCTGGATTGGTCTGGCCTTTATGATCCTTGGCGTATGGACTGCGTCATGGTTTTTATATGTCCGTCCGCAACGCAAAGCGAAACTTGCGGCTGCGACGGCCTGATGAATAACAGGAGCTGTTATGGCGATTAAAAAACTGGATGTGGTGACGCAGGTTTGCCCGTTTCCTCTGATTGAAGCAAAAGCCGCGCTGGCTGAGATGGCCAGCGGTGATGAATTGATTATCGAATTCGACTGCACGCAGGCGACAGAAGCCATCCCACAATGGGCGGCAGAAGAGGGCCACGCGATCACAGATTATCAGCAGGTGGGTGATGCCGCGTGGAGCATCACCGTTCAGAAGGCCTGACCCAAACGCCCTCCCGGCCACGGGAGGGCGTAATTAGACGATCTCCTGGGCGTATTGATAAAGCGCCTTCAGTAGCCCAAGCTTCTCGTTATTCCCTTCATACTGACCGTAGAGCATCTCCAGCTCCTGGGCATAAGCCTGCAAGAACTCAGGCGTGAAGACGTTGCGACGATGCTGTAGCCAGCGCGCCTGCTCGTCTTCATCCAGCGTGCCGGGAAAGTTACGGGCACGGTAATTAAAGATAAGCTTCTCTATACGCGCATCGGCAAAGGTCAAATCCAGCGCGGGCAGATTACGTGGTTCGGTTTGCAGAACGATGTTCATTGCCGCACGGTCCGCATCGCTGAAGAAGCCGTTATAAAGCTGGGCATCCACGTTATCTGATGGCGTAAAAGGTTCGGCTTCGGCGAAAATTGCCACCACTTTCTCACGCACCTGGGGATTCTCGCGAAGCACCTTCAGATTATCCAGACAGCGCTGACGGTCGATACCCAGCCGGTCAGCATCTTCCGGACGCAGGGTATTCGCCTGCGCCAGTACCGGGCATTTATTGACATGCAGCAGCTTCACCGGCACGGCGGACTCGTCGCCCAGTTCATCTTTAGGCGTATACAGCCGCTCGCGCAGGGTATCGCTATCTAGTTCCAGAAGGGGAGAGATGTCCCCCGCCAGGTCTACCATAATCACCGCGTTACGGTTTTCCGGGTGCCAGGCCAGAGGGGCTACCCAGCTGGTATTACCCCGCCAGGCGCCAAACATCCCCGAGACATGGACCAGGGGTTTCATTTGCGGAACGTCGATTAGGGTAGTCAGTTTCTGCTTACTGCGGTGGCTCAGCAGATAATCGAACAGCTTCGGCTGGTGAGCTTTCACCAGCTTTGCCATGGCAATGGTGGCGTAAACATCCGCCATCGCATCGTGGGCATTACTGTGTTCGATACCGTTAGCGCGGGTCAGATGCTCAAGTCGAAAACTGGGCAGCCCTTCATCGTTTTCAGGCCAGGTGATCCCCTGCGGACGCAGGGCGTAGCATGCGCGCATCACATCCAGCAGGTCCCAGCGGGAGTTGCGATTTTGCCAGCTCCAGGCGTAAGGATCGTAGAAGTTGCGGTAGAAAATGTTGCGCGTCACTTCATCATCGAAGCGCACGTTGTTATAACCCACCACGCAGGTATTGGGTACGGTAAACAGATCATGAATACGGCGGGCAAACTCCGCTTCGGTAACCCCTTTAGCGCGAGCTTCCTGCGGCGTAATGCCTGTCACCATCACTGCGCCGGGTTGAGGCAGATAGTCGTCTGCTGGTTTGCACCAGAACACTTCCGGCTCGCCGATAATGTTGAAGTCGGCATCGGTTCGGATAGCTGCAAACTGGGCAGGGCGGTCCAGCGACGGGCTGGTGCCAAAGGTTTCGTAATCGTGGAAAAGGAAGGTAGGTTGTTTATCGGTGTCTGCCATTGTCTAGCTCTGTCCACATTAGTTAATTAACTTGCTGTTATCACTCGAAAAACAACCCTTTCCTTATCTGAGTTTGTCCACGAACGTTAAATATAGTTGTTTACTGTGCCTTGATGTCCATGTGATATTGCGTACCAGAAGAGTACCAAACCACTAATTCTGAGCGTACCAAATATTATCTATGGCTATCAGCGACACAAAACTGCGTACCATTCATGGTAAACCATATTCGGGCCCACAAGAAGTGGCTGATGCCGATGGGCTTAGCGTCCGTATTTCGCCTAAGGGGGTTATCCAGTTTCAGTACCGGTACAGGTGGCATGGAAAACCGCAGCGTCTTGGCATTGGCCGGTACCCGTCAGTAGCGCTGAAGGATGCCAGGCAGATAACAGCTGAGTTGCGAAACCTATATTTTGCTGGTACGGATCCGCGCACTTACTTCGATGAGAAGACCGGGGATGCCATAACGGTAGCCGAGTGCCTTGATTACTGGTTCGACAATTACGTTAAAACGTCTCTGAGAGAAAAGACCCAGGCACTGTACCAGTCAACGGTAATGAAGCGTATGCGAGGCGCTTTTCCAAATCGACCTGCATCGTCGATCACTGTGAAACAGTGGGTTGACCTTCTCACGGAAGAAGAGAGGGACAATCCTCGTCGGGCAAGGCAGGTGCTCAGTCAGTTGCGTTCGGCTATCAGTTGGTGCATGCGGCGACAGGTTATAGATAGTTGCGCAATTATGAGTATCCAGCCGCGAGACTTTGGCTCCCGCGCTGCAGTGGGTGACCGAGTGCTGTCTTATAACGAACTGGCGCTGATATGGCTTGAGATAGAAAGGAGCCGGGCCTCAACTTCAAACAAGCTTCTTCACCAGATGCTGATACTTTGGGGAGCAAGACTTTCCGAGCTCAGGCTGGCCACCAAAGCAGAGTTCGACCTGCATGACATGGTATGGACCGTACCGAAAGAGCACAGCAAGATGGGCAACGTGATCCGCCGCCCTATCTTCGAGCAAATGCAGCCATTCCTTGAAAAGGCCATGACCACTTATAAGGATGTTCTTTTCCCTGGAGAAGAGATTAACGAACCGATCAGCATTGCGGCCGCTAACCGGTTCATAAATCGAATAAGGGGAGGGATGGACCTCGGCTACTGGCGAACTCACGATTTCCGCAGGACGCTGGCAACAAGGCTGTCTGAAATGGATGTCGAGCCACACGTTACTGAAAGAATGCTCGGGCATGAACTTGGCGGGGTTATGGCGGTGTACAACAAACACGACTGGATAGAGGCTCAGCGCAAAGCGTATGAACTCCACGCTGATAAGCTCTTCTGGCACATCAGGAACATTTCTGGTTAACGCCGCCATTGAGTAGCCACTGCTCAAAAGCTGTGCGCAGGTAAGCCTTTGGATGCGTCCGTACCGGCTTCGGGAATCCGTGCTGGTGCGTGTAGTTCCAGATGGTTTGACGTGATGAAACACCGAGTGTACTCATCACTTCTTTTTCGGGTATCAGACTGGTGTCAATCATCATAATTCTCCAGGCAAAAAGAAACCGCCCTCAGGCGGCTATTCGATTCGGATGCCAGGAACCTTCCCGGCGGCGATTGCGTCATAGATGCTCTTTGCAGCAAGAGGCGTGATACCAGCACCGGTGCCAGCAAGGCATGTTCTGAGATTTGTTTCTGCTTCCTCTCGCTTCTTATCTGCTTCTGAGCGGATAGGGCGAAGGAAGCATGGGTTGATATCCGTAATACAGTTCGTCCGTTTAACTTTGATGGCAACAAATTCACCAAGTCCGAAGTTAACCGTACCTCCAACAACCACAACGGTCCCTTCTGAATCGCCACAGATAATCTAGACACTTCCGAGCCGCTGATAATATTGTTTTTCGTATTCAGTTGGTGGCATATGATCACTCGAACCATGCCGACGCTTACTGTTATAAAACATTTCGATGTAATCAAAAATATCACCGCGAGCTTCTTCTCGCGTTCCGTAGATCTTTTTCTTTATCCGTTCACGTTTCAGTAGCTGGAAAAAACTTTCTGCGACTGCGTTGTCATGACAGTTACCGCGACGGCTCATACTGCCCTCCAGCCCGTGTGATTTCAGGAACGACTGCCACTCATAGCTTGTGTACTGACTGCCTTGATCAGGATGAACCAGCACCTGCTTTTGAGGATTACGTCGCCACACGGCCATCAGAAGTGCATTCAGGACAATATCCTTTGTCATCCGGGGCTGCATTGACCAGCCAGGTAATGACTCCAACTTATTGATAGTGTTTTATGTTCAGATAATGCCCGATGACTTTGTCATGCAGCTCCACCGATTTTGAGAACGACAGCGACTTCCGTCCCAGCCGTGCCAGGTGCTGCCTCAGATTCAGGTTATGCCGCTCAATTCGCTGCGTATATCGCTTGCTGATTACGTGCAGCTTTCCCTTCAGGCGGGATTCATACAGCGGCCAGCCATCCGTCATCCATATCACCACGTCAAAGGGTGACAGCAGGCTCATAAGACGCCCCAGCGTCGCCATAGTGCGTTCACCGAATACGTGCGCAACAACCGTCTTCCGGAGCCTGTCATACGCGTAAAACAGCCAGCGCTGGAGCGATTTAGCCCCGACATAGCCCCACTGTTCGTCCATTTCCGCGCAGACGATGACGTCACTGCCCGGCTGTATGCGCGAGGTTACCGACTGCGGCCTGAGTTTTTTAAGTGACGTAAAATCGTGTTGAGGCCAACGCCCATAATGCGGGCGGTTGCCCGGCATCCAACGCCATTCATGGCCATATCAATGATTTTCTGGTGCGTACCGGGTTGAGAAGCGGTGTAAGTGAACTGCAGTTGCCATGTTTTACGGCAGTGAGAGCAGAGATAGCGCTGATGTCCGGCGGTGCTTTTGCCGTTACGCACCACCCCGTCAGTAGCTGAACAGGAGGGACAGCTGATAGAAACAGAAGCCACTGGAGCACCTCAAAAACACCATCATACACTAAATCAGTAAGTTGGCAGCATCACCCAAAATCCCTTACTATTAGCAACTATAAACAATCAAGCGCTTGTTTATGGAGCGTCATCAGCGCGGCGGAGTCAGACACCAGTAATACCATCCTGTTTGTAAGTCACCCTCTATAGTAAACCATCCGCTCAGGCACGCCGAAGAAAAAGCGGTCGAAAAGGTGAAAATTGCGGACCTGCCTCGCAAAAAAATCTGCGCTCTGTCACATTTCATTGCAATTTATCCAGGTATCGACATCAGAACTTCCGTAAAAAGGCTAACGATTTTAAATGACCTGAGGATATACCGTTGAAACGCCGTCTGTTTATTGCAGTTTCTTTGCTCGCTGTAAGTATTTCATCCGCGCTGGCTGCCGACCCGATTGATTATGCGCCGCAACCGCCTGCTATACAGGCAGGATCATGGGTGTTGATGGATTATACGACCGGGCAAGTTTTAACGGCGGGCAACGAACATCAGCAACGTAACCCGGCCAGCCTCACTAAGCTGATGACCGGCTATGTTGTCGATCGCGCGATTGATAGTCACCGTATCTCTGCCGACGATGTGGTCACCGTGGGGCGCGATGCCTGGGCCAAAGGGAATCCCGTTTTCGACGGTTCCTCACTGATGTTTATCAAACCCGGCGATCGCATTACCGTACGGGATTTAAGCCGCGGTTTAATTGTCGATTCCGGAAACGACGCCTGCGTGGCGCTGGCCGATCATGTGGCAGGCGGGCAGCCGCAGTTTGTGAAAATGATGAACGATTATGTGCAGAAACTGAATCTGCGCGACACCCATTTCGAAACCGTGCATGGCCTGGATGCGCCGGGGCAGCACAGCTCGGCTTACGACCTGGCAGTACTCTCTCGCGCGATTATTCATGGTGAGCCGGCGTTTTATCACATGTATAGCGAGAAGAGCCTCACCTGGAACGGTATTACCCAGCAAAACCGTAACGGTCTGTTATGGGATAAAAATCTTGATGTTGATGGTCTTAAAACCGGCCACACCTCCGGTGCCGGCTTTAACCTGATCGCCTCTGCGGTGGATGGGCAGCGACGTCTTATCGCCGTTGTGATGGGTGCCGAAAGCCCGAAAGCGCGTGAAGATCAGGCGCGCAAGCTGCTGCACTGGGGCCAGCAGAACTTTGATACTGTGCAGATCCTGCGCAGCGGCAAGCAAGTAGGAACCGAGCGCATCTGGTACGGCGATAAAGAGAAGATTGCGCTGGGTACCGATCAGGACTTCTGGCTGGCGCTGCCGAAGGCGGAAGTGGCCAATATTAAAGCGCGCTATGTCCTGGATAAAAAAGAGCTTGAAGCGCCCATTGCTGCGCATCAGCGTGTCGGCGAAATCGCTTTATACGATCGCGACAAAGTGGTGGCGCACTGGCCGCTGGTCACCCTTGAGCCTGTCGGGAAGGGGGGGATGTTCTCGCGACTGAGCGACTATATTCACCACAAAATATAACCTGCCTGCGAGCAGACTGGCGACTCTGCGAGTCTGCTCGCATAATAAACACTTCACGTTTGTCACACCGCTTTTTACTGCTTTATAGTGTATGAATATACAGTGATAAAGGAGGCAGCATGGACTATAACATTTCGCGTCAACCTAAACGTAAAATCGCGGGTTTTCACTTGGTCGGACCGTGGGAGCAGACGGTAAAACAGGGGTTCGAACAGCTTGTTATGTGGGTCGACGGTCATGACATTCCCTCACAGGAATGGCTGGCGGTCTATTACGATAACCCTGATGAAGTGCCTGCGGAAAAACTGCGCTGCGACACCGTCGTCCGCGTCGCCGACGATTTTACGCTGCCTGCCAATAGCGAAGGGGTGATCCTGACCGAGGTCGCCGAAGGCGAATACGCCTCTGCCACTGCCCGTGTCGAAAATCACGATTTCGCGACGCCCTGGAATCATCTGTTCGCCAGCTTGCTGGAGGACAACCGCTACCAGATCGCGCCAAAACCCTGCTTTGAGCGCTACCTCAACGACGGTAATGCCGACGGCTACTGGGATATCGAAATGTATATTCCGGTACAGCACAAAGCGGGTTAGTAACCTTTAGGCATAGAATCTAAAGGGTTTTTCTGCCGCAGACCCCTCTACGGCAGAAAACCAGTTACAATCAGACTTTATTCAATGGCTGGAGAGCGGGTGTGCGCCCCGATAAACCATTAACCTCGTCTGAAATTCGTCTCTATCGTCATTACCGCGTGGTGCATGGATGCCGCATCGCGCTGGCGTTTATCCTCACTTTCCTGCTTGTGCGCCTACTGCATGTGCCGGAAGGGACGTGGCCGCTCATTACCCTGGTGGTAATTATGGGGCCAATCTCTTTCTGGGGTAATGTGGTACCCAGGGCGTTTGAACGTATCGGCGGCACTATCTTAGGCTCGGCGCTGGGCCTGATTGCCCTGAAGCTGGAGCTCTATTCACTGCCCTTGATGTTGCTCTGGTGTGCGGCGGCGATGTTCCTTTGCGGCTGGCTGGCGCTGGGTAAAAAACCTTACCAGGCACTGCTGATTGGCATCACCCTGGCGGTGGTTGTCGGTGCGCCCACGGGGGATATGAATACGGCATTGTGGCGAAGCGGCGATGTGATACTGGGTTCACTGCTGGCAATGCTCTTCACGGGTATCTGGCCGCAGCGGGCATTTTTGCACTGGCGCATTCAGATGGCTAACTACGTCACAGCCTTTAACCGCGTTTATCAGGCTGGTTTTTCCCCTAATCTTGTTGAGCGCCCGCGCCTGGAAAAGCGCCTGCAAACCATCCTGAATGACGTAGTGAAAATGCGAGGTCTTATTACCCCCGCCAGTAAAGAGACGCACATCCAGAAGTCTATTTTTGAGGGGATCCAGACCGTCAGTCGCAATCTGGTCTGCATGCTGGAGCTTCAAATCAATGCGCACTGGGCATCGCGAGAGAGCCACTTTGTGATGCTCAACGCCCGTACCCTCAAAGAGACGCAGCAGATGACCCAGCAAACGCTGCTCACTATTGCCCACGCCCTGTATGAAGGCAATCCGCAGCCGATTCTGGCCAATACCGAAAAGCTGAATGAGATCGTTGCCGAACTGCGTGAGTTGATTAATGAGCATCAGAGCCAAAACGTGGCGGAAACGCCTATTCATGGCTATGTATGGTTGAGTATGGAGCTGGCGCGTCAACTGGAACTGCTTTCGCACTTAATCTGCCGGGCGCTGCGCAAATAAAGCGCAGCCATTACGTTGAGTGATGTCTGCTGCTTCGATTCAGCACCATTTACGGTTATGATAAGACCAAAGCAAAAATTATTGTCATCCGCAATCGCTGTCAGTAAGGTTACTGCCATAGCGGTTGTTTAAACGAATCCGAATCTCACATTATCAGGGGTGTAAAAATGGAAACTACCAAGCCTTCGTTCCAGGATGTTCTGGAATTCGTCCGCCTGTTCCGCCGCAAGAACAAACTGCAGCGTGAAATTCAGGACGTTGAGAAAAAGATCCGTGACAACCAGAAGCGCGTACTGCTGCTGGACAACCTGAGCGATTACATCAAACCGGGTATGAGCGTTGAAGCTATCCAGGGCATCATCGCCAGCATGAAGAGCGACTACGAAGACCGCGTAGATGATTACATCATCAAAAACGCTGAGATCTCCAAAGAGCGCCGTGAGATCTCGAAAAAGCTGAAAGTGATGGGCGAAATGAAGCACGTGGAAGCCAAAAGCGAGTAACCTCCGCCAGCTATCCAGGCCCTCCGATTCGTTCGGGGGGCTTTTTTTTTGCGCCTTACATAAGGCCGTCTGGTCACAGAAAAGCAAAAAGCCTGCTCGAAAGCAGGCTTCTTAAATGTGGCTCCTCTGACTGGACTCGAACCAGTGACATACGGATTAACAGTCCGCCGTTCTACCGACTGAACTACAGAGGAATCGTTGTGGAGCGTTATCTTAGCGGCGAAAAAAGTTTTGTCAAACCTGATCTTAACGCATTTTGTTTAACTGACGATTCATTCAGCAGATTGACGCATTAACCCACACTTTTTTCTGCAAAATACTTTGCAGGATCGTCTATTCTCCCTCATCATTTGAAATGGAGTTTCAACTTTCTCGCTAAGGTCCATTTTGAACGTCACTTCCGCTTTACGCCAGCGCGTCATGCGTACGCCCTGGTATACCAAACGTAAAAGTTATCGGGTTCTGTTCTGGCGTGAAATCACCCCCCTTGCTGTGCCTATCTTTCTGGAAAATACCTGTGTACTGCTGATGGGCGTGCTCAGTACCTTCCTTGTCAGCTGGCTGGGCAAGGAGGCGATGGCGGGCGTGGGCCTGGCAGATAGCTTTAACATGGTCATCATCTCCTTCTTTGCGGCTATTGATCTGGGTACCACGGTGGTGGTGGCGTTCAGCCTCGGAAAGCGCGATCCGCGACGCGCGCGCGCTGCTGCCCGCCAGTCGCTGGTGATCATGACTTTATTCTCGATAGTGCTGGCGGCGGTGATCCACTACTACGGTGAAGAGATCATCAACATCGTGGCGGGGGAGGCGACAAACGAGGTTAAGGCCCTGGCGCTCTCGTATCTGGAAATGACCGTGCTAAGCTATCCGGCGGCCGCCATCGCCCTGATTGGCAGCGGGGCCTTGCGTGGGGCAGGGAATACGAAAATTCCGCTGATGATTAACGGTGGGATGAACATACTGAACATCATGATCAGTAGCGTGCTGATCTACGGTATTTTCTCCTGGGATGGACTGGGCTTTATCGGCGCCGGGCTGGGGCTAACCATCTCTCGCTATATTGGCGCGATTGCTATTATTGCTGTGCTGGGGGTGGGGTTCACTCCCTCGCTTCGCATCAGCCTGAAGAGTTACTTTCGGCCGCTTAACTTCGCCATTATCTGGGAGGTGATGGGTATTGGCGTGCCGGCCAGCATTGAATCCGTATTGTTTAACAGCGGAAAATTACTGACGCAGATGTTTGTTGCCGGGATGGGCACCGACGTCATCGCCGGCAACTTTATCGCCTTTTCCATTGCGGCGCTGATTAACCTGCCGGGGAACGCCCTCGGCTCGGCATCCACCATCATCACCGGTAAGCGCCTGGGCAAAGGGCAGATTGGCCAGGCCGAGCGGCAACTCCGCCATGTTTTCTGGCTCTCGACCATTGGATTAACCGCCATCGCCTGGGTTACCGCGCCGTTTGCCAGTCTGATGGCCTCCTTCTATACCCATGAGCAGGATGTAAAAGATGTGGTAGTGATCCTGATCTGGCTTAACGCCGCCTTTATGCCGATCTGGGCTGCCTCCTGGGTGTTGCCTGCCGGTCTGAAGGGGGCACGTGATGCACGTTTTGCGATGTGGGTCTCCATGCTCGGTATGTGGGGCTGTCGTGTCGTGGCCGGGTACACGCTGGGTATCATGCTGGGATGGGGTGTGGTCGGCGTCTGGCTGGGGATGTTCCTGGACTGGGCGGTACGCGGCGCGTTCTTCTACTGGCGAATGGTGAGTGGGCGCTGGCTGTGGAAATACCCGCGTCCGGTCCGGGAAGCGCCAAAAGAACGACTTATAGATGCGCAAACTGGAGAATAATTCGGCAATCGATTCAAAATGTGCATTCTGCCTTTGACATCGCCGGGTGGCATCGATAATATGCGCCCCGTTCACACGATTCCTCTGTAGTTCAGTCGGTAGAACGGCGGACTGTTAATCCGTATGTCACTGGTTCGAGTCCAGTCAGAGGAGCCAAATTTAAAAAGCCTGCTTTTAAGCAGGCTTTTTGCTTTTCTGCGTCCGGGAATTTACCCCTTCTGGCGCTAAATCGGGGCGGTTGCGGCAAATAGCCACTGCTGCGCCTCACTCTCTACCAGCGGCATGAGTACCTCCCGCACCTGCTGGTGGTAGTCGTCCAGCCACTGTTTTTCCTGCTCGCTCAGCAGGTGCAGTTCCACCTGACTCAGATCGATCGGGATAAGCGTCAGCGAGGCGAATTTGCAAAAGCCCGGCAGACTCTCTACCACTTCCACCTGGTTTTCAATACGAATGCCATACGCATCGGCCAGATAGTACCCCGGTTCGATGGTCATAATATTCCCCGCCACCAGCGGCCATGGATTGACCTTTTTCGCGATGCGGTGCGGATTTTCATGAATTAGCAATTGATGCCCCACGCCGTGGCCGGTGCCGTGATCGAAATCGAGACCCAGCTCCCACAGAGGTCTGCGGGCAAAGGCGTCAATCTGGTGTCCCTGGGTGCCGGACGGGAACTGCAGGCTCATCATCGACAGAAAACCTTTGAGCACGGCCGTATAGTGCAGACGACACTGAGCGCTCAGCGGGCCGTAGGCCAGAGTGCGCGTAGCATCGGTGGTGCCATTATGATACTGGCCGCCCGAGTCGTTCAGATAAAAGTCGCGGTGGGTGATGGCCTTGTTGGTGCTTTCGCTTGAGTGGTAGTGGCACATTGCCGCATTACTGGCGGAGGCTGAAATGGTGGCAAAACTGGGTTCGATAAAGCCGGGCTGTTGCGTGCGGAAAGCCAGCTGCTGTTCTTGCGCTTCCAGCTCGGTGAGCGGATTGCCTGCCGCCTCACGCCGGGGCACTTCACGTGCCAGCCAGGCGAGGAAATTAACCCATGCCGCGCCGTCATACTGGTGAGACTGACGATAGCCCGCCAGCTCCACCGGGTTTTTTAGTGCCTTCATCAGGGTGATGGGATCGGCATTCCAGACGATCTCACCCGATTTTTCTACCGCAAAACGCAGGGCTACGGGGGCGGTATCGGCATCCATCATCACGCGCTTGCCCGCCGAAAGATGCTGGCTCCGGGAGAGGAAATCACCTTCTGAAGAGAGGGTAAGGCTCGCCAGTAGCGCAGGCGAGAGCGAGCGAGTCTTGTCGGCGTTAACAAACCACTCGACGCGACCATCGCGTCCCAGCAGGGCAAACGAGTTGGGCACCGGGCTGGTTGGAATATCACTGCCACGCACATTCAACAGCCAGGCGATGTTGTCCGGCTGGGTAATCGCCAGGTAATCCGTATTGTGAGCATCAAGCAGGGCGGCGATGCGCTGGCGTTTGTCGGCGCTGTTCTCCCCGTTGTACTCATAGGGCATTTCGCGGATGGCCCCAACCGGAGCCGGGGGGCGATCGTGCCAGATGTCGTCAAAGGGGGAGTCATTCAGCGGCACCAGCGTACACTGGCTGGCACGCAGAGCGTCGTATTGCGCCGGGGTCATCAACATAGCTTCAAACGCGATACGCGCACCGGGGCGGAGATTCTCGCGCAGCCAGGGGGCCAGCGGATCATTGTGCAGATGCAGGATCTCGAAGGCGTCTAAATCAACCTGCTCACGAACCTGAACCTGATAGCGGCCATCGACGAACATCAGTGCGCGATCCTGGAGGATCAACGCATGGCCCGCCGAGCCGTCAAAGCCGGTCAACCAGGCCAACTGGTCATCGTGCGGCGCGCAGTATTCGCTTTGAAAGGCATCGGCCCGCGGCACGATCATGCCGTCAAGGTTCTGCGCGCGAAGCCATTCGCGCAGCGCGGATAGAGAGGATGGGGTTTGCATAACGCTCCTTTTTTATGATTAGCGAAACGGCGGCTCGTTAAAGGTTCGCAGTTTGCGCGAGTGCAGCTTATCGCCTTCGGCCCGCAGCCGATCAATGGCCCGAATGCCAATCTGTAAATGTTCGGAGATCGCCCCCTCGTAGAAGCGGTTCGCCTGCCCGGGCAGCTTGATTTCGCCGTGCAACGGCTTGTCGGATACGCACAGCAAGGTGCCGTAAGGGACGCGGAAACGGTAACCCTGGGCGGCGATAGTGGCGCTTTCCATATCAATGGCCACCGCGCGGCTCAGGTTGAAGCGCAGCGCTGAGGCGGAGTAACGCAATTCCCAGTTGCGGTCATCGGTAGTCACCACCGTACCGGTACGCAGGCGCTGTTTAACCTCTTCACCCGGCATACCGCTCACCTCTTTCGTGGCGTCGTAGAGCGCGCGTTGTACTTCGGCAATGCTTGGAATGGGGATGTCCGGAGGCAGGACGGCATCCAGCACGTGGTCATCACGCAGATAAGCATGTGCCAGCACGTAATCGCCAATCAGCTGGCTTTCACGCAGGCCGCCGCAGTGACCAATCATCAGCCAGACATCCGGGCGCAGCACAGCAAGATGATCGCAGATGGTTTTGGCATTTGACGGTCCTACCCCGATGTTAATCAGGGTGATGCCCTGGCCGTCGGCGGTGATCAGGTGCCAGGCCGGCATCTGGTGTTTTTTCCACGCCAGGTCAGAAATGGCCTGTTCTGGCGCCTCGGTCTCGGCGGTTATCCAGATCCCGCCTGCGCAGGAGAGGGCAATGTACGGGCTATCCGGATCGAGGATCTGGCTGCATCCCCAGCGCACGAACTCATCCACATAGCGGGTGTAGTTAGTGAACAGCACAAACGGCTGGAAATGTTCTGCCGGGGTGCCGGTGTAATGGCGCAGACGCGCCAGCGAGAAATCCACCCGGCGCGCATCAAAGTGCGAAAGGGGGGAATACTCCGCCGGATGGTAGATCCCGTCAGCGGTCTCATCACCAATTTGCGACAGCTCGGTGGTCGGGAAATGGCGCGTCAGCCCGGCGCTCATGGAGCGATCCAGCGTCAGGGCGGAGCCATCTATCACGTAGGGATAGGGGATCTCGTGGCGCGAAGGCTCTACGGTGATATGGGCGTCATAATCCCGATACAGCAGCGTTAACTGCTCTTCCAGATAGGGGCGAAACAGCATCGGACGGGTCACGGTTGTGGAGTAGCAGCCGGCGTGCGTAAACCGGCCATAGGCGCGGGTTTTGGGGGAGTTGGTCACGCTGCCATCCCAGGTGACGGAAAGCGATGGATAGACAAACAGGCCGTTGGCTCTGGCTTCCACATCAGGAAGCGTACCGTCTTCAATATAGTCACTGATGGCATTACGTAAATCGCTTACTGACTGCTCGTACAGCGCGTTCAGTTTTTCCAGTGCCTGAGCCGGGGTCAGGCCGGAGCCCTTATTATTCATCTCTTTCTCCTTGTTCCACAGGTGTACGACATACCCGATAGTATGACACCGTCTTATGAAACAAAAGTCAGGCAACGCGAAGCAGCGAAGGCAGAACGCCTTCGCTGTAGAGATTATGTGTGGGAGGGAGATTTCATCAGCAGGGCGGTGAGGGCTGAAATCAGGCAGCCCGCCAGCAAATAGATAGCCACGCTGTGCCAGTCGCCACCGGAAAAGGTGACCAGTGCGGCGGCGATAAAGGGGGTGAAGCCGCCGCCGACTACGCTGGCGACCTGATAACCGACCCCTGCGCCGCTATAACGATAGCGGGCCCCGAACATGCCGGTGAACATCGGCTGCTGCACGCATACCACCATGTCATGGGCCACGTTCGCCAGTAGCACAGAGAAAACCACAATCCAGAAGATGGACTGCGCTTCCAGAGCCATAAAGAACGGAAAGGCGCTGAGGCTGCCGATAAGCGCGCCGGTGATATAGACCCGACGACGACCATAGCGATCCGCAAGCCACGCGAAGCAGGGGATGGTCAGGCAGCTCAGCCCACCCACCAGCAGGCCGATATTGAGAAATAGCTCGCGCGGCAATCCCAGATTTTGTGTGGAGTAGTTCAGCGCGAACGCCGTGACGATATACATCGTCAACAGTTCACACAGACGAAGGCCGATGATTTTCAGGAATACGCCCGGATGGCGGATCAGGGCCTCCATTACCGGTAAGCGCTCTTTTGTAGCCGGTGTGGTTTGCTGCTGTTCAAATTCGGCGGACTCTTCCATCCCGTTACGCACCCACAGTGCGGCAATCACCAGCACGATGCTGAAGAGAAACGGAATGCGCCAGCCCCAGCTCAGAAACTGCTCATTGGTGGTGAGGGCACTTATCAGCGAAACCAGACCGGTCGAGAGCAGGAGACCCACCCCGTAACCCACCTGTACGCCGCTGCTGTAGAAAGCTTTCTTTTTCGCAGGTGCGCTCTCGACGGAGAGCAGTGCAGCACCCCCCCATTCGCCGCCTACGGCAAAGCCCTGAATGGCGCGCAGGGTGACCAGCAGAACCGGAGCCCACCAGCCAATCGTGGCAAAAGAGGGCAGTAAGCCAATCAGCGCCGTAGCAATCCCCATCATCCAGACGGTAAGCATCAGCATCCGCTTGCGGCCCAGCTTATCGCCGAAGTGGCCGAAGATAATCCCGCCCAGCGGACGAAAGATGAACCCAACGCCAAAGGTGGCAAAGGCGGCGAGCGTTCCCATCGCCGGGCCTATCTGCGGAAAGAATTCACTGTTAAAGACCAGCGCCGCGGTGATGCCATATAACAGAAAATCATACCAGTCGACGACGGCACCAGCGAAGCTGCCGAGGGCTGCCCGGCGGGCGCGATTGAGCGAAGGTGCCTCCGGGTCGGGGCAAGGGGAGGTGAGGGTGGAATCCATAGTTATCCTGTCTGTCACTTATTTCTTTTTATAGGTATCGATTAAAGATTACTCACATAGCCGTCGCCGAAACATTGGCAACGCTTATGAGACTACCGCGACTGCGCACAGGAGAAAACGATTAAATCGTCCGGAGATGAAAACCGCCCCGCCGGGCCATGCCAAAGCCTGAACGGGCACGCCATCAGGAGCAAGATGTTACGCGAATAAAATTACACCGCGCCTCGATTGTTGCCTATGACGAAGCATTAAATAATAGATGTTAGTAATAAATAAGCCGGCTACGGCAGATGTCAATAGCGTTATCAGCCACATGAAATAACGGATTTTTAATGAAAGGTCTTCAGAAGGCATTATTAACTTTGTTGCTGCTGTTATATATCACGTCGGTTAACGCTGGGGTAAATATCGGCGGCACTCGCGTCATTTATGACGGCGGGAAAAAAGAGGCAGCACTGAGCGTTTCCAACCCGGACAACGTGCCCTATTTAATTCAGTCCTGGCTAGATAACCCGGATAAAAGCGCCGGGAAGGTGCCTTTTATTATTACGCCGCCGCTTTATCGACTGGATCGCGGGCAAGAGAACGTGATGCGCATCGTGCGGGCGGGAAATCTGCCGGATAATAAAGAGTCGATGTACTGGCTTAACATTAAAGCAATTCCGGCGGCTGAAAAAAAAGCCAACTCATTGCAGATCGCGATAAAAACGCGCATCAAATTAATATATCGCCCGGTAGGGTTAAGAGATAAAGGGGCGGAAAACTTCGCCAATGACCTGGTGTGGCGAATCGCCGGCGGACAAATTCTTGTCAGCAACCCCTCTCATTATTATATGAATTTTAACCAGATTACGGTTGCAGGGAAAAATGTCCCCGAGCCCACCTACGTTGCGCCTGGGGCATCGGCCGCTTTTGCCTTACCCGCGGGCGTTAACACCGGGCCGGTGACGTTCAAATTGATTAATGACTATGGTGGCGTGGGTGCCATTCATCGCGCCGCTATATAACGGATATAAAACCAGGGAATAGGTATTACGCGTTATGCAGAAGAAAATGTATCCCTGGTTTCCCCGGGCCCGTCTCGCCTGTCTGATTGCACTGGCGCTCCCCGCGGTCGTGCAGAATGCCAGCGCGGAAGAGTATTTTAATCCGGCATTACTGGAAGTGGACAACCCTTCAATGAAAGGGGTCGATCTTTCACAATTTGAGGCCGGTGCTCAGGCGCCAGGTAAATATCGCGTGGAGGTCGTACTCAACGATCAAACGGTAGATACCCGCGAGATTGAATTTGTCCGCGTAGAAAATGCGCAAGGGGATCACAGCCTGCAGCCCTGCCTGTCGGAAGGGTTGCTGCAAAGCTATGGCGTAAAAACCGGGCTTTATCCCCGGCTCGATGAAGGCCACGGATGCGTTAATTTAGCCGCGATCCCCAAGGCGTCGGCTGATTTTAACTTCGGTTCACAAAAGCTGTTGTTAACCCTTCCTCAGGCGGCATTAACATCGCAGGCCCGGGGCTATGTTGCGCCGGAGATGTGGGATGAGGGGATTAATGCCCTTTTACTGAATTACAGTCTCAGCGGCGATAATAGCTGGAGCAGAAACCGTACCTCTGATAACAGCAACAGCCAGTACGCCAACCTGCGTCCGGGGATCAATATTGGGCCGTGGCGCCTGCGCAATTACACCACCTGGAACCGTGATTCTGACGGTAAGGCGCGGTGGGATTCGGCCTATACCTATGCCCAGCGCAACATCGTGCCCTTAAAAAGCCAGATGACCCTCGGTGACAGCACCTCGCCTTCCGACGTCTTTGATAGCCTGCCCTTTCGCGGCGGCCAGCTGGCTTCCGACGACGATATGCTGCCCGATAGTCTGAAAGGCTATGCGCCGGTGGTGCGCGGTATTGCGCGTACCAATGCGCAAGTCATTGTGCGACAGAATGGTTACGTTATTTATCAGACCTATGTTGCGCCGGGCGCGTTTGAAATTACCGACATGTACCCAACCGGTGGCGCGGGCGATCTCAATGCCGCCGTAAAAGAGTCGGACGGGAGCGAGCAGGATTTTGTTGTGCCTTTTGCGTCGGTTCCGGTGTTGCAGCGGGAAGGGCGGCTGAAGTACAGCCTGACGGGCGGCCACTATCGTCCCAGCGACAGCAACGTGGATAAAAAAAACCTCCTTCTTGGCACCGCTATTTATGGTCTGCCCCAGGGATTTACCCTGTACGGCGGCGTGCAGCAATCCACTCCGTACCAGGCTTACGCTCTGGGCGTGGGTAAAAATATGGGAGGAATGGGTGCGCTATCTGTCGATGTGACCCAGGCCTGGTCAAGCCCAAAAGGGGGGAGCTCGTCGAAAGGACAAGCCTGGCGCATACGCTTCAGTAAGAATTTTACCGATACCGGAACCACCTTCTCTGCCACCAGTTACCGCTACTCCACGGCAGGTTATTACGGTATGCAGGAGGTGCTGGACTCCTGGAGTGACGATAATACCCTGCAGGATCGTCGCCGCAGCCGGGCCGAGCTGACGCTAAGCCAGACGCTGGGACCCGCTTATGGCTCTCTCAGCGGCAGCGCAATCCGGGAGGATTACTGGAACGCCAGCAAGACCATGAGCTCGTACAGCCTGAGCTATAACAACGCCTGGCAGGGTATATCCTGGGGGATCAATTACACCTACAGCAACAACGCCAGCGCCGGGGGCGGCAACGAAGGGAAAACCTACCCGAAAGACCAGATTATTGCGGTGAATGCCAGTATTCCGCTCGACCGGTTCCTGAGCCATACCTGGGCCAATTACGGCCTGAATACCAGTAAACAGGGGGAGACCACCCATTCGCTGGGGTTGAGTGGCACAGCCATGCAGGGGGATGCGCTGAGCTGGAGCCTGCAGCAAGGCTATGGGAATGACGGTGCAGGGCACTCGGGTAATGTCAGCGCCGATTACCACGGGACCTATGGCGAAGTCATCGGCGGTTATAGCTATGACGAAACCCGCCAGCGGATGAACTATGGCCTGAACGGCGGCATTCTGGCGCATGCCGACGGCATTACCCTGGCACAGCCTTTCGGCGAAACGCTGGCGCTGGTTAAAGCGCCAGGCGCATCCGGCGTCGGCATGACCGGTCAGTCCGGCGTGAAGACCGACTACCGCGGCTATACCGTAGTCAGCAATATCTCCCCGTATCGTAAAAATACCCTTTCCCTGGATCCGGCGACCTTATCCGATGACGTTGATCTGCAGTTAACCACGCAGACCGTGATCCCCACGCGAGGCGCCATCGTGCGCGCGCAATATATCGCCAGCGTCGGTAATCGCGTCCTGATGACGCTGACCCGAACCGATGGCCGCCCCGTGCCTTTTGGCACGACGGTTACCCTGAGAGGCGAGCAAAACGGGGCGGGATTCATCGTGGGAGACGCGGGGCAAGTCTATTTAACCGGGCTACCTGATAACGGTGAACTCCTGGCGCAATGGGGCAAGGAAAAGAATGAGCAGTGCCGGGTGTACTTTACCCTTCATCAGCAGGATGCAGAATCAGGAGTGGTGCTAAGCAATGAACATTGCAAATAAAATTGGGTTAAATAACGCCCTCAGGTTTTTTATGCTGGTGATAATCTTTGGCGTCAGCGAGCAGGCCTGCGCAACCTGTAATTTTGCCAGCGGCATGGAGCCACAAACTCTTGGGTTCACACCCAGCGGGGTTATTGTGCAGCGGGATGCACCGGTGGGGTCGGTGATATACTCCAGCACCTCCGGAGAGGGGCCGACATTACTTAACTGTACCGGCGACAATACCAACTATTACAAGATGACCTATCTTGGCGGGATACCCACTTCTATTGCTCACGCCTATGCCACCAATATTCCAGGCGTCGCCATAGAGGTTGATTTGGGCTGGGGAAAATTAGACAACCCGGCGTCAACAGACCAAACGGGCGATGCCACGGTGAATATGCCGTGGGTAAGATATCGGTTATATAAAACAGGGGATATCCAACCGGGATCATTTACGGTAGCACAGTTAGGCACCTGGACCGTTTCCGGTATCACGCCGGTGACCATTAATCTGATGGGGGGCTATGTTGCACAGGTCGCCTGTTCTGTCACGACGCCCCAGTTAACATTTCCTGTCGGGAATGTATTGAATTCAGAATTCGGTACAACGGTCGGTTTTATTGCAGCGAAAACCAGCACCCAAAATCTCGGGCTGAATTGCGACAGAAATGCAAATATCAACGTGACATTAAATGGCACGCAAAATCCAGATGTAAGTGACGCCAGCGTACTGGCACTGAATAATCAAGGGGGGGCAAATACAGCGCAAGGCGTTGGAGTACAGTTATTATATGATGGGAAACCACTTATTATTAACAGCACACTTTCATTAAAACACTCCAGCGGCGGGAGCGAAACATTTCCTATTACTGCGCGTTATTATCAAACAAAAAACCATGTATCCGTCGGCGAAGCCAATAGTTCAGCTACGCTCACGCTGACATATCAATAATCCAATGTAATCTCTAAATACCGATGCCAAGGCAGGCTAAAAATGAAAAAATATTTATGTTATGTGGCGGGTTCCGTTTCGGCAATGCTGTTTGCGGGAAATATCTATGCGGCAGATAACGTTAATATTAACGTAACAGGAAAAGTGATTGCTTCACCGTGTACAACAATTAATGGGGGTTCAAATGCGCTGAATGTGGACTTAGGACAAGCTATTCAGGCGTCCAGCCTGGCAACAGCAGGCGCAGGTACCACGTTAAAAACCTTCGATCTCCCCGTGGCGGGCTGCCCGGCAAGTACCACCAACGTGAAGGTGACCTTTACTGGCACACCTGATTCTGGCGACAGCACCCTGTGGGCAAACAGTGCCGCTAATGCGGCAGCCAACACCGCTGTCGAGTTATCGCAGCAGACGACCGACACCATTTTGAGCAATAACAGCTCACTGATTGGTGCCGTCAGCGAGGGCAGTACGACGTTTAAACTGCAGGCTCGCGTGTTGTCAAAAGCGGGCTCAGTAATGCCTGGCGATGTCTCGTCGGTTATTGTGGCCGCGTTTGAATACCAGTAAATCAGGACGCGTTGTCTTAGTCGGGCCAGGGCAGAAGGCCATGCGCACTCTGCCCGAACCCTTAAGGGCAAACGTAAAAAAACCGCTCAGGTTTTCCTGAGCGGTTTCTTCAAAATTTGGCTCCTCTGACTGGACTCGAACCAGTGACATACGGATTAACAGTCCGCCGTTCTACCGACTGAACTACAGAGGAATCGTGTGAACGGGGCGAATATTAGCGGCCTCCGATGCGCTTGTCAAAGGGGGAAAACCGCCTTGTGTATCGTTTGCTGACAAAATCAACAAAGTGCTGATTTTGCCAACGGATTGCACAGATTTGGTGCACTCATACCCCTAATGGGGCAGATCAGAAACCACTGTTACGCTTCTCTTTTTACGACTAACAATTGGAATCTCTTATTTTCAGGCGCTTAGCGAACATATCCGACCTCCTCTCCAAAACTGGCAAGCATCTTGCAAAACCCTCTACAACAATTCGCGCCGGAACCGGCAACGCATTTCGTACAGGGGGCAAAATGAACTTAAGACGACTGAAATACTTCGTAAAAATCGTCGACATCGGTAGCCTGACTCAGGCCGCAGAAGTGCTGCATATTGCGCAGCCCGCGTTGAGCCAGCAGGTTGCTACTCTGGAAGGCGAAATGGATCAGCAGCTGTTAATCCGTACCAAGCGCGGCGTTACGCCAACGGAAGCCGGAAAGATCCTTTATACCCATGCACGGACTATTCTGCGTCAGTGTGAACAGGCACAGCTGGCGGTGTGCAACGTCGGGCAGACGCTAACCGGACAGGTTTCAATTGGCCTGGCACCCGGAACGGCGGCTTCCTCTGTGACCATGCCGCTGCTGCAGGCCGTTCGCGCCGAACTGCCAGAAGTACTGGTTTATCTGCATGAGAACAGCGGCTCCGTCCTGAACGATAAATTACTGAGCGGCCAGCTAGATATGGCCGTGCTCTACGATCGTTCGCCGGTGGCAGGCATCACCAGCCAGCCGTTACTAAAAGAAGATCTTTTCCTGGTGGGGACGCGCGATTGCCCAGGGCAGAGCGTCGATCTCACGGCCGTCGCAGAGATGAACCTCTTCCTGCCCCGTGATTACAGCGCCGTACGCCTGCGGGTCGATGAGGCCTTTTCCCTGCGCCGCCTGACGGCGAAAATCATCGGTGAAATCGACTCTATCTCGACCCTGACTGCGGCGATCGCCAGCGGTATGGGCGTGACGGTTCTGCCTGAATCTGCCGCGCGTTCTCTCTGCAGTGCAGCGAACGGCTGGATGGCCCGTATTACTACGCCTTCGATGAGTTTGCCGCTCTCGCTTAATGTCTCTGCCCGCGGTTCGTTGTCACCTCAGGCTCAGGCGGTTAAAGAGATCCTGATGTCGTTGGTGAGTCGTCCATCGCTGGAGAATCGAGAACTGCAGCTGGTGAGCTAATATTCCATAAAAGCATAAGATGCGGGTTTTTATTATTTGTTCTCGGGGTAGGCAGGCTCTAACAATAGAGCCATGTCAGATGCCCCGGAGCGAACAGTGAACTTCCAGCAACTTAAAATTATTCGCGAGGCGGCCCGTCGGGATTACAACCTGACCGAGGTCGCCAATATGCTTTATACCTCTCAGTCCGGCGTCAGTCGTCATATCCGTGAGCTGGAAGAGGAGCTGGGTATCGAGATTTTCATCCGCCGCGGTAAGCGTCTGCTGGGGATGACCGAACCGGGAAAAGCGCTGCTGACCATCGCAGAGCGTATTCTCAACGAAGCCAGTAACGTTAGCCGTCTGGCCGACCTCTTTACCAACGATGCCTCCGGGGTGCTGACTATCGCCACCACCCATACCCAGGCACGTTACAGTCTGCCGCCGGTGATTAAGGCTTTCCGCGAGCTGTTTCCGCAGGTGCGCCTGGAGCTGATCCAGGGGACACCCCAGGAGATAGACGTTCTGCTGCAAAATGGTGGGGCGGATATCGGTATCGCCAGCGAGCGTTTAAGCAATGATCCGCAGCTGGTGGCTTTTCCCTGGTTCCGCTGGCATCACACGCTCCTCCTGCCGACCGATCACCCCCTGACGCAGATAAACCCACTTACGCTGGAAGAGATCAATAAATGGCCGTTGATTACCTATCGGCAGGGTATTACCGGGCGTTCGCGCATCGATGAAGCCTTTCATCGTAAAGGGTTAACGCCAGACATTGTGCTCAGCGCCCAGGACTCCGACGTGATTCGCACCTACGTCGAGCTGGGCCTGGGAATCGGGCTGGTGGCCGAGCAGTCCGGCACTGAGAGCGAGCCGGGTAATCTGGTGCGCCTTGATACACGCCACCTTTTCGATGCCAATACGGTCTGGCTTGGTCTGAAGCGCGGTCAACTGCAGCGTAACTACGTCTGGCGTTTCATTGAACTCTGTAACGCCGGCCTGTCGGTGGATGAAATCAAGCGCCAGGCCATGGAGCCGGAAGAGGTGGCGCTTGATTATCAGATTTAGAACCCACGCACCCGCGACAAAAGCCTGCCATGCGCAGGTTTTTTTACGCCCGCACCGGCACGCGTTGCGACAATGGTCGCACGCAAAAGTGTAGGTTTCATCCCCATCAGGCTTATGGCGAAGCCTCACTCGCACATCCTGTAAAGGCGGATACCTTTTTATCTGACAGCCCGGCACACTCTCTCCTGTAGCTTTACACCTATAAGGCTTGTGTTCTATGTTCAGGAGATCCCGTATGGGCGATCAAAACGACGGACAGTTTTGATGAGTGGTTTGGTTTGCAGGGCTGCAATACAACATCAGGAGCCAGAGACAAGATGGACGGTGAATTAATTTTTTGTACCGATTCGGTACTGCGTTTTCGCTCACATTACGATGAGACAACAGCGTTGCCCTTGCTGGCAATACAGAACACCACTGCCGCTACCGATCCCTGGTTCCTCCTCAGATTTTTTCGCCATCCCGTCATCATTGAAGCAGGGACAACCCTTGCCAATATCTTCGTGGCGATTGAGCCCTGGAAAGACCTGCTTGGCGCCTATCTCGACAGAGATGTCGGCGCATGGATTGACGAGGCAAGAAAACCTTCCAGCCCTGGCACCGTGGATCTGGAGTGGATTGGCATTGATCGCCGAAGTTCAGTCTATCGCTGCTGGGTGCGGGAAGGCATGGAGGAGAGCGAGGACGTGAGCGACTATTTTAATCGCGAGCGCTTCTCCACCGATGAATTTGATATTGAAACCGTCTGCGATGCGTCCGGTTTTATCCAGGGCGAGAAGGAGCGCTGGAGTCTGAGTGAGAATATCCACGAAATTAAAAACTTGCCGGTTATTCTTTACAACAAGCAGACGCTCACGGTTTCGCAGAAAGAGGAACTGCTCAATGAACAGGTTTCGGGAGTGCGGCGCAGCGAACGAGGACTCTACGTTTACGGCGACACGACCTTTGCCTTCTTTGAGGTGATGGAAGCGTTATTTATTAGCGGGTTGTTTTTCTATTCACCGAACGCGGCGGAAAACAACCTGGCGGTCTTAACCAGCAGGCTCAACGAGCTGGAGAACACCCTTACCGGGGAAGGGGAGCGAGAACCCACCGAGCGTCATGACGATCAGCCTGTCAAGATTGAGGTCGTTGAAGGGGCGTTTGATACCCTGATAAGTGACATGGAGTCGGAGGCAGAGGCGTGGCAACAGCTGAAAAAAGCGTGCCAGCAAGCGGATGCGTTGCCAGTGCGAATTGGCGTTATCACCCCTGCTGAGCCGCCAGAAATGCGCCTCTGCGGTGAGGTGCTCAACCGTGACGCCCCAGAGCGCGGTGGAAAATAGCAAAAATGCGCCCCGGACGTAGAAAAGCAAAAAGCCTGCTTAAAAGCAGGCTTTTCAAATTTGGCTCCTCTGACTGGACTCGAACCAGTGACATACGGATTAACAGTCCGCCGTTCTACCGACTGAACTACAGAGGAATCGTGTGAACGAGGCGCATGTTAATGGCCTCGCTATTTTGTGTCAACACTAAATTTAACGCACTGAATCAACTGATTAATTAAGCCACAAACCGCTGATTTAATGTACCTGAACGCCTGTATCGCCATCACGCGCTTCGTTATTACGAATTCCCTGCAGGGGATCTTGCTGATAAAAATGGCAGAACCGCTGCCAGAGCGACGGGAAACGAGGGGCGAACAGTTCAGGGGCGCTGAAGAAGTATTCGGACAGCACGGCGAAACACTCCGCCGGATCGGTTGCGGCGTAAGCATCTATGCTCGCTGCACTCTCCCCCACCAGATCGATCTCATCCTGAATATTGTTCATGGCGGCATGGAGATCGTGCTCCCAGCCTGCGACTTCCCGCAGCGGGATAAAGGGCACACCGCTGGCGCGATCGCCATTGCGGGTGTCGAGCTTATGCGCCACCTCATGCACGATAAGGTTAAATCCGGAGGCGTCGAAGGAGTCCTGAATATCGAGCCAGTTCAGGATAATGGGCCCCTGTTGCCAGCTCTGGCCAGATTGCACCATGCGTTGATTGTGCACCAGCCCGATGTCATCTTCCCACTCGTCATCGACGACGAAGGGGGCAGGGTAGATCAGCACTTCGTGGAAACCATCCAGCCACTCAATACCGAGTTTAAGCACGGGTAAGCAGAAGAGCAGGGCGATACGCGCACTCTTCTGTTCATCAAGCTCAAAACCTTGCAGCGCAACCAGGCGTTTTTGCTGTAAAAAACGTTCTGCCAGCTGAGCGAGTTGATGTTTATCCTCGTCCGGAAGCCAGGCCAACACCGGGATCGCCAGCGCTTCTTCCCAGGGGAATGCCGTGTTACGCGCGGATTCATTAGATTTCCAGGGCCACTTAATCATCGCTTTGCTCGCAAACTCGTCACTTGAACAAAATTGAACGGTTATGGACTGTTAAAATGCCAAATTACCTGGCATCATGGCAACCATCAAAACGGAGAGATGCCGGAGCGGCTGAACGGACCGGTCTCGAAAACCGGAGTAGGGGCAACTCTACCGGGGGTTCAAATCCCCCTCTCTCCGCCACATCTTTTCAGGCTGTCGACCTCTTCCTGCGTTGCGTACCTTATCACTCTGATCGCGTTAAGTAACATTCCTTTACCGCTTCGTCACGATATCTGTGAGCTAAATCAGGATGTTTCAGCGATGCTATTGTCTTGTTGCGTCGATTCTTAACCCGGCTCGCAGAACTGTTTCAGCCGTGCCCCCTGCTCGGGTCGCAGACGATAGCGATAGACCGGACGCCCGGTGGCACCATAGTGAATGCGGGTGAAAAGCAGATTAATCTGCGCAAGCCATATCAGATATTTACGGCATGAGACCCGCGAGATTTTGACCGCATTGGCCAGGTCATCGGTTGAAAATTCCATGCCTGGATTGGCATCGATCCACAAACAGAGCGTGCGTAGCGTTTGGGGCGTTAACCCTTTCGGCAGCCGTTTGTTCTCCATAAATTCGCCGGTACTGCCATGCAGGAGCTTATCCACGTCCGCCTGCTCATAATGCTGATGCGCGTCCATAGCCTGTTTCTTAGCTCGCCAGCCGGTGAGCGCCTCTTCAAAACGCGGAAAATGAAAGGGCTTAATCAGGTAATCGACCACGCCATAGTGCAGCGAGGTCTGAACGGTGGCAGCATCGGATGCCGATGAGATCATAATGACTGCAATTGAACGGCCAGAGGCGCGTATTACCGGTAGCAGATCCAGGCCGCTCTCCTGCTGCATATAGACGTCGAGCAGAATAAGATCTATCGGCGAGGTGTTGTCACTGATTATCCTCCTGGCCTGCGTCAGGGTAGAGGCGATACCGCTACAGTGGAATCCTTCGACACGGTTCACATACATCTGGTTCAGGTCGGCCACCATGGCATCGTCATCGACGATCAAAACATTTATCACGCGCTATTCCTTTCACTGTCCCAGGGGATTTGCACAAAAAATTGTGTAAACACGCCTGGCTCTGATTCCACGCTCAATTCGCCCCCCAGCTTTTCAAGTTGCTGGCGCGCAAGATACAACCCCACTCCCCGGTGTTCACCTTTGGTCGAGAAGCCTTTATCAAAGATTGCTGAGAGGTTCTGCGCCGGAATGCCCGGCCCGTCGTCACTCACTTCGCCACTCAGTATGCCGTTCTGGTAATGGAGCAGCAGGCTGACTTCTCCCGCCGGCTGCGCTGCCATCGCATCCAGGGCGTTTTCTATCAGGTTACCCAGGACGGTAACCAGGACGGCGGTTTGCTCTTCATTAGGGTTGTCTGGTACCCGGCACTCATCAGCCAGGGTTAAGGTAAAGCCCGCCTCTTTCGCGCGGGTAATTTTGCCCAACAGAAAACCCGCAACCACCGGAGACTGGATAGTCCGCTGAATCGCGCCCACATCGAGCTGATAATTTTGCGCAGTTTGCAGTATGTACGACTCCAGTTTGTCATAGCGTCTCATATGCAGCAGGCCGAGTATCACATGCAGCTTATTCATAAACTCATGAGAATGGGTACGCAGGGCATCGAGGTAGCTCACCAGACCATCCATACGCTGCATCATTTGGCTGATTTCGGTCTTATCGCGGAAGGTGGTAATCGCGCCGGCCTGCTGATTATGCGCCCTGATGGGCAAGGTATTGCAGAGTAACAGACGACCGTTGCAGTTGATCTCCTGATCCTCACGCGCCTGTCCGCTGCGGGAGACTTCACGCAGCGTAACCAGTAACGGCGTATTAAGGGGATCGTGGGCAAGAATCTGGCGCGCGGCGAGATTGACCATCGTAATCTGTCCTTGTTGATCGACCGCAATAACCCCTTCACGCAGTGACTGCAACATAGCCTGACGCTGTTCAAAGAGCGCGGAAATCTCCCAGGGCTCAAGGCCAAAGAGTACGCGTTTGAGCATTCTTGCCAGCCCCCAGGCAGCCAGCGCACCCAGAAGGGCGCTGAACAATACCAGCCAGATGGCATCCCAGCGGTTACGACTGATTTGTTGCTCCACTTTTTCCAGCGAAATACCTACTGACACCACGCCAATCTGCTGGTGGCTGGCGTTATAAACGGGCGTGAAAACCCGTAGCGCCTCGTCGAGCACGCCGTGGTTGATGGCGACATTCTCTTTTGCCTGCAGGGCAGGGCGCAGGTCCTCCCCGATAAAGGCTTTTCCGAGCAACGAGGGGTTGGGATGGGAATAACGTATTCCGCGCATATCCGTGACGACGGCAAACAACAAATTGTTGCGCTGCATTACCGCCAGGGCGATCGGCTGAATCAGGTTGCTCTGAGGAGGGTGCTCTAACCCTCGCACCACGTCAGGACTGTCGGCCAGCGTCCTCGCCACCGCCAGCGCCGTCTCTTTAACCCCTTCGCGTGTCGCTTTGGTGATCTGCGCAAAGTAGAGAGCAAAAATGACCAACAGAATGGAGCCCGTCACGGAGTACACCATCAGAGTCACCAGGGTCGTCAGTTTCATTGGGCGCTTGTGCGGGGTAGTCACGTGGGGCAGATCGCGCATTGAAACTCCGGAAAGGGCAGAAAAGCGCTATTATCGCCGATGCCGCACGATTGTTAAAGCCAGGTTAAGCTGGTGGGGCAGGAAAGAAAAAAGCCCGCAACGTGGCGGGCCTGAATAGGGGGAAGAGATCCTTAGAACTGGTAAACGATACCCAGCGCTATCTGGTCGCCATTGTCGGCGCCAGTGATGGCGGTATCCCGGTCGTCCAGCAGGTTGAATTTGTAAGCAGCGTAGACGTTCATGTTCTTGTTGAAGTAATACCAGGTACCCAGTTCGACATAGTTAAGACGATCTGCATTAGTCCCCTTTTCACCCTCTTTCGCACCCAAATCCTTGCCTTTGGAGTAGACATAACCCAGGGATGGACGCAGGCCGAAGTCGAATTGATACTGGACCACAGCTTCAACGTTCTGGGTTTTATTGGCAAAGCCAATGTCGCTACCAGCCCAGGACATATTACGGGTTTCGCCGTACATTACCGCGGCATAAAGATTATTTGCATCATATTTTGCCGCCAGAGACCACACTTCAGCGTTGTCGCCGTAACCGTCTGCAGCCTGGGTATCAGTACGATCTGATTTGCCATAGACACCCACAAAGCTGAAGCCATCAATTTCATAGCTCAGGGACGTGCTGTAGCCATCGCCGTTACCTTTACGCAGGTTTTTGTCGTGGTTGTTGCCCTGATACTGAAGGGCGAAATTCAGGCCTTCAACCGCGCCGAAGAAATCGTTGTTACGGTAGGTGGCCACGCCGGTCGTACGGCCGGTCATGAAGTTGTCGGTTGCTGACCAGGCGTCGCCGCCCCATTCAACCAGCATATCGGTGTAAGCCGCTGCGTCATAAGCCACGCCATAGTTACGGCCGTAATCGAAGGAGCCAAAATCACCGAATTTCAGACCCGCGAAGGAAAGACGCGTGCTTTCATCCTGTGCGCCTTCCGGCTTGCTGGCTTCCAGGTTGTATTCGAACTGACCGAAACCGGTCAGTTGATCGGTAATTTCGGTCTCACCCTTGATGCCGAAACGAGCATAGGAGTCATCGGCGTTGCTGCTGTTGCTGCTGTCGGCCTCGCTCCAGATGCGTTTCCCAACCATTTTTCCATACAGGTCAAATTTATTACCGTCTTTTTTGTAGATTTCTGCTGCATTGACAGCGCCAGCGGATAATAAAACGGGGACCAGAACTGCCAGAACTTTTCTTTTCATTATATATATCCTTTATATATTGTTTATATGAATAATTGCGACCCGCTCCGGGTGCGGAATAATACTATTTCATGACGCAATTGCGATCTTTTGAAAATATCTCATTCGAAAGGTTAAAAGTATTTCAAAATATTAATGGGGGGTGTTTTATATTATTTATCTATTCTAGTGAAAAAGAAAATAAATGACATCTATTGATTTATATATCAGTGAGTTATGTGTTGGTTGATTTGATTGTTACTGATGATGGTTTTGGATCGCCTATGGGACGAAAAGGGGGTGAAGTGGAAAAAAAAGCCCAATGTGGCTATTGGGCATAACGGATAGGAATGAATGGCATGAGAGCGCTAAACGATAAAAAGCATAAACGGGATAATAATTGCATAGCGTTTACTTATTTAAAATCGATCGCCAGAATAAAATTAACTTTTAGGAATATTTTATGAAATTAACCCAAAAAGTAACGGCTGGCGCCGCGGTGTACTCAGGCGGTCATGCGAAAAGGTCTGAAAACCCGACTTTGCAAATTGCGACAGCATCGCCTGTGGCAATGCTTTGATGAGCGTGTCAGCGCGTTGATTAATTGCTAATGTACCCGTTTCAGTCTTGTGGAAACGGCTATGGAACTTGCCCAGTGGCAGCAACATTTTGAACAGTGGCTGGCGGAACATCACGCCAGCGATGATGCAGCACATGATATCTCCCATTTTCGCCGCGTCTGGCATACTGCCCAGCGGCTGATGGCTAACCAGCCGGTCGAGCCGCTGGTCATTCTTACCGCCTGTTATTTTCATGACATCGTGAGCCTTCCCAAAAACCACCCGCAGCGTAGCCGCTCGTCAGTATTGGCAGCCGAACGCACGCTGGACATTCTGCGCGACTATTTTGCAGATTTTCCCGGCACGCACTATCCGGCGGTTCAGCATGCGATCGAAGCGCACAGCTTTAGCGCAGCCATTACGCCCCGGACGCTGGAGGCGAAAATCGTTCAGGATGCTGACCGGCTAGAAGCATTGGGGGCGATCGGCCTGGCGCGGGTGTTTGCCGTTTCCGGTGCCCTGGGCGTGGCACTTTTTGATGCCGAGGACCCTTTCGCCGATCGCCGAGCGTTGAATGACCGGGCATACGCCCTGGACCATTTCCAGACAAAGCTGTTACGCCTGCCCGAAACCATGCAAACTGCCGCCGGACAAGCGCTGGCGCGCCATAATGCCGATTTTTTAATCCAGTTTATGGCCAAACTGAGTGCTGAGTTAGCCGGCGATTGCCTCGGGGTTGACGAGACGGTGCTGCAGCGTTTCCGCGCAACGCTGTAAGGCGGTTATGTGGTACTCTCTTCAGCTCTCTCCCAGGCCTGGTTAAATGTATGCAGGAAAATTTATCAGTGACGAACTCCGCCTTTATGCTGGCAGAAAAATCCACCGCGTCCGTTCAGACGCTGTTACGCCAGCTGCTGGACATTTATGATGCCAGAACCCTGGCAACGCTTCTGAATGGTCAGGGAGAGGGGCACTGGAGCCCGGCTATTGTTAAACGCCTGTTGGTCAGCGACCGGGCAGGGCAGCGCCTGAGCGATCGCGAATTTACTTTTTTACACAGTCTGTTGCCTCGTCCCCCAGCTACGCAGAGCCGACCGGCCTTCCGCTTTATCGATCTGTTCGCCGGTATCGGCGGTATTCGCCACGGCTTTGAGGCCATTGGCGGGCAGTGCGTCTTTACCAGCGAATGGAATAAACATGCGGTACGCACCTATAAAGCCAACTGGTACTGCGATCCTGATGCGCACACCTTTAACGAGGATATTCGTGAGGTTACCCTGAGCCATCACGAAGGGGTAACGGACCAGGAGGCCGCGGACCATATTCGCAGCGTGATCCCCCAGCATGATGTGCTGCTGGCCGGCTTTCCATGCCAGCCCTTTTCCCTTGCCGGGGTATCAAAAAAGAATGCGCTCGGTCGGGCACACGGTTTTGCTTGCGATACTCAGGGCACGCTGTTTTTCGACGTGGCGCGCATTATTGACGCACGCCGGCCGGCCATCTTTGTGCTGGAGAACGTCAAAAATCTGAAAAGCCATGATGGCGGCAAGACCTTCCGCATCATTATGCAAACCCTCGATGAGCTGGGTTATGACGTCTCAGATGCCGATGAGAGCGGCCCGGACGATCCGAAAATTATCGATGGCAAACATTTCCTGCCGCAGCACCGTGAGCGCATCGTGCTGGTGGGGTTCCGGCGCGATCTCAACCTGCGTGGCGACTTTACCCTGCGCGACTTGCCCGCGCATTATCCGCAACATCGTCCGACCATTGCCGAGCTGCTGGAGCCGGTCGTCGATGCCAAATTCATTCTTACCCCGGTCCTGTGGAAGTATCTGTATCGCTATGCGAAAAAACATCAGGCGAAAGGGAATGGTTTTGGATTTGGCATGGTAGATCCCACCAACCCCCATAGTGTGGCGCGCACCCTCTCTGCGCGTTACTACAAAGACGGCGCCGAAATCCTGATTGACCGGGGCTGGGATAAAGCCCTGGGTGAGAAAGATTTTGACGATCCTGACAATCAGCGTCATCGTCCGCGTCGCCTTACGCCACGCGAATGCGCGCGCCTGATGGGGTTTGAAACGCCGCAGGGTTACCGCTTCCGGATCCCGGTTTCGGATACCCAGGCCTACCGGCAATTCGGAAATTCGGTGGTGGTGCCTGCCTTTGCCGCTGTGGCCAGGCTTTTAAAATCACGCATATTGCAGGCGGCACAACATCGCACTCATGAGGCCGTCAATGACGGATGTCCACAATAAGGCGACCCGCAGTAAAAACATGCGTGCCATTGGCACGCGTGATACCGCAATCGAAAAGCGGCTGGCCGAGCTTCTCACGCAGGCGGGCTTTGCTTTCCGCGTGCAGGACAGTTCGCTACCCGGTCGACCCGATTTTGTGCTGGATGAGTGGCGCTGCGTAATTTTTACGCACGGCTGTTTCTGGCATCACCACGACTGCTATCTGTTTAAAGTCCCGGCAACGCGCACCGACTTCTGGCTGGAGAAAATTGGTAAGAACGTGACGCGTGACAGACGCGATTTGGGATTGCTCGACCAGCAAGGCTGGCGGGTACTCGTGGTGTGGGAATGTGCGCTGCGGGGCAAAATGAAGTTAACCGATGCCGCTCTTAACGCGCGGCTGGAAGAGTGGATCTGCGCAGAAGGGACAAACGCGCAGATCGACACTCAGGGCATTCGCACGCTCAGGGTTTTTCCGCCGGACACGGAACAACCACCGGCTTAGCGGGGATCAGGTATTTCCCCAGCGTGACCAGCACTACGGCCATAAGGATAATGCCCAACGCTATCCACTCAACGGAGGAGAGCGTTTCGCCGCCAAGTCCGGTTCCCAACAGCACTGCGACCACCGGGTTTACGTAGGCATAGCTGGTTGCCACGGCGGGGGAGACATTGCGGATCAGGAACATATAAGCATTAATCGCAATCACTGAGCCGAAGATAGCGAGATATCCCACCGCCAGGAAGCCCGACAGGTCGGGGAGGGCCGTCAGTTTCTCCCCGGAAAGCAGAGACGCGACAAGCAATACTACGCCCGCCGTCACCATCTCGATTGCTCCGGCCATCATGCCGGACGGGAGTTCGACACGGGAGCCATAGACCGAGCCGAATGCCCAGCTCATGGAACCGATCAAAATCAGCAGCGCCCCCCAGGGATTACCGCTCAGGTTACCGCCGCTGTTCAGCAGAATAATGCCCGCCAGCCCGATGCCAATTCCCAGCCACTCCAGCTTGCGCGTTTTGATGCCAAACAGCCGGCTGAAACAGAGCGTAAAGAGCGGTACGGTCGCCACCACTACAGCGGCAATGCCCGACGGCACATTTTGGTGTTCTGCCACGGTGACAAATCCGTTGCCCACCGCCAGCAATAGCACCCCAATCAAGGCCGCATTCAGCAGCTGACGGCGCGGCGGTAGTCTGTGTCCACGCAGAAATAAGAAGGCCAGTAACAAGAGACCCGCCGAGAGGAAGCGAACCCCGGCCATCAGCAGTGGCGGCCAGCTCTCTACGCCAATACGGATCACGAAATAGGTGGAACCCCAGATGATATAAAGCGCAAATAACGCGCCAATAAGCGGTAACAAGTGCCTGATACGCATACTCCCTCACGGCGAAATAAAAAGGTCGCGTATAGTTAACGTTAAAACTATCACGCTGGCGAGCGCTTTAATTGTGTAGGTGATGTGAATTATTTGTTGACGAGGCGTAGTAGTTTCAGGCTTGCCGGTTTTACTCCATACTATTTAGGTTTTTAACAATAAAAGAAGGATGTTCATTGTGGCGGGAAGTAGCTTATTAACTTTACTGGATGACATAGCCACCTTGCTGGATGATATCTCCGTGATGGGTAAACTGGCCGCGAAAAAGACGGCCGGGGTTCTGGGGGACGACCTCTCGTTAAATGCGCAGCAGGTCACCGGGGTGCGCGCCAATCGTGAACTGCCGGTAGTGTGGAGCGTGGCGAAGGGTTCCCTTCTCAATAAGGTGATTCTGGTACCGCTGGCACTGCTGATCAGTGCCTTTATTCCCTGGGCTATTACCCCTCTGCTGATGATTGGTGGCGCGTTTCTCTGCTTCGAAGGGGTAGAGAAAGTGCTGCATACCTTCGAGTCACGTAAAGAGAAAGAGAGCCCGGCGGCGCGTCAGCAGCGTCTGGAAGCGCTGGCCGCCGCCGACCCCAAGGCCTTTGAGCGCGATAAAGTGAAAGGGGCGGTGCGCACCGATTTTATTCTCTCGGCCGAGATCGTGGCGATTACGCTGGGTATTGTTGCCGACGCGCCGCTGCTGAATCAGGTGCTGGTGCTCTCCGGTATCGCCGTACTGGTAACGATTGGCGTCTATGGTCTGGTTGGTATCATCGTTAAACTTGATGATATGGGCTACTGGCTGGCGGAGAGACGCGCAGCGCTGGCGCAGTGGCTCGGAAAAGCCCTGCTGTTCATTGCTCCCTGGCTGATGAAATCGCTCTCAGTCATCGGCACACTGGCCATGTTTTTGGTTGGGGGCGGCATCGTTGTTCATGGCATCGCGCCGCTGCATCATGCCATTCTCCATTTTGCCGAGGCGCAGGGTACCGTGATGGCGGCCATCCTGCCGACGTTATTGAACCTGGTGCTGGGCTTCATCATCGGTGCGGTTGTCGTTGCGCTGGTGAAGGGCATTGGCAAAATGCGAGGTAGCGCGCACTAAAAAAGAGCGCAGAAACGCCATTCCTCGACTAAATTGAAACAGTTTCGCACTGATAAAGGAGGCAGTTATGGTCTTTCTGGTCAGCGATGAAGTTAAGCCTAAAAGCGGCGGTCCGCGTATGGTCGTGACCGGCTATTCCAGCGGCATGGTGGAGTGTCGTTGGTATGATGGTTATGGCATCAAGCGGGAGGCGTTTCGTGAAGACGAACTCCAGCATGGTGACGGCTACCGCAGCCAGGATCAGGCTTAGGTCACGCAACGCCCGGCTATGCCGGGCGTTTTCGTACGCTATAATCGCTGCTAAGCGCGAAGTCTCGCGAAACCGCCGGCAGCGCGTTGCCGTAAGATCGTTATCATGGAGAGTGTGTGCAGCATGAGAATAGGGTAAGAAAACCCCCGTTTTTCTTACGTCAGCGTCTACATCCTGGCCGGATTGTGACACTCTGTTTTGTTACCGTCCTGATCTTCTCCACACTCCTTACCTGGCGTGAAGTGGTGGTGCTGGAAGATGCCTACATCTCCAGCCAACGTAACCATCTGGAAACGGTGGCTAACTCGCTCGACAGGCAACTGGAATACAGCGTCGATAAACTCCTTTTCTTCCGTAATGGAATGTACGACGCGCTGCATACGCCGCTGATCTCAGGTTTGCTGCGTCAGAGCGTGGCGCGCTTTTCGGACATCAGCGCTCAGCCTTCATGGCAACTCACTTTCGATGAACACCGGACGCTGCCGCTCAACGGTGTTTCCGATGCGTTTGTGATGCAAACAGTCAGTCTGCGTCGCGATGAGATGCTTATTGCTGACGAGCTGAGGGCGGCTTTTGAGGCGGGGTATCTGATGCGAATCACCTCGCCGCTGGCAAAGCTTGCCAGGCGAATCATGTATGTCTCCCGCGCCGGGTTTTATGTCTCCAGTAATATTGCCGACTGGGGAGGCGCAATCCCGTCCCGTTACTATCATTTAGTGACCAGCCCCTGGTATACGCAGCAATCGGAATCCAGTAACCGCAGCCGTGGCGTACGCTGGTTCACCCGTCCCGCGCAATCCTGGTCCGGCGATGAACAGACGGTTACCGTCAGCGTGCCTGTCGATCATCAGCAGTACTGGTATGGCGTTCTGGCGATCGATTTTACCGTGACGGCCGTCGGGCAGATGCTAAGCGAAGCGCTGGACGGTTACGAAGATGGTGAATACCAGCTTTACGATAATCAGTTAACTTTGCTCGTCTCATCCGGAAAGCAGGCAGAGAGAATCAGCCTGTTTGATGAACGTGAGCGGGCGCAGCTTGCCTTTGCGCTAGAGCACGACAACGAAGGGGGCGTGCGACTGGGGAGTCGTTATCTGAGCTGGCATCGCCTGAATCACTTCGATGGTGTACTGCTGCGCGTGCATCGGCTGGACGAAGGTTTGCAGGGAGATTTTGGCCGTATCTCGGTGGTACTGGCGCTTCTCTGGCTATTATTTACGGCCATGCTGGTGGGATCATGGCTGGTAATTCGCCGTATGGTGAGCAATATGTACAGCCTGCAACACACCTTGCAGTGGCAGGCGTGGCATGATCCCCTGACGCGTCTGCATAACCGGGGTGCCCTCTTTGAGCAGGCCAAAACGCTGGCCGCCGGCTGTCAGAGACAGAATCAGCCCTTCTCGGTGATCCAGATGGATCTCGACCATTTCAAAAGTATTAACGACCGCTACGGGCATCAGGCCGGCGACAAAGTGCTGATCCATACCGCAGGGTTGATTGTCAGCACGCTCCGGGAGAGTGACGTGGCCGGCCGGGTAGGGGGTGAAGAGTTTTGCGTGGTATTACCCAATACTACGCTTGCGCAGGCATCTCAGGTGGCTGAGCGGATCCGGGCGCGGGTTAACCGTCGGGAGATTCTGGTGCAAAAGAGTCAGACGGTACGTATTAGCATCTCGATTGGGGTGAGCTGCGCCGGAGAAAAAGGCAATTACGAATTTGAACAATTGCAATCCATTGCCGATGCCCGGCTCTATCAGGCGAAACAGCGCGGGCGTAACCGGGTGATCAGTCAGGACGAGAAGTAGTGATCCAGCCCTTCGCGCCAGCCCTCCGGTCCCTCCTGACGGGTGTGATAAACCCGCTCAGGGGTATCTTTTTGCAGAGGGACGCCAAGTCGGTTGATCCCTTTCACCACCACCGCGTAATCCACGCTGTCGAGAAGCGGAGCATCGTTCGGGCCATCGCCCAGGCCCAGCGTGACGGGGGCGACCCCTTCGCGCAAACGGTACTGTTCGGCCAGCCAGCGCAGGGCCTGATCTTTTCCACCACGGGCATCCAGGATGTGCCAGAAGCGGGCTCCCTGGACAAACTTTAATCCCACCGCGTCCAGCGCCTCGCTAAATGCCGCCATCCGCTCATCGCTGTCGCGCCAAATCAGGGTCACTGAGGCCTCATGCAGGCGCGCCAGCGTCGCTCTCTCCCGCGTTAAGCCAGTCCATTCACCCACGACTTTGACCTCAACGTCATCGAAACTGGTGAATTTGAATCCTTGCTGGTCGCGCAGTTGATTAATGACGCTGACGATCTCTTCGTGTGGGGCGCCGTTAATTAACCTTGGCGCATCGGGGTGGTCATCCCAGCGTGCGTCCAGCTGTATCACCGCACCGTTTTCAGCAATAAACGGCAGGCCATCTAACCCCAGATCGCTCTGAATCGCCAGCATCTCAGCAGCGGTCTTACTGCTGTACAGAATGACCGGGATCTGATGTTCTTGCAGCTTCTCAAGCCAGTCGGCGGCAGGCGCCCAGCTGTAGGTATGAATGTCCAGCAAGGTGCCGTCGAGATCGGAGAAAATCAGCAAGGGATCCTGAAGTAAAGGCATAGCGTCTCCCGGGTTAATAGCTACGTTAGTAAGATTTATCTTAAAAAAATTCGCAATGCGTAAGACCGTAATTGGGATCGTTACCATCAATCCCAGAGGCCATGCGCCCTGACACTTATAACCAAAATGTAGGTTACTTAGACCATCTATTCAGATAGAGGATATTTCCTTGTCATGCAAATTATTTGCAGATAAGGTAATCCCCGACATCAGATTTCCTGGTGTAACGAATTTTCAAGTGCTTCTTGCATGAGCAAGTTTAATCCCGGTCACCCCATGACCGGGATTTTTTTCAGCTTTATCTGTTCACTTCCGTCACACTAAAATCGTGAATATCCAGTTCGAACGCTTCAGCCAGTTCATGGTAAGTGTGGTAGTCCCGTCCATCCACCATCACCCGTGCCGGCTCGCCCTCAATGCGGCTAACCTCACTTTCGCTGATCTCGTTAATAGCGGCGAGCAGGGCATCGACGTCGATATTCACTTCTCGCTTGGCAGTATCGCTGTACTCTTTGGCGGTCTTCATTCTGTCTACCTCGTTTGAACATTCACCCGTAAGTATAGACCGCCGATAAAAGCGGCAATCGCGCATAGGGGCACTGCCAGTAGACGCAATTTGTTCTACACTGGCTCAAAACCAGAGGAGGATTGTATGAAGGTCAACGATCGGGTTACGGTAAAAACGGACGGTGGGCCGCGACGCCCGGGTGTGGTGCTGGCGGTAGAACCCTTTAATGAAGGGACAATGTATCTGGTCTCGCTGGAGGATTACCCGCTTGGTATCTGGTTCTTTAACGAGATGGGCCACCCTGACGGTATCTTTGTTGAACGCGATGAGTAAAGGCTGCGCGGGGGAGTAAGGCCGCCCCGGATAAGGGGAGAGATAAAAATCTCTGGCATAGCCAGAGATTGCACAGGGTTAACGCATATTGACGAAAATTCCGTTGGTCACGTTGTCGGTTAAACGTACCACATGATAGATCACTTGCTTATTATGCGTCTTAATCTTCCTTTTAATATTACCCTTATGTGACGATACCGTTTTAGCTTTGATATTCATTTGGTCAGATATCTGAATGGTTCCCTGACCCGCCATCCACATTCTTAACATACTTGATTCAGTACGGCTTAATGATAAAGTCGGTAAATTAATTGTTCCTACATTCTTAATCGCTCTATTCAAATAATCGCCAAGAAGTTCATCCAGAGATTCTGGCTTAATGGATTTCGAGCTTATAAGAAGATTCTGACGTACCAGCAAATATTCGTCGAAGTGAATATTGGCTATCGCCATAAAAACTATAAACATAGTTTTCGGATGCTGATTAATGATTTGCTTTATTTGCTGACTGTTAGCGGGATCGTGTATGAAACAGTCCTCATTAATAAACACCACACCTGGCTTCAATTCATCACAAGCGGCTTCAAGTTCGTCAACGGAGTGTACGTCGTTGATTTCTCTCTTTTTTACCCCTCTGCTAGCCAGGTACCCGGTTAACCCTAGCCGGGTGTAACTGCATAAATCCATAATGATCGTTGACATGGCATACCCTCACTCAATGCGTAACGATAATTCACCACCAGCCTGAGAGCTCAAAACAGCCATACGGGATGGAAATAACTAATAACCTGTGAGCATTACAAGGACTTTCAGGCGAACTCACTATCTCGTAAAGTTACGTATAATTTGCCAGGAATCTTCTCAAAGTAAAGTAAATGTTGAGGAATGTGAGGAGCATAAAAACAAATAAACCGCACCAGATATATCCTGGAAGATGTTTTTCTAAAAATATTTTAGGAATATCCTCAGAAAGACAATATAAAAATTACGGGTTAGTATTTGCTGGCATTTCGCTTACTATATCGGCTAAGAGATTGAATATTTCACCAAATAAGTGTTCACAGAATGGCGCAATAAATGGCATTAACAGCGAAATAAGCAGTATGCCAATCGTCAAAGTCAGCGGAAAACCAATCACAAAGACTGACAGCTGAGGTGCCATACGGTTGAGTAGACCCAGCGCCAGGTTAAGCGTGAGCAGCAGCGTAATGATGGGCAGTGCCAGCATCAGACCGTTAAGGAAGATCATCCCGGCGGCGCGGGTAAGCGCCATAAAGGCGTTGCTGTTAACGGGGTTACCGCCAATTGGCAGCGTATGGAAGGTATCTACCAGCATTGAGATGAGCCACAGATGCCCGTCAAAGGTGAGGAACAACAGCATCGCCAGCATATCGATAATGCGGGCCAGTACCGGCATATTCAGATGGCTGCCGGGGTCGAAGAAGGTGGCGAAGGAGAGCCCCATCTGCAGCCCGATGACTTCCCCTGCGGTACGTACCGCGGCGAAAGCAAACTGCATCGTAAAGCCGATGGCCACGCCAATCAGAATTTGCTGTAACGCCAGCCAGAGCGCCCCGGCAGAAAAAATGGGCACCTCAACGGGGGGCAACGACGGGGCGATGATAAGCGTAATCATAAACCCGAGGCCAATCTTCACCCGCTTTGGAATATAGCGTTCACTGAGAATAGGCGCCGTTGAGATCAGCGCCAGCACCCGCAGCAGCGGCCAGAAGTAGAGACTAAGCCAGTGGATCCACTGGTCGCTGGTGAAGTGCAGCATCGCCTGTGCTAGCCGATGATGTACGGAATATTGCTGAAGAGATTACGCATGTAATCGAGCAGCAGGTTTAGCATCCACGGACCCGCGATAATCATCGCCACGAAGACAGCGATAATTTTCGGGATGAAGGAGAGGGTCATTTCGTTTATCTGGGTAGCGGCCTGCAGGATACTGATTATCAGACCTGTTACCAGCGCCACCAGCAGCAGCGGGGCGGCAACGGCAAGCGCAATCTTCATCGCCTCCGTGCCCATCATCATTACCGATTCGGGTGTCATGGCCGCCCCTTAACTGTAGAAACTCTGTGCCAGCGAGCCCACCAGCAGCTGCCAGCCATCCACCAGGACGAACAGCATCAGCTTAAAGGGCAGGGCAATGGTCGCCGGAGGCACCATCATCATACCCAGTGCCATCAGTACGCTGGCGATCACCAGGTCGATAATCAGGAACGGAATAAAAATGGTAAAGCCAATCTGGAAAGCCGTTTTCAGCTCACTGGTCACGTAGGCTGGCAACAGGATGCGCATAGGGACGGCTTCTGGTCCCTGTATTGGGCCGGCGTTAGCCAGACGCGCAAAAAGAGCCAGATCCGCTTCACGGGTCTGACGCAGCATAAACTCACGCAGTGGCTGGGCGCCTTTATCCAGCGCTTCCTGCATGGAGATTTTCTCTTCGCTGAAGGGCTGATACGCATCGGTATAAATCTTGTCGATGACCGGCGACATAATGAAAAAGGTCAGGAAAAGCGCCAGCCCCAGCAGCACCTGGTTGGGTGGTGCCGACGGGGTGCCGAGGGCGTTACGCAGTAAACCAAAAACGATGATGATGCGAGTGAAGCTGGTCATCATCAGCAAAATAGCCGGAATAAAGGTCAGCGAGGTGATGAAAACCAGCGTCTGTACCGGTAGCGACCAGCTCTGGCCGCCGCCTGCCATCGGGGTGGAGATCAGACCGGGCAACTGGGCATATACGGAAGGAGCAAACAGCGCAAGGCCTGCAAGCGTAAGGGATAACAAACGGCGCATCAGGATCTCCCGGAACGCTTAAGCAAACTCTTCATAACGGACTGGAAATCCGCCGGAACTTCTGCGGCTGCGTCGGTGGAAACGGGCGCAGGCGGCAATTTGTGCAGAACCTGGATGTTTGACGCTGTAACGCCCAGCACCAGCCGGGCATCTTCAACCTCAACAATCACCACGCGTTCGCGCGGACCCAGCGAGGTACTGGCGCTGAGCTTCAGGCCACGTGCACCGGCGTTTTTACCGGCCAGACCCACGCGTTTTGCCAGCCAGGCCACCACGAGGATAAACGCGATAATCCCCAGCAGTGCGCCGCTCACCTGCAACAGCGGCGAGCTTGGAACTGCAGAGGGCTGTGATACGGTGGCCTGGGTCGTCATCTTAACGGCTCAAACGACGCATACGTTCAGACGGGGTAATGATGTCGGTGATACGCACGCCATATTTATCGGCAACCACCACCACTTCACCCTGGGCTATCAGGTAACCGTTGATCAGAATATCCAGCGGCTCACCGGCAAGGCCTTCCAGCGCCACGACGGAACCCTGCGTCAGACGCAGCAGCTCTTTGATGGTCATGCGGGTACGACCCAGCTCAACGGTCAGCTTGACCGGGATATCCATAATCAGATCGATATCCTGCAGGGTGCCGCTAACATCGCCGCCGCCCAGTTGCTGGAATACCGCATCCGCCGCGCTTTTGCTGGCCGGTGCTTTTTGTTCGCTTAACGCCTCAGCCCACAGATCGTCCATATCTCCGCTGTTTTCATCGGACGGATTGTTCATATCACTCATTTGGGCTGTTCCTCATTCAGCGAATTCAAAATCGGGTTGATCAAGTGCTCTACTCGTAACGCGTATTGACCGTTGATTGTGCCGTACTGGCTGGTCAGGACGGGTACGCCATCCACATGGGCAATGATGCGATCGGGCTTTTCTATCGGCAGAACATCGCCGGGTTGTAATTTCAGAATCTGGGATAACCGCATTGAGATATCAGCAAAATTCGCCACCAGCTCCAGCTGTGAGTGCTGCACCTGACGCACCAGGTTCTCACGCCAGTTCTGGTCTTCATGACGAGAGTTTTCCAGCGGCGGGTTGACCAGCACTTCGCGCAACGGCTCAATCATGCTAAACGGCAGACAGATATTGAACTCGCCGGTCAGGTTGCCGATCTCCACATGGAACGGGGTATTCACGACGATATCGTTAGGCGAGGTGGTGATGTTGGTGAATTTCACCTGCATCTCCGAACGCACATACTCCACTTCCAGCGGGTGAATCGCCTTCCAGGCATCGCTGTAGCCTTCAAGCGCCAGCTTCAGCATGCGGTTAATGACCCGCTGCTCCGTATGGGTGAACTCACGACCTTCGACCTTCGTCGGAAAACGCCCATCACCGCCGAAGAGGTTATCGACCGCGATAAACACCAGGCTCGGCGAGAAGACCACCAGACCTGTACCGCGCAGCGGTTTCAGATGAATCAGGTTGAGGTTGGTCGGCACCGGCAGGTTACGGGCAAACTCGTGATACGGCTGAATGCGGATCGCGCCAACGGTGATATCCGGGCTACGACGCAGCAGGTTAAACAGCCCCATACGGAACTGACGTGCAAAACGTTCGTTAATAATCTCCAGCGCCTGCAGACGTTCACGTACTACGCGACGCTGAGTATTCGGGTCATAGGGGCGAATATCGCTCTCACCCGCTATCCCTGGCGTTGGATCATCGCTCTTATCGCTGTCGCCATTAAGCAGCGCATCGATTTCAGCCTGAGAAAGAATACTATCGCCCATGTCTTTACCGCAGAATGAAGGCTGTATACAGAACGTCAGTGACTTCCTGCTTAGGTTGGCCAGATACCAGCGGTACGGCCAGCGTTTGCTTAATAGCGTCTACCAGTTTTTGCTTACCTTCATCGGTCGCGAGCTGTGATGCGTCCTGACGAGAGAACAGCAACAGCAGACGGCTACGCACTTCTGGCAAATATTCGCTCAGACGTGTGCGGGTCGCTTCGTCTTTCAGACGCAGCGTGATACCGACATAGAGGACGCGATCCGCGTCACCCAGATTGACGGTAAAGGTATCCAGCGCAAAGAAGACCGGCGCAGGTGGCGGCGGAATCTCTTCTTTTACTTTTTCTGTCGGTGCCTTGTTCATGCGCCAGTAGCTATAACCGGCGGTCGCGCAGGCGGCGAGGGTAATTAACACCAGCAGCGGGATCCAGATGGAACGCTTACTTTTTTTGCTGATAGCGGAGTCAGTCATCTGATACGAGCTTCCTGTTTCGGGTACTGCTAATAAAGTGATTATCCCGTGTCCTTACCGCGTCAAAGCGTGGAAAAGACGAGGATAATCACGCTACCTCTGACGTTTAGGCGAAGATGTCTACCGCGCCATTACCACGGGCGGCTGACTGCAAGGCGGCCGGGGTCGGCAGAATCTCATCGCTCTCTTCATTAAAACCACCCTGATGACCAGAGCGGGAAGCCTGTCCCTGCTGCTGCGACGAGGCATTTTGCTGTCCGGCAAAGCTCTCGCTGCTCACGCTGCTTTGGGTAAGCTGAATACCGCTTTCAGCCAGGTTGGTACGCAGAACTGGAATGGCGGCTTCCAGTGCGGCCCGCACGTGACTGTGCGCCGATACCATTTGCAACTGCGCCTGGTTATCATCCAGTTTAAGTGAAATCTGCACCTGACCCAGATTTTCGGGGTGCAGACGCAACTCGGCGCTCTGCAGGCCCTCTTTGGTAAACAGGGTGATGTGTTGACTAACGCTCTGGCGCCAGTCATGGCTGCCCAGCGGCGCGCTGACCACCGGTGCGGCAACCAGGGTTGGCTGTGCGGCATTGGCGGTATTCAGTACGGGGGCGATGCTGGCGGTTGGCGTGCCAGATACCGTTGGAGAAGGGGTGCTATCCACCTCGTGCTTCGTAGCGACCGCCGCTACGGCTGGGGAGAGCTGATTATTGCCCGGAAGCGCTACGGTCGGATCCTGAGCAACCTGTTTACCGGTGCGCTGGGCGTCGGTCTCCAGCGCAGGTTGACGTCCGGCGCTCGCTCCCGTCAGCGGAACCTGAACAGCAATGGCGTCGCTGCTCATCGCTTTCGGCGCGGCGATGGTGCTGGCCTGCTGCTGATGCGGCAGCATCGCCATCAGGGCGCTCAGGCCCGCCAGCTCGTCATCGCTCAGCTCGCTTTTGCTATCGGCCTCTTTAACCGCCTGCGTCAGCGTCTTCAGCACATCGGTTTTACCCGCCGGCATTAAGCCAGAGACCAGCCCCTGCAGCGTGCCCTGTTGAACGCTATCGTCAGCGAATTTAATCTCTTTACTTGCCAGCAGATCGCTCAGGGCGCTGGCATCCAGGCTTTCGTCACCTTTTAAAAGCGCTGCTTTCGACAGTTTGTCGCCTGCCGCCTGCAGATCGCTAAGCGTCAGCGGCGTCTCTTTGCCCTGCGCTTTCGCATCGGTTAATGCACCCGCCAGCAGAGCAAGAAAATCTTGCCCGCCGTCGGCGGCTTTACCGCCCAGCGCACCGCCGGTAAGGTCGGTATCGCTTGAGAGCAGTTGTTGCAGTGTGATCATTCAGGTTTCCTCATTGAAGCGCGCTGGGCAAACTCATCCATTTTTTTCTGATCAAGGCGGTTTTCGGCCAGAGTCGCGGCGGCCACTTGTCTCTCCTGCAGGGTTTGCCAGGCTTGTAACCGCTGTTTTTTCTCTCGCCAGAAATTGAGCGCCGTATCGACTTTCTGGTTCCACTGGTCAAGCTGCTGGCGATGCTGATCGATCGCCTTTTCCAGCGTCTGGATAAACTGCTGATAGTTGATCCACCGCTGGCTGCCGATGCCCTGTGTCATATCGTTGTTGAGGTTGGAGCGATACTCATGCTGATAGTCGATCAACATTTTTAGCTGCTCCTCAGCCTGCTGATAGCCGCGACGCATAGCGCCGAGTTGTTGTGCGGCGTTATCAACTTCTTTTTCGGCCAGATCTTTCAGCGTCGTTAATGCGCTATTTTGTGCCATGACCTTCGCCCTCTACCTCTGTTACACCTGCGGGAAAATATGCTCCAGAGCCTGAATCGAATCTTCCCAGTCAGCTTTTTCAAAAATACCTTGTTGCAGATAGGCCTCCAGCTGTGGCCAGAGCGCAATCGCCTTGTCGAGCATCGGGTCGCTGCCTTTGGCATAGGCGCCGACGCTGACCAGATCGCGGTTACGCTGGAAGCTGGAGAGTAACTGTTTGAAGTTACGCACGCGGGCGTAATGCTTCTCGCTAATCAGCGCGGTCATCGCACGGCTGATTGACGCTTCGATATCAATGGCCGGATAGTGACCCGCCTCGGCCAGGCGGCGCGACAACACGATGTGCCCATCAAGGATGGCGCGCGCGGAGTCGGCAATAGGGTCCTGCTGGTCATCACCCTCGGTCAGGACCGTATAAAACGCGGTGATGGAGCCCCCACCGGTGATGCCGTTACCGGCACGCTCTACCAGCGCCGGAAGTTTGGCAAACACCGACGGCGGATAGCCTTTAGTGGCCGGCGGCTCGCCAATCGCCAGCGCGATTTCACGTTGCGCCATGGCGTAGCGGGTGAGGGAGTCCATGATCAGCAGTACATGCTGACCGCGGTCACGAAAATCTTCGGCGATACGGGTGGCATAGGCGGCACCCTGCATGCGTAGCAGGGGAGACACATCGGCCGGGGCGGCAATCACCACCGAGCGGGCGCGCCCCTCTGCACCGAGAATGTTCTCGATAAAATCTTTGACTTCACGGCCACGCTCGCCGATTAACCCCACCACGATCACATCGGCCTGAGTGTAGCGGGCCATCATGCCCAGCAGCACCGATTTACCGACACCCGAGCCCGCAAAGAGCCCCATACGTTGACCACGGCCGACGGTCAGCAAGGCGTTGATTGGACGCACGCCGGTGTCCAGCACATGCTCGATCGCCGTACGTTGTAATGGGTTGAAGGGGGCGGTGATCAGGGCCCCGGTTTCGGTGGTATCTGGAGCAGGCAGGCCGTCGAGCGGTTTACCTGCGCCATCCAGTACGCGACCGAGCAGCGCCGGACCGAGCGGCAGTTGTTTGCCACTCTGCAGACCGTCACCGGTTAAACTTTTGGCGTAAACGCGGGCGCCGGGGAGAACGCCTTCGACTTCTTCCAGCGGCATCAGGAATAGCCGCTGGCCGTTAAAACCGACCACTTCGCTTTCAACTTCGCGGATATCGGCACCGTCCTGACGTTCAATAATACAGGTGGCGCCCAGCGGCAATTGCAGGCCGGTCGCTTCCAGCACCAGGCCGGTAGCGCGGGTCAGACGACCGTAACGACGAACCGAAGGCAGCTGCGCCATTTTCGTTTCGAAATTATCCAGCGTGGTGAGCCAGCGAGTGAGGCGCGCGGTCATCAGACGACTCCCGGCGCTGCCAGACGGCACAGCTCCTGCCAGCGGGTAGCGACGCTGGCATCAAGATCGCCTTCATCCGCAGAGACTTTACAGCCCCCGTGATGCAGAGTCGGGTCGCCACGCAGACGCCAGCCGTGCAGGCTAAGCGTGGCACCCAGCATCTCTTCCACTCGCTGCAGATCGTCCGGATGGACGCGCAGCTGCGGCTTACCGCTAAACAGCGGCTCCTGCTGGAGCAGACCCTGAATCTGTTTTATCAACGACGAGTTGTCTACCGGCGGCGTGTGGCCGATAACCTGACGCGCGGCTTCCAGCGCCATCTGCATCAGGCGTGAGGCAATGACGCTGTCCAGCGCATCCAGCGTATGCTGGAATTCGCTCACCAGCTGCTGCATACGGGCGTGAAGAGGCGCTTGCTGTTGACGCGCCTGCGCCAGACCCTGCTCCAGCCCCTGAGCCAGACCCTCCTGGTAACCCTTGTCGTGCCCTTGCTGGCGGCCTTCGTTCATGCCCGCGGTATAACCCTGCTCGTGGGCCTGCATCTGGATCTGCGCTAACTGCTGCGCCTTAAGCTCTTCTTCGCTAAGCTCGGGCACGTCGGTCTCTTCGCCGTCGGGCGTCTCTGTCGCCGTTACGGCAGGCACAAACTCCGCAAGGGGAGGGGCGAGGTCATCCGGTGTCCAGACCTTCCACGGCAGTTCGTTAGACATAGGTATCCTCGCCGCTGCCAATTACCATCTCGCCGGTTTCGGCCAGACGACGAACAATAAGCAGGATCGCTTTCTGCTCGTTCTCCACCTGAGACAGACGTACCGGACCACGGTTGGCCAGATCGTCGCGCAGGATATCGGCTGCACGCTGGGACATATTGCGCAGGAATTTCTCGCGCAGCGGCTGTTCGGCCCCTTTGAGGGCGATAAGCAGCGATTCGGAGTCCACTTCCTGCAGCAGGCGCTGAATACTGCGATCGTCCACTTCGACCAGGTTTTCGAACAGGAACATCTCGTCGATAATCTTTTGTGCCAGCTCGCCATCGAACTCGCGCACCGCCGAAATAACGGCCTCTTCCTGCTGCGTTTTCATCAGGTTGATAATTTCGGCTGCGGTTCTCACGCCGCCCATTTTGCTGCGCTTGAGGTTCTGGCCGTCGAGCAGGCCGTTCAACACTTCGGTCAGCTCTGCCAGTGCGGCAGGCTGCACGCCGCCGAAGGTGGCGATACGCAGCATGACATCGTGACGCAGACGTTCGTCGAACAGCGCCAGGATATCTGCCGCCTGGCCACGCTTGAGGTGAACCAGGATGGTGGCGATGATCTGCGGATGCTCGTCGCGAATAAGGTCGGCGGCGCTCTGCGGCTCCATAAAGTTAAGCGTTTCGATACCGCTGGCGGTGTCGCGGGTTTCGAGAATGTCTTCCAGCAGGCTGGCGGCACGCTCTTCGCCGAGTGCCTTGACCAGCACTGAACGCAAGTATTCGTTGGCATTGACGTTCAACGCTGCAAACTGTTCTGCTTCCTGCTCAAACTCGGCCAGCACGTCGGTCAGCTGTTTGTTCGAGATCTGGCGTACATTCGCCATCGCTGAACTGAGGATCTGAACTTCGCGCTGGGAGAGGTGTTTAAACACCTCTGCCGCACGATCCTCGCCAATGGTCATCAGCAGGATGACACTTTTGTCCGTTCCGGAAAGATTACTCATGTTCTTCGTTACTCATCCACTGGCGAATGACCAGCGCCACGACGCGCGGATCGTTATCTGACATTTCGCGAATACGCTGGCTCATGACCTCGGCGCTCAGGCGCTGATTAGCACGACGCTGCTGTTGCTGCTCGTCTTTGCTGAGGCGGACTTCCACCGCTTCTTCGGTCTCTTCACGCTGCGTGAGCATCTCTTGCTGTGCCTTGATAACCTCTGCACGGCGATTGAGCTGTGGGCGAATGGCTTTACGCCACAGCAGCCACGCGACAAGCAGAACCAGCAGCCAGCGACCGGCAGACATCAGCTGATCAATAAACGTCTGCTGTTGCCAGAACGGCAGTTCACCGCCTGTTTCATCCGTTGCGCTGAACGGCGAGTTGACCACGTTAAGCGTATCGCCACGTTTCTCGGAGTAGCCCATCGCTTCGCGGGTCAGATTTTCAATCTGTTTCATCTGCTCTGCGGTGAGCGGCAGGGGTTTGCCATCTGGCAGGGTTTTGTAGTTCACCACCACGGCAACGGAGAGACGCTCGATGTCGCCCACGTTCTGTTTGGTGTGGCGAATCGTACGGTCAACTTCGTAGTTGGTGGTTTCATTACGGCTGCTGTTGCGTGGGCCGGAATTCGCCGCCGTTGACGTCGTCTGTTGCTGATTATTCTGCTGACCCTGCTGGTTCTGAGCCGGCGTAGTGATCGGTGCAGTGTTGGCCGGTGCTGGCTGGTTAGAGAGCGCACCCGGCACGCCGCCCGCATTCGGGCCGCCAATCTGCTCACTCTCGTTAACCTGACGTGAACGCATTACCGCCTGCGATGCTTCACCGTTCGGACGATACTGCTCTTCAGTCTGCTCTTTATTAGCAAAGTCGATCTGCGCGGTGACCTGTGCGTGGACATTGCTGTTACCGACAATAGGACCGAGGATAGATTCGATGCGGCGCTGAACGCGGCTTTCAACATCATTAGCGTATTTCAGCTGGGCATCATTCAAATCGCGACCGCTGGTATTGGACTGGGTCAGCAGGTGCCCGCTCTGGTCTACCAGGGTCACGTTGCCCGGCGGTAAACCGGCAACAGCGCTGGAAACCAGGTGCACAACCGCGTTGATTTGGCCTTCATCCAGCGCACGGCCAGGCTCCAGGTTTACGGTAACGGAGGCGGAAGGGGCTTTTTGCTCGCGGACAAACAGCGATGGCTTCGGCATGGCCAGGTGAACGCGGGCGCTTTTCAGCGGCCCCAGTGTCTCAATGGTGCGGGCCAGTTCACCTTCCAGCGCACGCTGGTAATTGACCTGCTCGCTGAACTGACTGATGCCAAACTTTTCCTGATCCAGTAACTCAAAGCCCACGGCGCCGCCTTTCGGCAGACCTTGCTGGGCCAGACGCAGGCGCAATTCATGAACTTTGTCTGCCGGAACTTCCAGCGCACCGCCATTATCAGCGAAGCGGTAAGGGATGTTCATTTGGGTCAACTGGGTGACGATGGCACCGCCATCCTGATCGGAGAGGTTGCTATAAAGGGTGCGATAGTCAGGGGCTTTGGCCCACAGGACCATGGCGACAATGATAGCAATAGCAGCAGCACCGGCGACAATCAGCGGTACTTTTGGGTTCGCGCGCAGGCGACTCATCCACTCGAGAGGTTTAGTTTGAGGTGCTGTTGTTGCTGTTGCACTCATAGCGCACCTCGTGACTCTTCGTGGATTACATTATTCGTGTAGAGAAACAAAACAGACTCCCGGGTCGGCAAACACGACAAAAATTCCATATTTGATGGCTGTGTCATTATTTGATGATTCGGGATTTTCTATGCGTCAAATAACCTGGTTTTTTCGCGCTATTTAGCGCCTTTATCTTATTGACAGGCTGGTACTCTTGAGCGCGTAAAAATCCATCCAGGGGAGAGTCATGGCAATTCAGGGTATTGAGGGCGTTATCAGCCAGTTGCAGGCAACGGCAATGACGGCCCGTAATCAGAACGTGGCGGATGTGCAGCCAACCGTGAGCTTTGCCGGTCAGCTGCATGCCGCGCTGGACCGCATTAGCGAAACCCAGTCTGCCGCCCGCACCCAGGCAGAGAAGTTCACCCTGGGAGAGCCAGGCGTAGCATTGAATGACGTGATGACCGATATGCAGAAAGCCTCTGTATCGATGCAGATGGGTATTCAGGTCCGTAATAAACTGATGCAGGCCTATCAGGACGTCATGTCCATGCAGGTTTAGGTTTTATCAGGCTGGCGGCCTCATCGCTTTAATGCCACAATATTTTTTTCTTCTCATGTGAGAAAGATGATGAAAAAAATAGCAATTATTGGTGCGCTGCTGGCCTTAAGCGGATGTGTGCAGGTTGATAACTATCAGGATGTGGTTAAACATCCGGTCCCGGCCAGTCTGGCGGGCTACTGGCAGACGAAAGGGCCACAGAGCAAACTGGTCAGCCCGGAGGCCATCGCTTCCCTGGTGGTGACCCCGCAGGGCGATACGCTGGATTGTCGCCAGTGGCAACGGGTGATTGCGGTACCGGGTAAAGTCATGCTGCGTTCAGATGATTTTTACAACGTGACCAGCAAGCTCGATATCTATTCTCTCGAACGCGATGGCAGCCTGCTTGAGTACGATGGGATGACGCTGGAACGCGTGACCCGGCCTACCGTAGAGTGTGCTGACGCGCTGGAGAAAGCGCCGCTCGCCAGCCAACTGCCATAAAACCGCGCCGGGTAGGGCACAAGCACTACCCGGTCTCGTTACTACAGCACCTCTTCTAACACCCACACGCTGACGCTGCCTCCATGGCAGGTGAAGACCCCGGTGCCGCTTTCATCGGTAGTGACGGTCTCGTCGCGGTTACCGAGAAAATCCTTCCACTGTTTGTTGCCATAATTTTCGCCGAGGACGATTGTCTTCTCCCCCTCATCGCCATTGGAGAGGACCACTACGCAGCCGGGATCTTCTTCCGTGCCGCTGCGGCTAAAGGCGATACAGTTAGGATGATCGAACCAGAGGGTCTGGATCCCATGTGCATAGCGCTGGCGGGCGAGAATGAGTTTATCCAGATGTTCAATGACCGGCATATCAACATGGTAGGTTTCGCCATCCCCGCCGGTATCGTCGTAACTGGCACCATAGAGATCCGGATAAAAGACGCTGGGGACGCCATTTTCCCGCAGCAGGATCAGGGCATACGCCAGAGGTTTAAACCAGGCTTCCACCGGGGCTTCCAGCGCCTGCAGCGGTTGGGTATCGTGGTTAGCCACCAGCGTGACCGCGTGGAAGGGATCGGCTTCCACCAGCGTGCCGGTAAAGATCTGACTCATGTCGTAATCCCTGCCCTGAAGCGACGCTTCGTGGAATTTCATATGCAGCGGGGCATCGAACAGCATGGTCTTACCCTCAACCTGATCGATATATTGCTGCAGTTTATCCACCTCGTGAGACCAGTACTCCGCCACGATGAACAGCGGCGTTGGCGCCACTTCCTGAACGTGCTCAATCCACTCTTTATAAAACCACGCCGGAATGTGTTTCACCGCGTCGAGCCGGAAGCCGTCGCAGCCGGTCTGCTCCATGACCCAGCGCGCCCAGTATTTGATCTCCTCCGTCACGGCGCGGTTGCGATAATCGATGTTTTCACCCATCAAATAGTCGAAGTTGCCCATTTCATCGTCAACCTGGTCGTTCCACCCTTCGCCGGTATAGTCGTTAACGATTTTGAAGATGCCGTCTTCATTCGGATTTTCGATATGGTCCACGCCGCTGAAGCATTTGTAATCCCAGATAAAACGCGAGTACTGCCCGGCGCGGGCGGGGAAGGTATAACGGGTCCAGGTTTCGCAGGTAATAATCTCATCGTCGATCTGGGTACGATCCTGCTCATTCACTCGCTGCACGCGGACCGGTTCTTTCTCGTCGGCGCCCATTTTATGGTTCACCACAACATCAAGCAGAACGGCAATCTCGTTGCGTTTTAGCGCATCGATGGCAGCGAGGAGTTGGGCTTTATCACCGTATTTGGTCGCGACCGAGCCTTTCTGGTCAAACTCACCGAGATCGAACAGGTCGTAGGTGTCATAGCCTACGGAATAGCCGCCAGAGGCGCCTTTACAGGCCGGAGGCAGCCAGACCATATTGATGCCGATGTCATTGAGACCGTCAGCACGTTCGGCTACTTCAGACCAGAGTTTTCCGCCGTCGGGGTAATACCAGTGAAAGAGTTGTAACAGGGTGGGGTTTTTCATCATCCGTGCTCCAGAAGCCGTTAGGCAGACCTCTGGAGTATGGATGATATTCTTTGCGTAGTGAGGCTTAATTATGAAGGTGTAGGAGTGTTTGGTACCAGCAGCATACCGGATAAACGTCCATAAGCATTATTGAGTGACTGCTGGCGCGATGACTGGCCGATTAATCCACTGAGTTCATCCAAACGAACTCTGAGTAAGTCCTTCAACTGCTGCTCATTGTCCAGCGTTTGTTTGATATAGCCCGCAATCATATCCTGAATACTTCGCGTCATGCCTGGTGGAGTTTGTGTATCCATTACCATTTCGATGGCTTGCAGATAGGTGACTTCCTGTTCGAGTAAAAGGTCCCACTCACCCCGCTGCGCAAGATCCAGCAGCGACTGACTAAGCAGTGCGATGCGCTGCCAACGGTTAATAAACTCCACGGTTGAGGTCATGCACGAGACTCCTGGGAAGGTGCTTTGGGTGATATCTGTTTCCAGGCTTCCGCGATGTTGCTAAGTAACCCTTCCACTTCTTCAATGGCCTGACTGTCGTTACGAAGGTTTGCCTGTAGCAGACGGCGGGTCATGTATTCGTACAATGACGTGAGATTAGTGGCGATCTCTCCGCCTTGCTCAAGATCCAGGCCCGCTTTGAGCCCGTTATCGATGATATTAATGGCCTTGCTAATCGCTTCGCCCTTCGCAACAGTGTCTCCCTGCTGCATGAATAGACGTGCGCGCACCAGCGCGCTGTTGGCGCCATCGAATAACATTTCAATGAGCTGATGTGGACTGGCGCTCATGACGGCACTTTCCACGCCGACTTGCGCATATGCTTTGGTACCGCTCGCGGTGTACATATTTACCTCGTGTTATGAAGAGCTACTCATCGCTGCAAACTGGCTGTTCAGATAAGAACTGGTATTGTTGAGTTTGCTCATCATGGTATCCAGTTGGGTAAATTGGGCCTGATAACGAGCAATGGTGTCATCAATGCTGGCGCTTACCGCAAGATACTGTTTTGTTAATTTTTTCAGCGTGGTGTTGATGCTGTCCTGGGCGCTATCTATGATCCCATCATCCGCCAAATATCCTTTCACCAGCGAGCCGACCTTGGTGGTAATACCTGTCTCTTTACCGTCTCCAACCAGCAATTGCTGGACGTCTACGGTATTGTCGTTCAGAGCTTTAGCCAGCTTATCGTTATCAATTTTTAGTTTTCCGGTTGTGCCGTCCTGTGTAATACCCATTTGAGACAACGTCTGGAATTTACCGCTATTCGCGGTCGCAGAAAATTGCGCACGTATTCCGGTCTGGATAGTTCGCACCGAGCTATCGCCCAATAGAGCACCGTTGCTCGCGTTTTGCTCTTCTGCACCAGCGTCGACCGAAGAGTACTTTGTAACAGTACCAATCGTATCTATCAGAGCGTTGTACGCATCAACCCACGATTTAATTGCCGCTGTGGATTTATCGTTGCTTTTGCTAACAGTTACTGTCACATCACTGACTTCTTTTGTCAGTTTTAAGGTTACTCCCTGAGGGGCATCGGTAATGATATTGCTGCTGCGGACGATGTTGATTCCGTTAACGCTTAATTCTGCATCTTTAGCTTCAACGACCTGCTGAACGTTATTACCGATGACGTCAGGATTGTTGAAACTAATAAATTGGTTTAGCTTCTCATCCCCAGAAACGGAAATGCTCATTTTATTGGCAAGACCGGTTTCAGAAGAGGTAAGTACCAACTGATAATCATTGTCTTTCAGTTTAACGATGCTTGCAGTTACGCCGCCGTTAGCGTTGTTGATAGCATCACGCATACCTTCCAGAGACGTCTGATCTTTTGTAAGCTTAATTTCAACCGGTTTTTCTTTTCCATCCTGCTTAATGATCAAGGTCCGGGTTTCGTTATCGTTACCCTGTGCCGCTTTGTTGTCCGTAACGGTAGTCGTGGTGCGGATAGACTGTGCTTGCGCCAGTTGGGTTACGTTAATTTTATAAGTTCCAGCTGCCGCGCCAGCAGTCGTGCTCACCGTCAAATCGGTAGAGTTACTGCTGGCTGTCGTGCTTTTAAACAAATTTGCATCAGCCAGAGCGGTATTGGCAGTCTGGAATTTCTCCAGAGAACTTTTCAATGTGCCAAATGCGGTCAGACGCGCTGAAAAGCTGCTCTGTTGCTGGGTTATAGGCGTCAGCCGGCCTTTTTCAGCTGTCGTTAAATTAGTCAGTAACGTATCCAGCGGCAGGTTAGAGCCCACACCTAAAGATGTAAAAGAAGCCATGCGTAATCCCTTTAATTGCAAACAGTGGTTAGCAACGTTATCGGCAATCTTGCTACGAAGTTTAATGATTAACGGGAAAAAATAATGGGCAGAATAATGACAAATAAAGAGGGTAATTCCGGGGGTAAAAAAAAAGAGACGGAAACGCAAAATTTTCTAAAGTTCGAAATTAAGGTGCCGATACATGGTTTACGGTGAGAAACCGCGGGCAGCAGCCCATCAACATCAAGATGTAAATTGATAAGGAAAAGATCATGGCACAAGTCATTAATACTAACAGCCTGTCGCTGTTGACCCAGAACAACCTGAACAAATCCCAGTCTGCTTTAGGTTCTGCTATCGAGCGTCTGTCCTCTGGTCTGCGTATCAACAGCGCGAAAGACGATGCTGCTGGTCAGGCGATTGCAAACCGTTTCAGCGCTAACATCAAAGGTCTGACTCAGGCTTCCCGTAACGCTAACGACGGTATCTCCATCGCACAGACCACCGAAGGTTCTCTGTCCGAAATTAACAACAACCTGCAACGCGTACGTGAACTGTCAGTACAGGCAACTAACGGCACTAACTCCGATTCCGACCTGAAATCCATTCAGGCTGAAATCACACAACGTCTGCAGGAAATCGATCGCGTTTCCGGCCAGACTCAGTTCAATGGCGTTAAAGTACTGGCTTCTGATCAGACTCTGAAAATCCAGGTTGGCGCTAACGATGGCGAAACCATCGATATCAACTTGAAAGAGATCACCTCTAAAACCCTGGGTCTGGACAAGCTGGATCTGACCAATCAAGTGAGCAGCAAGGACCTGAAAGCAGTTGGTAGCAACATCAAAGATGCCGTTCTGCCACAAACTGTTCCAGCAACTAAAATTGCTCTTGAGTTCCCTAATACTGCAGCAGCGCCTCAAGCTAAAGTTTTGGACGACGGATCCCTGGCTGTACAGGTTGGGAGCGATTACTATGCCGGTAACTATGATTCCGCATCCAATACAATTAGCTTCGATTCCAGCAGCACAAAAATCGCCACTCCAGCGGACGGAAATCAGAATTCCTTCGTTGATGGCAATGGTGATATTGTTTCTCAGGCAAAATTGGCTGGTGCCACGCTGAAAGACGGCAATACAACACCTGCACCAGCATTTGAAGTTTATCGCAAAGATGACACTGGCGCGTATGCTGTTAAAGTTGGTTCTGATACTTATTCTGCAGCCACTATCGACCTCACTACAGGTAAGGTAACGCTTGGCGCTAAAGATGCTGCTACAGCTGATTTCACAACCGGTTATACGAAAGCAAACACGAATAATGTTCTTGATGTCCCGGGTAAAACAACAGCCGCACAAGCTGCGATCGCAGTAGACATGACTGAATCGCCACGGGTTTAACAGACACCTCAGAGTCATTTAAGATGACTTAAAGAGAGGTGCCCATGAGCGGTAAGCGTTATCCCGAAGAGTTTAAAATTGAAGCGGTAAAACAGGTTGTTGATCGCGGCCATTCTGTTTCCAGCGTGGCAACACGTCTCGGTATCACCACCCACAGTCTTTATGCCTGGATAAAGGCATATGGCCCGGATTCCTCAACCAATAAAGTCCAGTCAGACGCTCAGGCTGAGATCCGACGCCTCCAGAAAGAGCTGAAGCGGGTTACCGACGAACGGGACATATTAAAAAAAGCCGCGGCGTACTTCGCAAAGCTGTCCGACTGAGGTACGCCTTTATCCGTGACAACACCTATTGCTGGCCTGTCCGACTGCTTTGTCGGGTGCTGGATGTGCATCCGAGTGGTTTTTACGCCTGGCTTCAGCAGCCGGATTCACGGCGGCATCATGCTGACCTGAGGCTGACGGGGCTGATAAAGCAGTTCTGGCTGGAGTCGGGTTGCGTTTATGGTTATCGCAAGATCCACCTCGACCTGCGGGATACCGGACAACAGTGCGGAGTTAACCGTGTCTGGCGACTGATGAAGCGTGCCGGGATAAGGGCTCAGGTCGGGTACCGTAGCCCACGGGCACGTAAGGGTGAAACCAGCATCGTGACGCCCAACAGGCTCCAGCGGCAGTTCAACCCGGAAGCACCGGATGAGCGTTGGGTAACGGACATCACCTACATCCGGACTCACGAAGGCTGGCTGTATCTGGCTGTGGTTGTTGACCTGTTCTCGCGCAAAGTTATTGGCTGGTCAATGCAGCCCCGGATGACAAAGGATATTGTCCTGAATGCACTTCTGATGGCCGTGTGGCGACGTAATCCTCAAAAGCAGGTGCTGGTTCATTCTGATCAAGGCAGTCAGTACACAAGCTATGAGTGGCAGTCGTTCCTGAAATCACACGGGCTGGAGGGCAGTATGAGCCGTCGCGGTAACTGTCATGACAACGCAGTCGCAGAAAGTTTTTTCCAGCTACTGAAACGTGAACGGATAAAGAAAAAGATCTACGGAACGCGAGAAGAAGCTCGCGGTGATATTTTTGATTACATCGAAATGTTTTATAACAGTAAGCGTCGGCATGGTTCGAGTGATCATATGCCACCAACTGAATACGAAAAACAATATTATCAGCGGCTCGGAAGTGTCTAGATTATCTGTGGCGATTCACATCCAGCTTATCAAACATAGTCCTCAGGCATGGGGCGTAATTAAATTCTCGCAGCAAACAGGGAACTGTCCTTATCTGGATGAATCTCGTCTTTGCATGGTGCAGAAGAATTTGGGTGCACAAGCGCTTAGCCAGACCTGCTCGGTATTTCCGCGCTCACAACGTCTCTATAAATCGGAAGAACAAAATTCTCTTGCTATCTCTTGCCCGGAGGTTGCCTCACTTATTTTCAAAAGTGCAGATGCTATGCGCCTTAATGAACAGGTAAAATTGCAAGATAAATTTCATAATCTGCCCGCGCTTACTACACAAAGCAAATTGCTCAACCTATTCTGTTTGAGTCTGATTGATCATATTGAATCTGATGTAGAAACCGCACTCTATGCTGTCGTCAAATTCCTGATATTTATAGAAAAATATGAATCTATTGATGACGATAATTTACCTGCTGTTGAAGGTGCTTACGCCTTACTGGCAGAACAATTGCATACGGGCCAAATGAAAGCGGAACTAGCAACCTTATCAGCTGATAATAAAGTTAAAATGTCATTAATAATGCTCATGCAGGATTTTTTCCGTAATGCCCAAATGTCTCGTGGTAGCGAAGTGATTAATCACTACATTGAGTGCCTGTTACGCCAGATGGTTTCCGGTGAAGAGATTAATGTTGAAGAAAAAATAGGGCGTCTGGAAGATGTCTGGCGGGATGAGGTTATCCCAAACATGCAGGGCAGTGAATTTGCTATCAAGAATTTTATCCTATATAAATTCTGGCAAAATAACTTCCCAAACCAACCTGGCATTCCACCGCTGCGCGCCCTATATATAGTTATTGCGGAATATTATTTTATTAAACTACTGATGTCGGCCTGCACGAAAGAGCGAGGTCATGCGGACATCGAAGATTTAACGAATATCGTTTACAGTTTCCACTCTCTCAGTCAGCATAATAAAGCAGTGACTGATGCCTTTTATCGTCACATTGAGAGCGTGAGATTAGGTGATGATATATCTTTGATTCATCTTCTGGCGTAAACTTTTTTGCGGCAAACAGATTGCTTTGCCGCTATTAATGCAAGCCGCTGAAAAGAAACATAAAAAACTCGTACAAAGTATACTGAGATGGTGTGGATAGCCAACAAAAGCTAAATAACCCTCTTTTTGTGTCTTTATTCATTCGATAGAACGCCCTGCAGAATCGGATAATCATGCCGATAACTCAATTAACGCAGGGCTGTTTATCGTGAATTCACTCTATACCGCTGAAGGTGTAATGGATAAACACTCGCTGTGGCAGCGTTATGTACCACTAGTGCGTCACGAAGCATTGCGCCTACAGGTGCGGTTGCCGGCGAGCGTGGAACTGGACGATCTGCTACAGGCGGGCGGTATCGGGTTATTGAATGCAGTTGACCGGTACGACGCTCTGCAAGGAACGGCATTTACTACTTACGCAGTACAGCGTATTCGTGGTGCGATGCTGGACGAACTGCGCAGCCGGGACTGGGTGCCGCGCAGCGTCCGACGTAACGCACGCGAAGTGGCGCAGGCGATGGGACAGCTGGAACAGGAGCTTGGACGTAACGCAACCGAAACCGAAGTGGCGGAGCGTCTGGGTATTGCTGTTGTCGAATATCGCCAGATGTTGCTCGATACCAATAATAGCCAACTCTTCTCTTATGACGAGTGGCGTGAAGAGCATGGCGATAGCATCGAGCTCGTGACTGATGATCATCAGCAGGAAAACCCGTTACACCAATTACTTGAAGGCAATTTACGCCAGCGCGTAATGGAAGCGATAGAAGCTTTACCGGAACGTGAGCAATTGGTGTTGACGCTCTATTACCAGGAAGAGCTCAATCTCAAAGAGATTGGCGCGGTACTGGAAGTCGGGGAGTCACGGGTAAGTCAGCTGCACAGTCAGGCCATTAAACGCTTACGTACCAAACTGGGTAAGTTATAGGTGATTCATTTCATCCGAAAAGTGCCGCACAACGTATTGACAACCAGGAGTTATCATGACGGTGCAGCAATCTAAAAGACGGCCTTTAAGCCGCTATCTGAAAGACTTTAAACACAGCCAGACGCATTGCGCCCATTGCCATAAATTGCTCGACCGCATCACGCTGGTTCGTCGCGGTGAAATCGTGAACAAGATTGCGATTTCCCGCCTCGATACCTTGATGGACGAAGCCGCGTGGCAAGAAGAGCAGAAAGAGTGGGTGGCGTTATGTCGTTTCTGCGGCGATCTTCACTGCAAAGAACAGAGCGACTTTTTTGATATCATCGGCTTCAAACAGTTCCTGTTTGAGCAAACCGAGATGAGCCACGGCACGGTCCGCGAATATGTCGTGCGCCTGCGTCGTCTTGGCCAGCATCTGACCACACAAGCGATTTCTCGCGATCTGCTGAAGAGCGGTTTACTGGATGAAAATCTGGAGCCGTGGCTGCCCGTCACCAGCACCAACAACTACCGAATTGCGCTGCGTAAATATGCACAGTTTAAGGCGCAAATGCCGGCGGTGCAGAAGCAGAAAGTCCTCCTCGAGACAACTTCTGATATATATTAAAAATGAATAACATGTAGCGCAGTCGTGTTTGACCTGTGGGCCAAACGCCCTACACTACAGTCAAAATTCCACTATATCGGGGTACTTATGAAATTAGCACTTCTGGGTCGTCAGGCGCTGATGGGTGTTATGGCCGTGGCGCTGGTTGCGGGTATGAGTGTCAAAACCTTCGCCGCCGAAGGTCTGTTAAATAAAGTCAAAGAGCGCGGTACGCTGTTGGTTGGGCTGGAAGGTACTTATCCTCCGTTTAGCTTCCAGGGTGACGACGGTAAACTGACCGGGTTTGAAGTGGAGTTTGCCGAGGAGCTGGCGAAGCATCTCGGGGTCAAAGCCTCGCTGAAGCCGACCAAGTGGGACGGGATGCTGGCATCGCTGGACTCTAAACGTATCGACGTGGTGATAAACCAGGTCACCATCTCTGACGAGCGTAAGAAGAAGTATGACTTCTCGACGCCTTATACCGTCTCAGGTATTCAGGCGCTGGTGAAGAAAGGGAATGAAGGCAGTATCAAAACCGCCGCCGACCTGAAAGGCAAGAAAGTGGGGGTTGGTCTGGGCACTAACTATGAAGAGTGGCTGCGCCAGAACGTACAGGGCGTGGATATCCGCACTTATGATGATGACCCGACTAAATACCAGGATCTGCGCGTAGGCCGTATCGACGCCATCCTTGTTGACCGTCTTGCTGCGCTGGATCTGGTGAAGAAAACCAAAGACACCCTGGCAGTGGCCGGTGACGCGTTCTCCCGTCAGGAATCCGGTGTTGCCGTGCGTAAAGACAATGAAGATCTCGTGAAAGCCATCGATGGCGCGATTGCCGATATGCAGAAAGATGGCACGCTGAAGAAACTCTCTGAGAAGTGGTTCGGCGCAGACGTCACCCAATAAGTTTTTGCTCAGAAAAAGGCGCTTATTCAGCGCCTTTTTTATTTCCTGCCGATCTACGTGCATAATAAATAATAACAGATCAAACAGACCCGCCGGGGGAATCCATGTCATTGCAAAACTTAACGCGTTATCCGCGTCTGGAATTTATTGGCGCACCGACGCCGCTCGAGTATTTACCTCGTTTATCGGATTACCTGGGCCGCGACATACTGATCAAACGGGACGATGTGACTCCAATGGCAATGGGCGGTAATAAACTGCGCAAACTGGAGTTTCTGGCCGCTGAAGCCCTGCGTGAGGGGGCCGATACGCTCATCACCGCCGGCGCTATTCAGTCGAACCACGTCCGTCAGACCGCGGCCGTCGCCGCGAAGCTGGGACTACACTGTGTGGCCTTGCTGGAAAATCCGATTGGCACCCGCGCGGAAAACTATCTCACCAACGGCAACCGCCTGCTGCTCGACCTGTTTAATGTGCAGATTGAAATGTGCGATGCCCTGCACGACCCTGTCACGCAGCTTGATGAACTGGCCACCCGCGTTGAAGCGCAGGGGTTCCGACCTTATGTCATTCCCGTTGGCGGATCAAACGCACTGGGCGCGCTGGGCTATGTGGAGAGCGCGCTGGAAATTGCCCAGCAGTGTGAAGGTGCGGTAGGGATTTCGTCGGTAGTGGTGGCCTCGGGCAGCGCGGGCACGCATGCCGGGCTGGCGGTAGGGCTGGAACAGCTTATGCCGCAGGTTGAGCTCATTGGCGTGACGGTCTCGCGCAGCATTGCGGATCAAAAACCGAAAGTGGTCACGCTGCAACAGGCGGTGGCGCAAGCGCTGGAAGTCACGGCCAGCGCGGACATCACGCTCTGGGATGACTACTTTGCGCCAGGCTATGGCACGCCGAATGATGAGGGGATGGAAGCCGTCAAACTGCTGGCGCGCCTGGAAGGTATCCTGCTCGACCCGGTCTATACGGGCAAAGCCATGGCAGGGCTTATCGATGGGATTAGCCAGAAACGCTTTAAGGATGAAGGGCCTATTTTGTTTGTCCATACTGGCGGAGCGCCGGCTCTTTTTGCCTACCATCCTCATGTTTAACTGCGGGTAGAAAAATTCGAATGCAAGAAAGTATCCAACTGGTTATCGACTCCTTGCCCTTCTTGCTCAAAGGGGCGGTATTTACGCTGCAACTGAGTATCGGCGGCATGTTCTTTGGGTTGCTGCTGGGCTTTATACTGGCGTTGATGCGCATGTCATCGATTCTGCCGGTGCGCTGGCTGGCGCGTTTTTACATCTCAGTCTTCCGCGGCACGCCGCTGATTGCCCAGCTGTTTATGATCTATTACGGTCTCCCGCAGTTTGGTATTGAGTTGGATCCCATCCCGGCGGCCATGATTGGGTTATCGCTTAACACGGCGGCATATACTTCTGAAACACTCCGTGCCGCCATTTCGTCTATTGATAAAGGGCAGTGGGAAGCCGCAGCCAGTATCGGAATGACGCCATGGCAGACGCTGCGCAGGGCGATTTTACCGCAGGCGGCGCGCGTAGCATTACCGCCGCTTAGCAACAGTTTTATTAGCCTGGTGAAGGATACGTCGCTGGCGGCCACGATTCAGGTGCCGGAACTGTTCCGTCAGGCGCAGCTGATTACGTCGCGTACGCTGGAGGTATTCACCATGTATCTGGCGGCCTCTCTGATTTACTGGGTGATGGCGACGGTCCTCTCCGCGCTGCAAAATTACTTTGAAAACCAGCTGAACCGCCAGGAGCGTGATCCGAAATGAGTGCTATCGAAGTCAAAAACCTGGTTAAAAAATTCCACGGTCAAACGGTACTGCATGGTATCGATCTGGAGGTCCAGCAGGGCGAAGTGGTGGCCATTATCGGCCCCAGCGGCTCGGGTAAAACTACCTTACTGCGCAGTATAAACCTGCTGGAGCAGCCAGAAGGCGGCACCATCCGGGTAGGGGATATCACTATTGATACCGGTAAACCCATGGGGCAACAGAAGGGGCTAATTCGCCGTCTGCGCCAGCATGTGGGTTTCGTCTTCCAGAGCTTCAATCTGTTCCCTCATCGCACGGTGCTGGAGAACATCATTGAAGGGCCGGTTATCGTAAAAGGTGAGCCGAAAGAGGAGGCGACAACCCGCGCCCGCGAACTGCTGGCCAAGGTGGGACTATCAGGGAAAGAGACCAGTTATCCGCGCCGTCTCTCCGGCGGGCAGCAGCAACGCGTGGCTATTGCCCGCGCGCTGGCAATGCGCCCGGAGGTAATTCTGTTTGATGAACCCACATCCGCACTCGACCCAGAGCTGGTGGGGGAGGTATTAAATACCATCCGTCAACTGGCTCAGGAGAAGCGCACGCTGGTGATCGTGACCCATGAGATGAGCTTTGCTCGTGACGTGGCGGACCGGGCTATCTTTATGGATCAGGGGCGTATTGTTGAGCAAGGGCCGGCAAAAGCGTTATTCGCCGACCCGCAACAGCCGCGTACCCGACAGTTCCTGGAAAAATTCCTTCTTCAGTAGAATCTTTGTTCTTTTTTGCTCCAGAAACATTATCTGGAGCAAATAATTCCCCCTGAAAGTCTTTACATATATTGTTTTATTCTGTCTGAATTGCTGTAACCACATAAATTCTGTACAAATTTCCCTTGTGGTCGATATTTTACACATATAAATAAGATTTATGTGTTAGTTTAATCAATCCATAATAATGATTATCTTTTACAGGGGCTTCATTCCGTAAGTATGAAGGATTCAGACTTTTTCACATGGCGACGGGATTGCTATCTTCGGTTTCAGGAAATGACTTCGGCCGATCAGGTATATTCCGAACTTCTGCGACAAACACAGGCACTAGAGTTCGATTATTTTTCGCTTTGTGTCCGTCATCCCGTGCCGTTTACCCGGCCTAAACTCTCATTGCAGAGTAATTATCCGGCGCAATGGCTATCGCATTATCAGGCGGAGAATTATTTCGCCATCGATCCGGTACTCAAACCAGAGAATTTTGTGCACGGCCACCTCCCCTGGAATGACGCGTTGTTTGCCGATGCGCAACCCCTATGGGATGGCGCACGGGAGCATGGGCTGCGCAGGGGAATTACCCAGTGCCTGATGTTACCGAATCATGCGCTCGGTTTTCTGTCCGTCTCCAGCACGGTGCAAGGCATTAATAGATTCAGCAAAGAAGAGCTGGAGTTGCGTCTGCAAATGCTGGTGCAGATGGCGCTGACCACCCTGTTGCGTCTGGAACATGAAATGGTGATGCCGCCAGAGATGAAATTCAGCAAGCGCGAGAAAGAGATTCTGAAATGGACGGCGGAAGGAAAAACCTCAGCAGAAATAGCGATTATTCTCTCTATTTCTGAAAATACGGTGAACTTCCATCAGAAGAATATGCAGAAGAAGTTCAATGCGCCAAACAAAACGCAGATAGCCTGTTATGCGGCGGCGACGGGCATTATCTGACGCGTTCTGACGTTCTGCGTGCCAGACGAAAAAACGGCTAAATGCAATGCGTTCAGCCGTTTTTGTTTTTACTGACGGTAAGCTTGTTTAATCTGCTTAACCGTGCTGGAAAATACGTCGGCCTGAGCCTGGTCTTCCATTTGCGCGATCTGCTTTTCCATCTTAAGGATCACACGACCCGCATCAGCCTGGCCCATTGCCTGAAGCATCAGGGTCAGAAGGGATTTCAGACAGGAGACTTCCTGCGCCAGTTCCTGGTTATTTTCCGCAGTGGCGAAATCAGGTGTGCTCATTCATTTTCCTCATTATAAAAACGGCGCATACGCGCTTAGACCTTAGTTAAGGCGGCGGAGTATACCACAAGCTTGACAAAAAAATGCAGCGGTTGTTTTTTGTACTTTTGGCATGCGGTTTAATTGAATAAACAATCAATAAGCATAAACTTCATCTTGCTTTTACTGACAATTAACATATACCGGCAGTTTTAATGCAGTTAATTATTGTTACAAAAATTTGAAAATTATATTGGTGAACGCAACCCCGCCTGAACAATTGTAACCTTCTGAAAAAAGGGAGCTAAAATTTAGCGACAAGCGTTGAAGTGCCTTCTTATCGTTTCCAGTTACTGTATAGGTTAATTTCCAAAAATTTGTTCGGTATCGCTTATCTGCATTTTTAACGTTTTAAAGTTGAGGTAAAAAACGGTAATATATACGACATTAGCATTCCATAGCGTTATCCCTATTCTGGAGACTTTCCATTGATCAACGTCCTTCTTGTTGATGACCACGAACTGGTGCGCGCAGGGATACGACGCATTCTGGAAGATATTAAGGGTATTAAAGTTGCCGGTGAGGCCTGCTGCGGTGAAGACGCCGTAAAATGGTGCCGCGCCAATACCGCCGATGTTGTCCTGATGGATATGAATATGCCTGGGATCGGCGGGCTTGAAGCAACCCGAAAAATCGCCCGCGCCTTTGTAGACACCAAAGTCATTATGCTGACGGTGCATACCGAGAACCCCCTTCCTGCACGTGTTATGCAGGCAGGTGCTGCAGGTTATTTAAGCAAAGGCGCTGCGCCGCAAGAGGTGGTCAACGCCATTCGCTCTGTTCACGCCGGACAGCGCTATATCGCCTCTGACATTGCGCAACAGATGGCGCTAAGCCAGATTGAGCCAGAAAAGACCGAATCACCCTTTGCCAGTTTGTCTGAGCGCGAATTGCAGATTATGCTGATGATAACCAAAGGCCAGAAGGTGAATGAGATTTCCGAGCAGCTTAATCTCAGCCCGAAAACGGTGAACAGCTACCGCTATCGTATGTTCAGTAAACTGAACATTCATGGTGATGTCGAACTCACTCACCTGGCCATTCGCCATGGTCTGTGTAATGCAGAGACCTTAACCAGTCAGTGAGTGATGTGTTTGAATCCAGTGCATTTCTGAAAACCGTGACCAGCCAGCCCGGCGTCTACCGGATGTACGATGCTGGCGGTACGGTTATCTATGTCGGTAAAGCCAAGGACCTTAAAAAGCGTCTTTCCAGCTATTTCCGTAGCAATCTTGCGTCCCGTAAAACGGAAGCGCTCGTCGCGCAAATCCAGCAAATTGACGTAACCGTCACCCATACGGAGACGGAAGCGCTGCTGCTTGAACATAACTACATCAAGCTCTATCAACCTCGCTACAACGTACTGCTGCGCGACGACAAATCCTATCCGTTTATTTTCCTCAGCGGCGACACCCACCCGCGTCTGGCAATGCACCGCGGTGCAAAGCATGCGAAAGGGGAGTATTTCGGTCCATTCCCGAATGGTTACGCAGTGCGTGAAACGCTCGCCTTGCTGCAAAAAATCTTCCCGGTTCGCCAGTGCGAAAATAGCGTCTACCGCAACCGCTCGCGCCCTTGTCTGCAATATCAGATCGGCCGCTGCCTGGGGCCCTGCGTCGCCGGGCTGGTCAGCGAAGAGGAGTATGCGCAGCAGGTGGAGTACGTGCGGCTGTTCCTGGCCGGTAAAGATGACCAGGTGCTCACGCAGCTTATTGAGCGGATGGAAAAAGCGAGCCAGGCGCTGGCCTTCGAAGAGGCAGGGCGAATTCGCGATCAGATTCAGGCCGTGCGCCGGGTCACAGAGAAGCAATTCGTCTCCAATAATGGTGACGATCTGGATGTGATTGGCGTGTCGTTTGATGCGGGCATGGCCTGCGTCCACGTGCTGTTTATTCGTCAGGGTAAAGTGCTGGGCAGCCGGAGCTACTTCCCCAAAGTACCGGGTGGCACCGAACTGGGTGAAGTGGTCGAAACGTTTGTCGGACAGTTCTATCTGCAGGGAAGCCAGATGCGTACGCTCCCCTCGGAAATCTTGCTCGATTTCAACCTTACCGATAAAACGTTGTTAGCAGAGTCGCTCTCTGAGCTGGCCGGGCGTCGCGTAAATGTGCAGACCCGTCCACGCGGCGATCGGGCCCGTTATCTCAAGCTGGCGCGAACCAACGCGGCCACGGCGCTGACCACCAAACTGTCACAGCAATCTACAGTTCATCAGCGTCTTGCCGCGCTGGCGACGGTGTTAAAATTGCCGGAAGTGAAACGCATGGAGTGTTTCGACATCAGCCACACCATGGGCGAGCAGACCGTCGCATCCTGTGTGGTCTTTGATGCCAACGGCCCTCTGCGCGCAGAGTATCGCCGCTACAATATTACCGGCATAACCCCGGGTGATGATTACGCTGCCATGAATCAGGTTCTGCGCCGCCGCTACGGCAAAGCGATTGAAGAGAGCAAGATCCCGGATGTTATCCTGATTGACGGTGGCAAGGGGCAGCTAGGCCAGGCGAAAACGGTGTTTGCCAAACTGGACGTCAGCTGGGATAAGCATCATCCTCTGCTGCTGGGTGTCGCCAAAGGTACCGATCGTAAGGCGGGCCTGGAGACGCTATTCCTGGAGCCGGAAGGGGAGGGATTCAGCTTGCAGCCGGACTCACCGGCGCTGCACGTCATCCAGCACATTCGCGATGAGTCGCACGATCATGCGATCGGTGGTCACCGTAAAAAGCGGGCGAAGGTCAAAAATACCAGTACGCTGGAGACCATTGAGGGCGTTGGGCCAAAACGTCGCCAGATGTTGTTGAAATATATGGGCGGATTGCAAGGTTTACTCAACGCCAGCGTTGAGGAAATTGCAAAAGTGCCGGGTATTTCGCAAGCGTTGGCAGAAAAGATCTACTACTCGTTGAAACATTGAGGGCTCTGTAGCAACATAGAGCTAATATTTACTGCCAACAAACAGTTACCGTCACTATGCGATTAAATATTCCAACGCTACTCACGCTTTTTCGTGTCGTACTTATCCCGTTCTTTGTAGTGGCGTTTTACCTGCCCTTCATTTGGGCGCCATTCGCATGTGCACTTATTTTTCTTGTCGCCGCCGTCACCGACTGGTTTGACGGCTATCTGGCGCGCCGCTGGAATCAGAGCACCCGCTTCGGCGCGTTCCTTGACCCGGTGGCTGATAAAGTGATGGTCGCCATTGCAATGGTGCTGGTCGCCGAGCACTATCACAGCTGGTGGGTGACCTTGCCAGCCGCAACCATGATTGCCCGCGAGATTATCATCTCGGCGTTGCGTGAGTGGATGGCTGAGATGGGCAAGCGCAGCAGCGTGGCGGTCTCCTGGATTGGCAAAGTGAAAACCACTGCGCAAATGGCCTCGCTGGTCTGGATGCTGTGGCGACCGAACGCCTGGGTAGAGTGGGCCGGCATTGGTCTGCTGTGGGTGGCAGCGGTGCTCACGCTCTGGTCTATGTTGCAGTATCTGAACGCCGCACGTGGCGATTTGCTTGAACAGTGATCGTTTCGCCGTAATTTTCAGCAAACGAACAATACTGACGAAAATTAACGTTGACTCAAAACGTCATATAAGTAGAATGCAACGCATCGAACGGCGGCACAGCCAGCCAGTCGATAGCAAAATCAAGTGATTAGCGAATGACTTGATGATTGCGGGAATAGCTCAGTTGGTAGAGCACGACCTTGCCAAGGTCGGGGTCGCGAGTTCGAGTCTCGTTTCCCGCTCCAAATTAAGTGCATCGGCAGTTGCGGATGCCGTCGAAAGACAGAAGATTTAAGGCGCGTTAGCAAAGCGGTTATGTAGCGGATTGCAAATCCGTCTAGTCCGGTTCGACTCCGGAACGCGCCTCCACTTTCTTCCCGAGCCCGGATGGTGGAATCGGTAGACACAAGGGATTTAAAATCCCTCGGCGTTCGCGCTGTGCGAGTTCAAGTCTCGCTCCGGGTACCATGGGATACAAAGAATAATCAAAGCAATAAGCAGTGTCGTGAAACCACCTCCGGGTGGTTTTTTTGTTTTTGTTACACCCCACCCAGATACGCCTTTCTCACCTCCGGGTCCCCTAACAGCGCCTCACCGCTGCCGCTCAGGCGAATCTGCCCGTTAACCATCACATAGCCGCGATCGGACAACTTCAGGGCATGGTGCGCATTCTGTTCAACCAGGAAGATTGTCATCCCGTTGCGGGCCAGCTCGCGCAGCGTCTGGAATATCTGTTTCACCACGATAGGGGCGAGGCCGAGGCTGGGCTCGTCCAGCAGCAATAATTTGGGGCGACTCATTAACGCCCGGGCGATGGCCAGCATCTGCTGTTCGCCGCCGGACATGGTCATCGCCCGCTGTTTACGCCGCTCTTTCAGGCGCGGGAAGAGGTCAAACATGCTTTGCAGATCCTCGGCCGCATACTGATTCCCGACCGGAATGGTGCCCATCAGCAGGTTTTCTTCAACGGTCATATCCGGAAAGATCCGCCGTCCTTCCGGTGCCTGAGCGATGCCGCCCGACGCAACGTAGTGTGTAGATTTATGGCTGATATCCTCGCCACAAAAGAGGATCTGCCCCTGACGAATGCGCGGCTGGCCAAAGATGGACATCAACAGCGTCGACTTTCCGGCGCCGTTAGCGCCTATCAGCGCCACGGTCTCCCCCGCATTAACCTGCAGCGACACCTGCCTTAACGCCTGAATCGCGCCGTAGAAAACGTCGACTTCCCGAAACTCCAGCATCGGCAGGCTCATAGATTCACCTCGGATTCATCGGTACCCAGATACGCAGCAATCACTTTCTCATCATGCTGTATCTGGTCAGGTTTCCCCTGGGCAATCACATCTCCATGGTCCAGAACAATAATATGATCGGAGATCTCCATCACCATCCCCATATCATGCTCAATCAACAGGACCGTAATGTGGTGATGGTCGCGCAAAAAGCGAATAATTTTGCTCAGCGCACGGGTTTCCACCGGGTTTAACCCGGCAGCGGGTTCATCCAGACAGATGAGTTCCGGGCCGGTGCACATGGCGCGCGCGATCTCCAGCCGCCGTTGCTGGCCGTAAGACATCTCACCCGCCAGCCGGTTAGCGCAATCCACCAAATCCACCACCTCCAGCCAGTAAAAGGCCCGGTCCAGCGCCTGGCTCTCTGCCCGGCGGTAAGCAGGGGTATTGAGCACCCCCGCCAGAAGATTGCGGTTAACGCGCATATGCTGCGCGACCAGCAGGTTCTCTACCACTGACATTTCCCGAAACAGACGGATATTTTGAAAGGTACGCGCCAGTCCGGCGCGGTTGACCAGATGGGTACCCCCAAACATTTTAAAGAACAGCCGTTGCCCCAGCTGGGCCGGGTTGATCCAGTCGCCGGGCTGGAACTTCTGCCCCAGCACCTGAATCACATTGGTGGATCTCTGCCGGGTATGAAAGAGAATGTTCCCGCCCGATGCTTTATAAAAACCGGTGAGGCAGTTAAACACGGTGGTTTTTCCGGCGCCGTTGGGGCCGATAAGCGCCGTGATGGATCCGCGCTGTACCTCGAGATTCACGTCATTAAGCGCCTTGATACCACCAAAGTGCATCATCAGGTGCTCCACGCTCAGTATGGTCCCGTTCATGGTGCTACTCCCTTGCGCGGGGCGTAACCGCTGCGGTTGATGCGAATCAGGCCCCGTGGCCGCCAGATCATCATCACCACCATCAGCATGCCAAACAGCAAGACGCGATATTCGGCGAAGCTGCGCAGCAGTTCAGGGGTGACGGTCAGAACAAATGCCGCCAGCACCACACCCAGCGTCGATCCCATCCCACCCAGCACAACAATGGCGAGAATCAGGGCCGACTCAAAGAAGGTAAAGGAGGTGGGGTTGACGAATCCCTGATAGGTGGCGAAAAACACCCCTGCGATCCCGGCAGTCGAGGCGCCGAGCGTAAAGGCAGACAATTTCACCAGCACGTGATTCAACCCCATCGCGCGGCAGGCCACCTCATCTTCGCGCAGCGCTTCCCACGCCCGGCCAATCGGCATGCGGGTCAGCCGATGCTTGACGTACAGAACCAGCATCACCACCAGTATGAGGACGGCATAAATAAAGATGAACTTCAGATTGGGGTTATAGGTGAGGTGGAAAAACTCGTGAAATGGAACGCCGCCATCCTTTGCACGCCGTCCGAACTCCAGGCCAAACAGGGTCGGAGGCGGGGCAGATATACCGTTTGGTCCGCCGGTAAAGCTGAGCCAGTTGTTGAGGATAAGCCGGATAATCTCCCCGAAGCCGAGCGTCACGATGGCGAGATAGTCACCGTGCATCCGCAGTACCGGGAAACCGAGCAGCGCGCCGGCCGCGGCCGCCATCAGCGCCGCCAGCGGCAGCATCGTCCAGAATCCCAGACCCAGATATTGATACCCCAGCGCCAGGCCATAAGCGCCGATGGCGTAAAATGCCACGTAGCCCAGGTCCAGTAGTCCCGCCAGCCCGACCACAATGTTCAGCCCCAGCCCCAACAGGACGTAGATCAACCCAAGGATCGCCACCGTCAGCAGGTACTTGGTTGCGATAAAGGGAAAGCAGAGGGCCAGGGCCAGCAGCAGGGGGATTATCCAGCGCAGGCGGCTTTTATACCTCGGCGGGCGAACATAGACCCCGGCGTTGTCGGTGTCGAAGCGCGCTAACAGGCGCTTGCCGGCGGCGGTCATCAGAAAGGCGCTCAGTAAAAATCGTCCCAGCACCACGGTCGCCACAATCCATGCCAGCCGCCGTCCTTCAAAATTAAAGCTGTAGCCATCCAGCACCACGCCGACGATGGGGCCAAAAATTATCAGGGCAATCATACCTGCCAGCAGGCTATCCAGCAGACAGCGCTTCAGGGAAAAATCATCAGCCATTGTTCGTCCCTCACACCTTAGCCACAACCGGGCGGCCGAGCAGTCCCTGAGGACGGAAAATCAGGATCACCACCAGCAAGCCAAACGAGAAGACATCTTTGTAGTCGGAGTTCACCATCCCTGAAAACTGTGCTTCGGCAATCCCAAGAATGAGTCCGCCGAGCATCGCTCCGGGCAGCGAGCCAATCCCCCCCAGTACGGCGGCAGTGAAGGCTTTTATCCCAATCACAAAGCCGGCATAGAAATCAAAGGTGCCGTAGTTCATGGTGATCAATACCCCTGCCAGGCCGGCCATCGCGGCGCCAATCACAAACACCAGCGATATGATGCGGTCGGTATTGATACCCAAAATCGAGGCCATCTTACGATCCTGTTGCACCGCCCGGCACATCCGGCCCAGCCGGGTATGGGCGATGATCCAGGTTAACAGCGCCATGCCGGCAAACGAGGCGATCAAAATAAACACTTTGGTATAGGTGATCTGCACAAAGCCTTCGCCAATATGGAAACGCAGGACCCCGTCCAGCATGGTAGGGACCCCTTGCTGGCGCGGCCCCTGGCTAAGCTGGGCATAGTTTTGCAGGATCAATGACATCCCGATGGCAGAGATCAGGGGGGCCAGCCGGGTAGAGTTACGTAGCGGCTTATAGGCAATGCGTTCGATGGTCCAGCCATATACCCCCGTGACCACAATGGTGAAAACCAGCGTGCCGAGGATCAACAAAGGAAAGGACTCCAGCCCAAAGAAGGCGAGGAGGGCGAGACCGATAGCGCACAGATAGGCGGAGATCATATACACCTCGCCGTGGGCGAAGTTGATCATGCCGATAATGCCGTAAACCATGGTATAGCCGATGGCGATTAATCCGTAGACCGAACCCAGCGTCAGGCCATTGACCAGCTGTTGCAAAAAGAATGTACTCATCATCGCGCGCTCGTGTATCAGGCCGCAGGGAGTGCGGCCCTCTGGTTATCGTGCGTCGGCAGAGGTTCCTGCCGACGATGAGCGTGACGCCGTCCCGTTACGGCACTTCCTGGTATTTGCCTTTATCGTCCCACTGGTAAACCACGTAGTCAGAGACCTTCAGGTCGCCTTTCTCGTCCCAGGCCTTTTTACCCATGACCGTTTCCACCGGGTTCGCTTTCAGCCAGGCGCTGGCTTTGGCCGAGTCGGTACCACCGCTGGCCTTAAAGGCGGCGGCAATGGCCTGAATAGAGGCATAGGCGTAGAGGGTGTAGCCCTCAGGTTCAAATTTGGCGGTGCGGAACTTCTCGATAACCGCTTTGCCATCCGGAATAAGACGCGGATCTTTGCCAAAGGTCATATAGATGCCATTGGTATACTGCGCGCCACCGGCAGCGGTAACCATCTCCTCATTCACAATACAGTCGCCGGAGAAGAATTTGGCCTGAACCCCTTGCTCGCGCATCTGGCGCACCAGCGGCCCGGCCTCAGGATGACAGCCGCCAAAGAAGACAACGTCTGGCTTTTGCGCGCCAATTTTGGTGACCAGCGCGTTGAAATCTTTCTCACCGCGCGACAGCCCTTCGTACATCACATCCTTCACGCCGCGTTTCGCCAGCGCGGCCTTTGTCGCATCCGCCAGCCCCTGTCCGTAGGTATCTTTGTCGTGAATGATCACCACGCGTTTGGCTTTCAACTTATCGATGATGAAGTCACTCGCCACCTGACCCTGCTGGTCATCGCGCCCGCACATGCGGAACATATCGCTCATGCCGCGTTCAGTTATGAGTGGGTTGGTAGAGCCGGGGGTGATGGCGATGATGCCGGCATCGCTATATACCTCGGAGGCCGGCATGGTCGATGAAGAGCAGAAATGGCCGACCACGGCCTTCACTTTATCCTGATCAACGAGGCGGTTAGCCACGGCAACGGCCTGTTTGGGTTCACAGGCATCATCCCCCTGTACCAGCTTAATCTTCTCGCCGTTGATCCCCCCTGCGGCATTGATATCTTCGGCGGCCTGGGTTGCGCCGTGCCAGTATTGGTCGCCATAGGTTGCGTTCGGGCCGGTAAAGGGCCCGGCCACACCGATAACGATATCTGCCTGGGCGGAAAATGCCGTCACCAGACAACCTGCCAACACCAGCGAAAGAGGACTTCTGATTAGTTTCAGCGACATTATGATGTACCTTTTCTGAGCGGTTTTTGCGCAACCCTGTGTAGCCGAACGCCGGATGGCGCACCCAATACCAACACATTAATGAGAACACAAAGCTCTGAACGACAGACCAGCAAGGCTCTGCTTATGACGGCGAGGTTTCCTGAGGCGAGATCGCCGCGAGGAAAAAATAAGCAAAATTGTTGCCAGGTCGTAAACCCATCGTCTGGGTTCCGACAATTCTGAGTATAGAGCGCCGTTTTACGCCGCCTGAGGCGGCGAGGTGAAATTCCAGCGGGGATCACATCTCATTAACATTAATGCCCGTAAGTTGTGCAACGGTCACGATTTGGGGCCCTGTTAGCCAGGCAAGGTCGTGCGCCCTTAGTGGGGCGTTATGTGTTACGATCGAGGGAATACATTTTTATTCAGGAGTAGCACAATCATGTCCGAAGGCCCATTAAATGCATCCGAAATGGAGTGGCTGGAAGAGACGTTAATGGCTTATGGTCATGACGACGAGTCGATTATGGACGTCTCAGAGCTCGACGGTATGCTGACTGCCGTGCTCTCCGGCCCAGTAGTGGTTGAACCGGATCGCTGGCTGGTGGCCGTATGGGGCGGTGAGAAGAACATTCCACGCTGGAAAAATGAGCGCGAAATGAACCGCTTCATTAACCTCAGCTTTAAGCACATGAACGACATTGCTGAACGGCTGAGCGACTATCCGGATCAGTTTGAGCCGATGTTTGGTTTTAACGAGATGGATGGGCAGGAGTACACCGTGGTGGAAGAGTGGTGCTTCGGCTATATGCGCGGCGTGGCACTCACCGACTGGTCAACCCTGCCAGAGGAGCTGAAAGCCGATCTGGATCTTATTGCCCTGCACGGCTCCGAAGAGAACTTCTCCCTTCTGGATGAGATGACCGAAGAGGCGTTCCACGAAAGCGTAGCGCAGATTCGTCCGGCGGCGCTGCGTCTGTATGCGTACTGGGCAGCGAATCCGCAGCAGCCAGTAAGCCAGCAGCCGGTGATTAATGGCACCAAAGTCGGGCGTAACGATCCCTGTCCGTGTGGCAGCGGTAAGAAGTTTAAAAGCTGCTGCTTACATTAATAAAGAGGGCTCATCACAATGAGCCCTTTTATTTTATCCAGGCTCCGGTAAAAGCCCGGCAGCAATAGCCAGCTGCACCAGAATAATGCCAATCCCGCAGGCAAAGACCAGACAGAGCGCCGGTTTCCCGCCTGGCACCCGGTACCCTCCAGCAGCGTGTTGTTTGCGGCTCTGCCATGCCAGCATCGACGGAATCAGTAGGGCGAGCACCGCCAGCGCGACGCCGGCATACCCCAGCGCCATAACAAATCCGCGCGGATAGAAGAGGGCGAACGCCAGCGGCGGCAGGAAAGTGATGACCCCGGTCTGTATCCGCCCGGCAGCGGACCGGCTACGCTGGAACAGATCGGCAAGGTAATCAAACAGCCCCAGCGCCACCCCCAGGAACGAGGTTGCCAGCGCCAGATCGGCAAACAGATGCACGGCCAGTTCCACGTGCGGTGAGGCAACCACTTCCCGCAGTGCCTGCAGGAAACCGTTCAGCCCGGAATGGTTGGCCATCAGCCCCATAAAGGTAGGCGCGTTAATACTGCCCAGCGTGACCAGCTGCCAGAAAATATAGGCAATCAGCGGAATCGCGCTACCGGTGATAAAAATCCAGCGCAGCTTACGTACGTTGCCATTCATGTAACTGACAATGCTGGGTACGCTACCATGGAAGCCAAATGAGGTAAAAATAACCGGGATAGCCGAAAGCGCTAGCCCCTTTTCCAGCGGTAACGTGAGCAGGTTGACCTGATGAATGTGTGGTGCCAGTAAGGCAAGCATGACCACCAGGAAGATAATTTTGGCGGTAAAAAGGAAGCGGTTAAAGAGATCCACCAGGGCGGTACCCACGCAGACCACCGCGCCGCCAATCAGCGTAAAGAAGATCACGCCGGTAGAGGGGGCGATATCCGCACCGAACCAGTCATTAATGCTGGAAGCAATCAGCTCGCCGGCGCCGCTCACGTAGGCCGCCGTCAGGGCATACATCAGGAACATCATGCTAAAGCCGGTAAGCCATTGACCATAGCGGCCAAGATAGCGACCCGCCAGCGAACCCAGGCCGGTATCGGCAGGAACGTGTTGATACACTTCCAGCAGCAACAAGGCGGTGTAACACATTAGCGCCCATAATCCGCCCAGCAACGCCAGCGTAACGCCAAACCCGACTCCTGCAGCCGCCAGCGGCATTGCCAGCATTCCTGCGCCAATCGTCGTTCCGGCGACGATAAAAATACTTCCCAGCGTTCTGTTTTTCACTCTTTCCTCTACAGCATTACCATACCGCGAACCAATTTGCGGCGCAGAGTAAGGGAAAAGTGCCGCCTCGTCAAACCGGCGTTACATGCTCTGTAATTATTTCTTTACGGAAAAACTCGCTAGACATGCTTTCCGGACATTTGCCCAACAAATTTGGTAAATCCATCTACTTCATAAGGACAATGTTTTCCCGGCACAATCGGGCGTAACGTAAACAAATCCCGCAAATAATCAAAAAAATGAGGTAGTGATGACGGATAGCAATCCATTTCAGGCATCCTGGAGCCGCTCAGGTAATTTGCTCTGTCACGGACACTGGACCATCCTCTGGCAAGGGCAGCCTCTGACGTTGCCCGAATCGCGACGCGAAAAAGAGATGGGGACCTGGGGTATCTACTCCATCATTGATCCGGAGGACGAGACCTTTGCGCAGGGTCTGGAAGAAGATGAGTGGATCATTGCAAACGTGGAGTGGCTAACCGACCTCTTTTACGACCAGGGCATACCGCTGGAAAGCCGCTCATACCGCCAGTTTTATCAGGCCGTGAATCGCCATGACTGGCGCTGCACCAGCTGTGCAGGCTGCATGTAAACCTGCGCCAGCGCAAGGCAAGCGTAGGGCGAAACGGGTAGGCTGCGGCTTTAATCTGGAGGGTTTATGGCATCGGTACACGGTCACGAAGTATTAACCATGATGATAGCATCCGGCGAGCGCTACACCCGGCAGAGCCTGGTGGCGGCCATTATTGCACGTTTTGGTGATAAGGCACGTTTTCACACCTGTTCAGCCGCGCAGATGACCGCGGCAGAGCTGGTGGCCTTTCTGGCCGAGAAAGGGAAATTTATTCCGCAGGAAGCGGGGTTCACAACAGACGAAAGTAAGATATGTAAACACTGAAAATAATAACGGCGCCCATTAAAGGCGCCGCGGAATAATTATTTCTGTGCGTCGAGCGTTGCCAGCTCTTTATCAATAAAGTACAGACCTTCGCCCGATTTACCCGCCAGCGACAATTTATCGAGAACAGATTTAAACAGTTTCTCTTCTTCGTGTTGTTCCGCGACATACCACTGCAGGAAATTAAAGGTGGGATAATCCTGGCCGATCATAGCAGAGTGAACCAGCTCATTAATTTTTTGGGTGATCAGCTGCTCGTGTTCATAGGTGGCACGGAACAATTCATCCAGTGAGCCATATTCAGCGACGGGCGAGTCGACCGGTGCGATGCGTGGCAGGCTGCCGGTATCGGTCAGGTAATCGAACAGGCGCTGCATGTGCGTCATCTCTTCCTGAGCGTGGCGGCGCAGGAAAGCCGCAGCGCCTTCAAAGCTATGGTAACTACACCAGGCGCTCATCTGTTGATACAGCAGAGAGGAAAAAAGCTCCAGATTCATTTGCTCATTCAGCTTGTCGATCATTTCAGGTTTAAGCATGGTGTCGCTCCGTTTTATTATTCATTGGTCAACGCGAACGCCACTATAATTTGTTATTTATGTATTTGCAAAAGTTAAAATAAATAATTAAATGATCATAATACGAATGGGAATAACACGCATTGAGGCTTATTAAATTATATTAATGAGAATTATTCTGTTTCGTGTTTAATCGAAATATTGCCAGCCGGGTAAACTGGCAATCAGATTAATAATAAGCGGGGGCCGTCACCGGATTTGGGGCAAAGCCCTGACACTGATACTGAATGGTCACCGTTTCGTTCAGGCACAGCGAGCCGCTAATCACGCTACAGGTTTTAACCGGCTGTCCGTAGGCCATGGCCGTGTTGTAGCCCATCGCCTGGCATTCGCGGGTGGCGGTGCCGTTTGTCACATAAGCGTCGTAGCGGGCATTTTGCAGTGCGGCCTGACTGTAATTCATCCAGACGAGGCCCTGCGGCACATCGACGCGACTCACTTCCGCCTGCCGGGTTACGCTACATCCCGTCAGCAATAAGAGCAGGGCACTAAGGCATACTTTCTTCATGGAACACTCTGCATGAGGTGAAATAGCTTATCCTACCGTGACCCTGCGCGCGCAATGGCCTGAATAGCCGGGGTTTATCCCCTTTCTTTACTGATAGTTAATCGGACATGCTGTCGAAGATGGCCTGAAACGCCAGATGGTGACGGCGGAATAACTGAACCAGCATGGGATCAAAATGGCGTCCGTTGCCTGCGAGGATCACCTCGCAGGCCTCTTCATGGCTGAAGGCGGGCTTATAAATCCGCTTCTGACGAAGGGCGTCGTACACGTCCGCCAGCGCCAGAATACGCGCCTCTACTGGAATCTCCTCGCCGCGTAGCCCCTGCGGATAGCCACTGCCATCCCACTTCTCATGATGGAAGTGGATCATGTTTTCCGCCACGGGCCCTAGTCCCAGCCCCTGAATAACGCGCCAGCCCTTCAGCACGTGCAGTTTCATTTCGCTGAACTCTTCCGGGGTGAGTTTGCCCTGTTTACGCAGAATACGATCGGGCACCGCAATTTTGCCGACGTCGTGGAGTGAGGCGAAGTGTTCGATATCATGAACAGTACGACGGGGCAGGCCCAGTTCACGAGCCATCATCCCGCAATATTTCGCCACCCGCTGAATATGGCTGCCGGTTTCGTCATCGTGTGCGCGGTTGACCTTCTCCAGCGCCTGCACGATATTGCGATTGACCAGCCGGTTTTTCTGCATGTGCCGCCACATCATCACCAGCATCCCGAGGCTGAATAGCGAGGCGATAAGCAGTATTACGCTGATCATCTTCCAGCTGTTTTTCGTCAGCTCCGGTAAGGTATCCGGTTTTTCCTGCCGTTCGAGCTGCGTGCGGAAACTGGAGAGCCGCTGTACCTGGCTCAGCAGATTATGCAGCGGATGGTCAGGGGCGACCCAGGGACCGATCTCGAACTCTGACCGGGTTACCCCTGCCACTTTGAGCACGCCGCGGAACAGTTCATTTCCGCGAAGGGCGGACTCCAGCGTACTGAGGTCCCCGAGAATATAATCTATCTCTTTATCTTCTATGGCAGCGATCAACTGGTCGACAGAGGCGCGGTTAACGATCGTCACGTCCTCGCCGAAGCGACGTTGCAGATAGGTTTGAGCAAAGGAGCCCGTGAGTACCCCGATACGCTGGTTACGGATACTCTCTTCATCCCACAAAAAGGGGTGGCCGATAAGATGGTAATACGCATTGTGCCAGGGAATGGTGGGCCCAATCTGCCCCTGGGTGAGGTTATCACCTTTCGACTCAGTGATATTGAGTAACCGCACCGGCCACTGCTGCTTTCGCAGGGCAGTTGCGTAATCATCGATAAACTGCACGTCCACTTTCATCCCGAGCAGTTCGCGCATGTCGTTGATCATATTGAGGGCGATGCCATGATAACCCTGACCCTCTCTCCAGATCACCGGGGCGTAGTTCTCATTTTTGGGCAGCCAGACCTGTAAATGATGCTGCTGTAACCAGTCGCGTTCGGCCTCTGACAGCGTGATACGGCTCAGGAGATAATCGCGCTTACTCTCTTCCAGCAGGTGGCGCATCTTTCCGCTACGAAACCATTCGCTAATTAACGTGTTGACCTGCTCCCGTAACGGGCGCAGATCGGGGCTGAAGGCCATGACCACCGGAATTCGAAGTTCGGGGAAGGGGCGGGAGATAACATAATAGCGGGCCGTATTCTCCATTTCGCTGGCGTCGTTAATGTAAAAATCGGCTTTATTCTCGCTCAACAGTCGAAACGCTTCATCGCTGCTGGCCACCTCGCGCAGAGAGCGGAAGGTGAGATCGGGGTAGCGCTGTTTCACGCTTGCGAGGGTAGCGTCGTTTTCGCGAAACAGGACGCGAGCATGGCGTAACGGCTCCAGCGTACTAATCTGCTGTGTCTGGCTGGCGGCTACCACTTCATTATCAAATAGCCGGGAGGAGAGGAGTTTGGTGCGGGCTCGCTGTTCTGTGCGCAAGACGCCCACATAGACTCCATAAGCGTCGGTATTAAAACGCTGGCCAATTTCACTGCCGGAAATCGGACGCAGTTGCAGATTGAGGTTAAAACGTTGATTAAGGGCGGAAACGAGTATGGGATAAAACCCGCGCGCCTCACCCTGCGGCGTGTGCCAGAATTCGAAACTGTCCGCATTGTAGATCCAGACCGGCACTGCGTCAGCGGCAGGCTCTGAGCTGGCAAGTAGCCAGGGGGTCCATAATGTCGTCATAAACAGGATGGCGACACGCAAAGCGGTGAAACGAAGCGTCAGGCGGCGCAAATTCACAGTTAAACCTCGAACTGATGGTTTGTCGTCTTTTTCTTGCAGTCTAGTCAAAAGAAGAGCAGGGCGACTAAGCTTTTTTTCAGGTTGTGAATCCATGCAGCAAAACGGTTAAAGGACGAAACTGTGAGCCCATCTTTATTTTTTAAAACTATTTTTCAGTTAATTTGAAAGTCTGTTTGCTAAGTAGTAAGGTTGAAAAGGTTAGCTATTCACCGCGGGAAAGCCCGCCACGCATTCAGGAGATGAAGAATGAAAATTGCACTGATGATGGAAAACAGCCAGGCGAGCAAAAACGCCATCATCCTCAATGAATTAAACGCCGTTGCCGATGAGAAAGGTTTCCCGGTGTTTAACGTCGGCATGAGCGATGAGCAAGATCACCATCTGACCTATATTCACCTCGGTATCATGGCGAGCATCCTGCTCAACTCCAAAGCAGTTGATTTTGTTATCGCCGGCTGCGGCACCGGCCAGGGTGCACTGATGTCCCTGAACATCCATCCGGGGGTGAACTGCGGCTACTGCATCGATCCGGCAGATGCGTTCCTGTTTGCACAGATTAACAACGGTAACGCGCTGGCGCTGCCTTTTGCGAAAGGCTTCGGCTGGGGTGCAGAGCTGAACGTGCGCTTTATCTTTGAAAAAGCCTTCACGGGGCGTAAAGGCGAAGGCTATCCACCAGAGCGTAAAGAGCCGCAGGTGCGTAATGCCGGCATTCTTAACCAGGTGAAAGCAGCGGTGGTCAAAGATAACTATCTCGACACGCTGCGCGCCATCGATCCGGAACTGGTGAAAACCGCAGTAACGGGTCAGCGCTTCCAGCAGTGCTTCTTTGAAAACTGCCAGGACAAAGAGATCGAAGCCTTTGTTCGCAGTATTGTTGGCTAATATGTTGGTAGTAATAAAAAGCCAGCAGCAGCTGGCTTTTTTTATGCCTGCTTACCCGAGACGGCGCTACCGGCGTTTTTCGTCAGCCGCAGCGTATCGAACATGCCTGCCAGGCAGATCAGCGCAATCACCACAAACGCCAGCCGGAAGCTAATGCCGGGCAGCGCGTTAATCTCCAGCATCTCGCTAAAAAGCTCACCAATGCGGATCCCGATTGCGCCAAGCGTGATGCCCAGCCCCACGGCCAGTTGGGTAGCGGTCGAGAAGAGGGTGTTGGCATAGCTCATTTGTGGTGAAGGGACATCTGCAAAGGCGAGGGTGCTAATTGCGGTAAACTGCACTGAACGAAACACGCCGCCGAGATAGAGAATCAGCATAATAAGCCAGACGGGCGTCTCGGGGGTCAACAAGGCACAGGCTAACAGCGCCAGGACGTTCAGCGTCCCGTTGATGAGCAGCAATTTTTTGAATCCCAGCGTGCGAATCAGCGGCGTGGTTGCCGGTTTGATGGTCAGGTTACCGACAAATACCGCCAGCACCAACAGCCCTGAGTGAAACGCATCCATTCCAAACCCCACCTGAAACAGCAGCGGCAGCAGAAACGGCACCGCGCTGATAGAGGCGCGGAATAATGAGCCACCGTACATTGTGACGCGAAACGTCGGCACCTGCATGGCATCGAGGCGGATCATGGGCCATGGTGCCCGCAGGAAGTGGCGCAGAGCCCAGACCAGCGTGACGGTGCCGAGTGCCAGCAAACCCAGGGTCAACCCCAGCTCAATCTGCCCGACGCCCAGCGACTCCATGGCATAGACCAGGCTTACCATCGCAATGGCGGTGGCGATAAAGCCTGGCGTGTCAAACGGTCGGCGGGCCTCCTCGCGGATATCGGGAATAATGCGCAGGGCCAGGGCGATAGCTATCAAGCCCAGCGGCACATTGATAAAGAAGATCCAGCGCCAGTTGGCATAGCTGGTAATAAAGCCTCCGAGCGGAGGTCCGATAATGGGGGCCACCAGTGCAGGCCAGGTGAGGGTGGCGATAGCGGTAATGAGCTGATGTTTTGGCGTAGTGCGCAGTACGGCCAGTCGTCCGACCGGTACCATCAAGGCGCCGCCCATCCCCTGCAAAATACGCATGGCGACAAATTGATCGACGCTATTGGCCAGGCCGCAAAATACCGAGGCAAGGGTGAAAATGGCTAACGCAAGCGCAAAGACTTTGCGTGCGCCAAAGCGGTCTGCAATCCAGCCGCTGGCCGGAATGAGCACGGCCAGGGTAATCAGATAGGCGCTAATGCCAATGTTAAGATCGACCGCCTGAACGCCAAAGCTTTTGGCCATATCAGGAAGCGCCGTGGCGATCACGGTGCCGTCGAGAAACTCCATAAAGAAGGCGCCGGCAACCAACAGCGCGGCGGGCGAGAGCCCACCGGAGGCTTTACCGGTATTGTTTTCTGCCATTTGTCCTCTGCCACTAAAAAAATTTTAAATTTTACTGAGAGTTGTTTAATTTTAATCTCATGTTTTTGCTTATATTTTTGGTCAAATGCGCCATTTATCTGGCATTTGCATGAGTGATGGGCATCACAAAACCATTGATTTTTGTGATGCAGGTCATATTATAAGCGCATCAACCAAAACACCTGCACATAAAAACAACCGGAGCATACCGATGAAACTGCGCGCAATCCTGAAGAGCATGTGGGAAACCTACTGCAAAACCTTCAAAGACGTCCCGCCTGGCGCGATGTTCTGATAAAAAAACCTGCTGCGGCAGGTTTTTTTATGCCCGAAAACGGCATCCGGGAAGGTGCAAGGGCAGGAGTTTTGCTACTATGGCCGCCTTTCAATAAGGAGAAGCCAAATGTCTCAAAACCTGAGTGCCGATCAGGAGCTGGTCTCTGACGTGGTCGCCTGCCAGCTGGTCATTAAACAGATTCTGGACGTGCTTGACGTCATCGCCCCGGTCGAAGTTCGCGAGAAGATGACCACCCAGCTCAAAAATATCGATTTTAGCAGCCATCCTGCCGCCGCCGACCCGGTCACCCTGCGCGCTATCCAGAAAGCCATTGCGTTGATTGAGCTTAAGTTCACTCCGCAGGGCGAATCCCATTAAAATAAACCGATGTTTTGAATTTAGAAACGTTTTTGTGAAGTTTTTAAACGGGCGGCAGCGCGCCGCCCGGAAAGGTTTTTAGAAGAACAACTGCACCAGCATGTAACTAACCGCGCAGGCGCAGCTTACCCCAATCAGCCCCGGTAAGATAAAGCTGTGGTTGATGATGAATCTGCCAATCCGCGTGGTGCCGGAACGGTCAAAGCCGATACAGGCGAGGTCGCTGGGGTAGGTAGGCAGGACAAAATAGCCGTACGAAGCGGGGAAGAAAGCAATCAGCATTTTGGGATCGATGCCCAGCATAAGCCCCATCGGCGCGACGGCGGTTAAGGCTGCCGCCTGGCTGTTCACCAGCTTTGAGACTAAAAACAGCACGAGGGCGTAGGTCCAGGGATGGTTCTTCACTACCCCCTCCAGAGCCATTTTTAACTCTTCCAGATGGGCCTGGAAAAAGGTATCGCTCATCCACGCCACGCCAAATACCGAGAAGATGGCCACCATACCCGCTTTAAAGACCGCGCCATTGGAAATGGATGAGGGGTTAACCTTGCAGACCACCAGCATTACCGCACCGGCTATCAGCATCATCATCTGAATGACCAGGTTCATTGAGAGCGGGGTCAGCTTGCCTTTCACCTCAAATGCCGGCCGTAAATCAGGTAACGCCCCCAGCAGAACCACCAGCGCAATACCGGCAAAGAAGATCCACGTTGACCACCAGGCGTGTTTTTGAAATTGCTGGTTAAGTAGGGTCTCAGTGTTACCGTAAATAAACTTTCGTAGCTCAGGGTCGCTGATTCGCTTCTGAAACGCTTCATCATCGGCCAGATCTTTACCCCGGCGCAGGCTCCAGAGCGCCGCTATCGCCACACCCGCTAACGACGCGGGTACTGACACGGCCAGAATCTGCAGAATGCCCCAGGCCTGACCGCCCCCGTGATGCTGGGCAAGGATAGAGATCAATGACACCACCGCCACAGAGACTGGCGATGCGGTGATCGCCATCTGCGAAGCAATAGAGGCTACGGCCATCGGGCGCTCGGGGCGGATCCCTTTTTTCAGCGCGATGTCGGCGATAATAGGAAACATGGCGTAAACCACATGCCCCGTGCCGCAGAGAAAGGTCAACATCCAGGTGGTAAAAGGGGCCAGCAGGGTGATGTGCTGAGGATGTCGGCGCAGCAGCCGTTCCGCAAACTGCATCATCACATTTAACCCGCCTGCGGTTTGCAGCGTGGCCGCACAGCCGATCACCGCCAGGATGGTGAGCATCACATCGACCGGGGGTTTACCGGGCTGCAGACCAAAAATAAAGCAGAGAATAAATAGCCCAATGCCGCTTATCAGGCCAAGCCCCATTCCGCCAAACCGCGTGCCCGCCAGCAGGCAGAGGATAATGACCAGAAATTCCATCGTAATCATGAACGCCCTCATCAATGTAAACAGATTTTGCCAAATCATTACATGATGTGTGGGTATTCATTGCGAGCGGGATCGGATTTATTAAAAGTTAATAAAAGCAATGCGTTAGTAACTTTTGTGTAACATAAAAAAGCCCGGCGGAGCCGGGCGTTTAAGCAACAGGAGGATTAATGGTGCTGATGGCTGACAATATTCAGGAGATGTCGGTCGGTCTGTTCCTGACATAAGCCCGCCTGGCGGGCATTCTTCACTTCGTCGAGTACCGCTTTTAATAACAGGCCATCTTGCTGCTGTTCTTGTTTAATTTCCTGCAGGAAATTGAGCGTGCTGCTATCTTTCAACGCTCTGGCATCCTGCGTTAATTCCGCAAGGTTATGATGGCGCTGTTCATAATCTTCAAGCGTTCGCTGAAAGAGTGCTTCCAGCGTGGAGTAATCTTCGTCGCACAAATCAATGGCTTCAAGAACCGGCATGGCGCCAGAGGCTTTTATAAAGTCAAATACCCGCATCATCTGAGTGACGTTGCTCTGCGCCTGGGTACGCAAAAATGTTGCTGTACCATTCAGACTGTTGTGTGAGCACCATTCACTGAGGCGGAGATAAAGATTAGAAGCGTAATACTCCCGATTCATCTGGGTGTTAAGTTTCTTCATCATGACCTGAACAACCATAATAACTTCCTTTTATTTGGGGGTCTTGAACGGGGTAAATTTCACCTCGAAGGGCTTATAAATATAGTTGCTCTTCAGAAGATGAAAGATGAGAAATATTCATTAAGTGCACTTAACACAAATTATAATACCCCTGGCGCTTTTATAAGAAAATCCTTATAAATATATTCTTACCGTTCATTACTCTTAATTTATAAAACTTAACGCAGGGAAGATGTTGACAATTTAGTTGGTAGTTATGTTTCTTATAACATGTTGATATATAAAATTAATTTCCATTTATTGATCCGGATGGGTCTTTATCAATCCCCCCTGTTTTTATGCGCTTGAGAAAAATGATCCAAGCAATAAAAACCAGTGTCCCTGTCTCAGTTCACACGCGTTGGTTATTTATTCAGCACAACGACGGCTAAGCGCCATCTTCAAAAGTCTTTCTCCTGCTTTAGCCCGTTCTGTGATCCATCATGAGGTTTGCTGGCAAAACTTCTGTAAAAATGAAACATTGTTTTATCTTTGTTGGATACGGGAGTGGTTTATGGCAAAGGTGGCGGTGCTGCTGGCACCCGGTTTTGAAGAAGCAGAAGCGATTATTACCATTGATATCCTGCGTCGCATGCACATTGAGGTCGAGACGCTGGCCTGCGCTGAGTCGCGTGCGGTAGTGAGTTACCATAATATTCCCATGGTGGCAGACAGCACCCTGAGTGAAAAGCGCGAGACCCGCTACGACGCCGTTGTCCTGCCCGGCGGGCCGCAGGGCAGTATCCATCTGGCCGCCAGTGAGGAGGTGGTGCGCTTTGTGGCGGCACACGATGAGATGGGTAAATATATCGGCCCCATCTGCTCAGCGGCGGCACGTGTACTGGGCGGCAATGGTTTATTAAAAGGGCGCCGCTATGTCTGTTCAGGCGATCTTTGGCAGGACGTAAAAGATGGCGTCTATATTGATGCCCCGGTTGTAGAAGATGGCCACCTTCTTAGCGGCAAAGGATTAGGGCATGCGTTCGATTTTGCCCTGACGCTGGCGGCGCGTCTTTTAAAAGACGAAGCTCCGGTACGCGATCACGCCGACCATATCTATTACGCCTGGTAATTTTTCTTACGGGCGCTATGGCGCCCATTTCACAAGGATATCATAGCTGAAGTTATGGATTATCCTGCTTACCCCCTCTTGATTTGTCTGACAAAACCCCCTTTTTTTATGTCATTTTTCGCTGAATTTATGTACGCAATTACTGTAATTCTGCCGTGTGATGGCGCTCTCTTATGGATGATTAATTTCCCGCTAAAACTATCTCAAGCAAACGCGCTTTAATCCCTGCTGGCGCTAATGCCTTGTTTTAAGTCCGATAAAATTAAATTTGAATACGTTTTCCCTACAGAAAAGAACATTAAAGCTGGAGTTTACCATGCACAAATTTACTAAAGCGCTGGCGGCCATTGGTCTGGCCGCGGTTATGTCACAATCCGCTATGGCAGAGAATCTGAAGCTCGGTTTTCTGGTGAAACAACCAGAGGAGCCCTGGTTCCAGACGGAATGGAAATTTGCTGACAAAGCCGGCAAGGATTTAGGTTTCGAGGTGATCAAAATTGCCGTGCCGGACGGTGAGAAAACATTGAACGCCATCGATAGCCTGGCGGCCAGCGGCGCGAAAGGGTTTGTCATCTGTACTCCGGATCCCAAACTGGGCTCGGCCATCATGGCGAAAGCGCGCGGCTACGACATGAAAGTGATCGCGGTTGATGACCAGTTCGTCAACGCCAAAGGTCAACCGATGGAGACCGTACCGCTGGTGATGATGGCCGCCACCAAAATCGGTGAGCGTCAGGGGCAAGAGTTATACAAAGAGATGCAAAAGCGCGGCTGGGACGTGAAAGAGACCGGCGTAATGGCGATTACCGCAGATGAGCTGGATACCGCGCGTCGTCGTACCACCGGCTCCATGGATGCGCTGAAGGCCGCAGGCTTCCCGGAAAAACAGATCTTCAAAGTGCCAACCAAATCTAACGATATCCCAGGGGCATTCGATGCCGCGAATTCCATGCTGGTACAGCACCCTGAAGTGAAGCATTGGCTGGTGTTAGGGATGAACGATAACACCGTGCTGGGTGGCGTGCGTGCAACAGAAGGTCAGGGCTTTAAAGCCGCAGACGTTATCGGTATCGGTATCAATGGCGTGGATGCGGTAAGTGAACTGTCGAAAGCGAAGGCGACCGGCTTCTACGGTTCTCTGCTGCCAAGCCCGGACGTGCATGGCTATAAATCCAGCGAAATGCTCTACAACTGGGTGACCAAAGACGCAGAGCCGGCGAAGTTTACCGAAGTGACCGACGTGGTGCTGATCACCCGCGACAACTTCAAAGCAGAGCTGGAGAAAAAAGGGCTGGGCGGTAAATAAGTTACTGTGATTGCGCCCTCTGCGCTGTGCAGAGGGCCAGACGTTCACTACTCGATCTTCGGAGACGTTATGCAACAGTCTGAACCCTATCTCTCTTTTCGCGGCATCGGCAAAACCTTCCCCGGTGTTAATGCCCTTACCGATATCAGCTTCGATTGCTATGCCGGTCAGGTTCATGCCCTGATGGGGGAGAACGGCGCCGGAAAATCTACCCTGCTGAAAATTCTCAGCGGTAACTACGCCCCGACCACGGGCAGCCTGGCCCTGAAAGGGGAGCAGGTCTCGTTTGCTGACACCACCGCCGCGCTGAATGCCGGGGTGGCGATTATTTATCAGGAACTGCATCTGGTGCCGGAGATGACGGTCGCCGAGAACATTTATCTCGGCCAGTTGCCCCATAAAGGCGGTTTTGTGAACCGCTCCCTGCTCAATTACGAAGCCGGTTTGCAGCTTAAGCATCTCGGCCTGGATATTGACCCGCAGACGCCGCTTAAGTATCTCTCAATTGGTCAGTGGCAGATGGTTGAAATCGCCAAGGCGCTGGCGCGAAATGCCAAAGTCATCGCCTTTGATGAACCGACCAGTTCGCTCTCGGCGCGCGAAATCGACAACCTCTTCCGCGTGATTCGCGAGCTGCGCAAAGAGGGGCGCGTCATTTTATATGTCTCCCACCGTATGGAAGAGATTTTTGCCCTCAGCGATGCCATCACCGTCTTTAAAGATGGCCGCTATGTGCGCACCTTCTCTGATATGCAGCAGGTCAATCATGATCAGCTGGTGCAGGCGATGGTGGGCCGCGACCTGGGGGATATCTATCACTGGGAGCCGCGTCAGTATGGCGGTGAATTGCTGCGTCTGGAGGAGGTTAAAGCCCCTGGCGTACGCAAGCCCATTAGCCTGACGGTGCGCAGCGGCGAAATCGTCGGTCTGTTTGGCCTGGTGGGAGCAGGGCGCAGTGAATTAATGAAAGGGCTGTTTGGTGGAACGCGTATCACCGAAGGGCAAGTCTATATCGACGGACAGCGGATCGATATTCAGAAGCCTGCTCACGCCATTCGTGCGGGGATGATGCTCTGCCCCGAAGATCGTAAAGCCGAGGGGATCATCCCGGTGCATTCAGTGCGCGATAACATCAATATCTCCGCGCGCCGTAAAACCATCCGCGCCGGCTGCCTGATTAACGATAGCTGGGAGGTGAGCAATGCCGACCACCACATTCGTTCTCTGAATATCAAAACGCCGGGTGCCGAACAGCTGATTATGAACCTCTCTGGCGGTAACCAGCAGAAGGCGATTCTTGGGCGTTGGCTGTCGGAAGAGATGAAGGTGATTTTGCTGGATGAACCGACCCGCGGCATTGACGTCGGGGCGAAGCATGAAATCTACAACGTGATTTACGCGCTGGCAAAACGCGGGGTGGCGGTGCTCTTCGCCTCCAGCGATCTGCCGGAAGTACTGGGGGTTGCCGACCGCATAGTAGTAATGCGGGAAGGTGAAATCGCCGGTGAATTACTTCATGAACAGGCGAATGAACAGCAGGCGTTAAGCCTTGCGATGCCTAAAGTTAGCCAGGCAGTCGCCTGATTAAGGAGAATATGATGTCCTCTGTCACAACTTCCGGAGCGCCAAAATCGGCCTTCAGCTTTGGGCGTATCTGGGATCAATACGGCATGCTGGTGGTCTTCGCCGTACTGTTTCTCGGCTGCGCGATTTTCGTGCCCAACTTTGCCACCTTTATCAATATGAAGGGGCTGGGGCTGGCTATCTCTATGTCCGGGATGGTCGCCTGCGGAATGCTGTTCTGTCTGGCATCCGGTGATTTTGACCTGTCGGTGGCCTCTGTCATCGCCTGCGCCGGGGTCACCACGGCGGTGGTCATCAATATGACCGAAAGTCTGTGGATTGGCGTCGCGGCCGGGTTGCTGCTGGGTGTGGCCAGTGGGCTGGTGAACGGCTTTGTCATCGCCCGCCTGAAAATCAATGCCCTGATCACGACGCTAGCCACCATGCAGATTGTGCGTGGGCTGGCCTATATCATTTCGGATGGTAAAGCGGTGGGTATTGAAGACGAGCGCTTCTTTACGCTCGGCTATGCCAACTGGTTAGGGCTGCCGGCGCCTATCTGGCTGACGGTCGGGTGCCTGATTATCTTTGGTTTCCTGCTCAACAGAACCACTTTTGGCCGTAATACCCTCGCCATTGGCGGTAATGAAGAGGCGGCGCGTCTGGCCGGGGTACCGGTTGTACGCACCAAAATCATTATCTTCGTTCTTTCGGGGCTGGTGTCGGCAGCGGCGGGTATTATCCTGGCATCGCGTATGACCAGCGGCCAGCCGATGACCTCCATCGGTTATGAGCTGATTGTCATCTCAGCCTGCGTTTTAGGCGGGGTTTCACTGAAAGGCGGCATCGGAAAAATCTCATATGTCGTGGCCGGTATCCTGATCCTCGGCACGGTGGAAAACGCGATGAACCTGTTGAATATCTCCCCGTTCTCGCAGTACGTGGTTCGCGGCCTCATCCTGCTGGCAGCGGTGATCTTCGACCGTTATAAGCAAAAAGCGAAGCGCACAGTTTAAGCAAAAATCCCCCTCTGGCGACCCAACTTTTAAGTGTAGTTGCCTACAAAACCCCCTTCCAGCCGCAGCGGGAAGGGGGTCTTCAAATGGCGAGCAGCGTCACACTGTCTATACTTACATGGCTGTAGAGATATCCGTTACTTGATATCTCATTAACTGTGAGGAGGACAAGTGTGGCAGATACGTTAACTGCACCGCCTGTGTTAGCTGGAAATTTTGCTTATTTTTTTGATCTCGACGGAACGCTGGCGACGATAAAACCACATCCGGACGAGGTTGTTGTTCCACCTGATGTCTTACAGGCGCTTAATCAGCTTGCGCTACAAAATCAGGGGGCACTGGCATTGATATCAGGGCGTTCAATGGCCGAGCTTGATCAGCTGGCCGCACCATACCGTTTCCCGCTTGCCGGCGTACACGGGGCAGAGCGCCGCGACATCCATGATCACTCTCATATTATTTCTCTCCCGACCAGCCTGATTCAATCGCTGCATGCCGAGCTGGCCATCGCGCTTGCCGCATTGCCGGGAACCGAGCTGGAAGCGAAAGGAATGGCCTTTGCGCTGCACTATCGGCGCGCGCCGCAGTATGAGGCGGAAATCATGGCACTGGCGTCCCGCATGGTGGAGAAAACCCCTCAGCTATCACTTCAGCCGGGTAAATGCGTGGTGGAGTTGAAGCCAAAAGGCATCAACAAAGGTGAGGCCATCGCTGCATTTATGGCAGAACCGCCGTTTTTGGGTAAAACGCCGGTCTTTTTCGGCGATGACCTGACGGATGAGTACGGATTCAATGTGGTAAACCAGGCGGAGGGTTTATCTGTGAAGGTTGGCCCGGGTCATACCGCGGCAAAATGGCGCCTGGAGGGCGTCTCCAGCGTCTGGGAATGGGTTAAACAAGTCGCTAACCAGAAACAAGAAGAAGAAATAGCGCAAACTAACAGGAGAAATCATTATGGGTCGCTTAGTCGTAGTCTCTAACCGAATCGCACCGCCGGACGATAAAAAAGCCAGTGCGGGTGGTCTTGCTGTCGGGGTACTTGGGGCGTTAAAAGCCGCAGGCGGCCTCTGGTTTGGCTGGAGCGGAGACATAGGCAACGAGGATCAGCCGCTTAAAAAGGAGACGCGCGGGAACATCACCTGGGCATCGTTTAACCTTAGCGAGCAGGATTACGAAGAGTACTATTGCCAGTTTTCAAATGCCGTACTGTGGCCAGCGTTTCACTATCGTCTGGATCTGGTTAAGTTCCAGCGTGAGTCCTGGGAAGGGTATACCCGGGTAAATAGCATGCTGGCAGACAAACTGCTGCCGCTGGTGGAAGAGGACGACAGGCTGTGGATACATGATTATCATCTGCTGCCTTTCGCCGGTGAGCTACGCAAACGTGGCGTAAATAACCGGGTCGGTTTTTTCCTGCACATTCCTTTCCCGACCCCTGAGATCTTTAACGCGCTGCCGCCTGCAGAAGAGCTGCTGGAAGCGCTGTGTGATTATGACCTTCTGGGCTTCCAGACCGATAACGATCAGATGGCTTTCCTGGATTGTGTCGCCAGCAAAACGCGCCTGACCAGCCACGATGATGGTTCTTACAGCGCCTGGGGTAAGCGATTCCACACCGAAGTGTATCCGATTGGTATTGAACCTGACGAGATTGCCGCCGACGCTTCCGGACCTCTGCCGCCAAAACTGGCGCAGCTGAAAAACGAACTGAAAAACGTGAAGAATATCTTCTCCGTAGAGCGTCTGGACTATTCCAAAGGGTTGCCGGAGCGTTTCCTTGCCTTTGAAACCCTGTTGGACAAGTTCCCGCAGCATCATGGCAAAATTCGTTACACCCAGATTGCCCCTACGTCCCGGGGAGAGGTGCAGGCTTATCAGGACATCCGCCATCAGCTGGAGACCGAAGCAGGGCGTATTAACGGCCGCTATGGTCAGTTGGGCTGGACCCCACTTTACTACCTCAACCAGCATTTTGATCGCAAAATTCTAATGAAGGTGTTCCGCTATGCGGAGGTCGGTCTGGTTACGCCATTGCGTGACGGGATGAATCTGGTGGCGAAAGAGTATGTCGCCGCGCAGGATCCTGCCGATCCCGGTGTGCTGGTGCTGTCACAGTTTGCCGGCGCGGCGAACGAATTGACCTCGGCGTTGATCGTCAATCCTTATGACCGCGATGATGTGGCGAACGCACTCAACCGCGCATTAACGATGCCGTTAACGGAACGTATTTCGCGTCATGCAGAAATGATGAAAATTATTAAAGAGAACGATATTGATCGCTGGCAGGCGCGTTTTATTGACGATTTAAATCAAATAACCGCTCGCAGCGTGGAGAGCAATCTCCAAAAAAAGGTCGCAACTTTTCCTAAACTGGCCTGAGGTCATACCGCCGGTGGCTTTATAAACCGCCGAGCGGTATTAACAGCACGTCGACTTTAGTGCTGCTAACAATTTTTTTAGCAGAACAGGTAGTCCGGGAAAAAAAGTTTTGATTATGATTGCCACATACCACTAAATCGACCTGCTGCTTTTCACAAATATCGAGAATATATTCGCTCAATTCACCCGTTGCAATCACTGCGCGGGTGAGAGGATATTCTGCCTGCGCGACAAGTTCATTCAAAAATGTCTGCGTTTCTTCCTGTAAAACCCCACGAATATCTTCCAGCATTGGCGCTGCGAGTTGGTTATACATTTCCGGTTCAGCCCTAAGCGTAACCACCGTAATTTTGGCCTGATAAGGGCGGGCGATGGCCACCGCTTTGGCGAGGAGATAGTGGCTTTCAGGAGAAACAGCAACAGAAACAAGCAGATGGGAGTAACGCATTGGACACTCCTTTTTAGAGCGTGAGCGGTCTATTCATCAGCTTTAGCGCGGAATGGTTTTCAGCGCAAGGGGTAGACATGTCAATAGTGTGACGCTAATCATAATTATTCATTAATTATTCTTATAGAAAGAATAATCCGTGTACTGCATAGCAAGTCAAAAAACATGCACTTAACCGAAATCATACAAATTCAATCCACATCGGCCAACCTCTTTTAAACAAAATCAACCACCAAAAAAATGGTAACGCAAGGTAATAGTTTACCTATTGACATGCCTCATGCAGCTGTATTTAAAGAGTATTTTATTAACGTTTCTAACATAGAAATGGTTGATATTGCGTAGGGGGCGATGACGGACGCTCTCGGCAAGATGCGTGCCTGACTTATTAACACTTCTGCATGAGTATTCGTCTGTTCAGAATATATTCTTCCCTTAATCGTTCAAAAAGAGGGCAAATTAGAAGTCATACTGATGGATTTCTGCCTCAAATTCACTTAAATTATGTGACGTGGATCACATTTATTTTAAATTTCAGCGAGGGCTGCATTGTATGTGACAAACCGGACGAGTACAGTTGCGTCGAATTAGGAAAAATCTTAGTTATTTGTAAGAAATGATAAACGCGAAGAAAAGGAATCTATTTTTTCGTGTCGTTCGGACTCTATACAAACCTTAATTCAACTATGCATTTTAGCCTTTTCTTCTTTTTACCGGGGTTTTTCCCGGCGACATCACGGGGTGCGGTTACACCGCATAAAAATATTAGTTGGTTATTCGGGATGGGAAAAATGCATACATCCGAGTTGCTAAAACACGTTTATGACATCAACTTGTCATATTTATTGCTAGCACAGCGCTTGATTAGCCAGGACAAGGCGTCCGCTATGTTCCGACTGGGTATCAACGAAGAGATGGCGACCTCTCTGGGCGGATTAACACTGCCACAGATGGTTAAATTAGCCGAGACGAATCAGCTGGTTTGCCAGTTCCGCTTCGATAATCCTCAGGCTATTACGCGTCTCACTCAAGAATCCCGTGTTGACGATCTGCAACAGGTCCATACCGGTATTTTACTCTCGACACGCCTGCTCAACGAAATCAGCCAGCCTGATGATGCGGCAAGGAAAAAAAGGGCCTGATGATGAGCGAAAAAAGCATTGTTCAGGAAGCGCGAGACATTCAGTTAGCGATGGAACTGATTACGCTTGGTGCTCGTTTGCAAATGCTGGAAAGCGAGACTCAGCTGAGCCGTGGTCGCCTTATCAAACTGTACAAAGAGCTGCGCGGTAGCCCTCCGCCGAAAGGCATGCTGCCGTTCTCAACCGACTGGTTTATGACCTGGGAGCAGAACATTCACGCTTCGATGTTCTGCAATGCCTGGCAGTATTTACTGAAGACTGGCTTATGCAGCGGCGTTGATGCCGTTATCAAAGCCTACAAACTCTATCTTGAACAGTGTCCACAGCCGGAAGAGGAGCCTTTGCTGGCACTGACGCGTGCCTGGACACTGGTGCGTTTCGTTGAAAGCGGAATGTTGGAACTCTCTCGCTGCAACTGCTGCGGCGGCAACTTTATCACCCACGCTCATCAGCCTGCAGGCAGCTTCGCCTGTAGTTTGTGCCAGCCTCCATCCCGAGCCGTAAAAAGACGTAAACTTTCCCGGGAGGCTGCCGATATTATTCCACAACTGCTGGATGAACAGATCGAACAGGCTGTTTAACCCTTACGTGTGGGCAAGATTCCAGCAGCGGTAAGTGATTACCGCTGCTTTTTTTTACCCGCCGTTTGGCTAAACCTCCCGAGCTGCGCATCCTGCGAAAGTCACTAGCGGAAGGATGATGTCGTGCTTATCTTATTAGGTTACCTGGTTGTTCTCGGTACAGTTTTCGGCGGTTACATGATGACCGGCGGGCACCTTGGGGCACTCTATCAACCGGCCGAGCTGATCATTATCGGCGGCGCAGGGGTGGGGGCCTTTATCGTTGGTAACAACGGTAAAGCGATCAAGGGGACGCTGAAGGCGTTACCTTTGCTGTTCCGTCGTTCTAAATACACCAAAAGTATGTACATGGACTTGCTGGCACTGCTGTATCGCCTGATGGCGAAGTCGCGTCAGCAGGGGATGTTCTCGCTTGAACGGGATATCGAAAACCCGAAAGAGAGCGAAATCTTCGCGAGCTATCCACGTATTATCGCGGATACCGTCATGCTCGATTTCATCGTTGACTACCTGCGTCTGATCATCAGCGGCAACATGAACACCTTCGAGATCGAAGCCCTGATGGACGAAGAGATCGAAACCCATGAAAGCGAATCCGAAGTGCCGGCGAATAGCCTGGCATTGGTGGGGGATTCCCTGCCGGCGTTCGGGATCGTGGCCGCGGTAATGGGGGTGGTACACGCCCTGGCTTCGGCGGATCGTCCCGCGGCAGAGCTGGGGGCGCTGATTGCCCACGCCATGGTGGGTACCTTCCTCGGGATCCTGCTGGCGTACGGCTTTATCTCGCCGCTGGCTTCCGTACTGCGTCAGAAGAGCGCCGAAACCACCAAGATGATGCAGTGCGTCAAGATCACGCTGCTCTCCAACCTTAATGGCTATGCCCCGCCAATTGCAGTGGAATTTGGGCGTAAGACCCTCTACTCCAGCGAGCGTCCGTCGTTTATCGAACTGGAAGAACACGTGCGTGCGGTGAAAAACCCCAACCAACAGACGACCACTGAGGACGCATGAAAAACCAGTCCCATCCCATCGTCATAGTTAAAAAACGCAAACACAAAAGCCATGGGCACGGTTCCCATGGCTCGTGGAAAATCGCGTATGCGGACTTTATGACCGCGATGATGGCGTTTTTCCTTGTGATGTGGCTGATTTCAATCTCCAGCCCGAAAGAGCTGATCCAGATTGCCGAATACTTCCGTACCCCGCTGGCGACGGCGGTGACCGGTGGGCAGCGTATCTCCAATAGCGATAGCCCGATTCCTGGCGGGGGCGATGACTACACCCAGTCCAAGGGCGAAGTGAAACGCGAACCGAACATCGACGAGCTGAAAAAACGCATGGAGCGCAGTCGCCTGCAAAAACTGCGCGGCGATCTCGACCAGTTGATCGAGGCGGATCCGAAACTGCGTGCGCTGCGTCCGCATTTGAAGATCGATCTGGTGCAGGAAGGGCTGCGTATTCAAATCATCGACAGCCAGAATCGCCCGATGTTTAAAACCGGCAGCGCCGAAGTGGAGCCCTACATGCGCGATATTCTGCGCGGGATCGCCCCGGTGCTGAACGGGATCCCGAACCGAATTAGCCTCTCCGGCCACACCGATGACTTCCCGTATGCCAACGGTGAAAAAGGGTATAGCAACTGGGAGCTCTCTGCGGATCGCGCTAACGCCTCCCGCCGCGAATTAGTGATAGGTGGCCTGGACGATGGCAAAGTGCTGCGGGTTGTCGGCATGGCCGCAACCATGCGCATGAGCGATCGCGGCCCGGATGATGCCATTAACCGTCGTATTAGTCTTTTAGTGCTCAACAACCAGGCGGAGCAGGCCATCCTGCATGAAAACGCCGAGAGTCAGAGTGAGTCACTGGATGATTTGAAACAGCCTGGCGCCTTGCCTTCGGCTGCCGTTCCAACATCGCCACCAGCCAATCCGAGGTGATAGCGTGAGCATGGATATTAGCGATTTTTACCAGACGTTTTTTGATGAAGCCGACGAACTGTTGGCTGATATGGAGCAACACCTGCTGGACCTGGTGCCCGAAGCACCGGACTCTGAGCAGCTCAACGCCATCTTTCGTGCTGCGCACTCTATAAAAGGAGGCGCCGGAACCTTTGGTTTCACCATTCTGCAGGAGACGACCCATTTAATGGAGAACCTGCTGGATGAAGCGCGGCGCGGTGAGATGCAGCTCAATACCGATATTATCAACCTGTTTTTGGAAACCAAAGATATTATGCAGGAACAGCTCGACGCCTATAAAAGCTCGCAAGAGCCGGATGCCGCCAGCTTTGAATATATCTGCAACGCTCTGCGCCAGTTAGCGCTGGAAGCCAAAGGCGAAGCGGCGGTACCTGCCGTTGCGCCGGCGAAACTGAGCGTTGTAGAGACCGCCCCTGCCGCGGTACCAGCCCAGGACGATCGTCTGCGTATCGTGCTGTCTGGTCTGAAAGAGAGCGAAGTTAACCTTCTCGAAGAAGAGCTGAGCAACCTCGCTACGCTGAGCGACGTGGTGAAAGGGAAAGATACCCTTGCCGCGACCCTGAATGGCGACATCGGTAAAGATGATGTTGTGGCGGTGCTCTGCTTCGTGATTGAACCGGATCAGATTAGCTTTGAAACGCCAGCTGCCGTCGAGCCAGCCGCCGTTGAGGTGGTCGCGGTTGCCGAAACCCCGGCTGCACCGGCCGTCGTTCCTGCCGCACCGGCAGTAAAAGCCGCGCCTCGCGAAGCGGCCGCGCCAAACCGCGCGGAAAAACCGGCGGCGCGCTCCAGCGAATCGACCAGCATCCGCGTGGCGGTTGAAAAAGTCGATCAGCTGATCAACCTGGTGGGCGAGCTAGTGATTACCCAGTCAATGTTGGCCCAGCGCTCGAACGAGCTGGATCCGGTCAACCACGGTGACCTGATCACCAGCATGGGCCAGCTGCAACGCAACGCCCGTGATCTGCAAGAATCGGTTATGTCGATCCGTATGATGCCGATGGAATACGTCTTCAGCCGCTTCCCGCGTCTGGTGCGTGACCTCGCGGGCAAGCTGAATAAGCAGATCGAACTGACTCTAATGGGCAGCTCCACCGAGCTGGATAAGAGCCTGATCGAGCGCATTATCGATCCGTTAACGCACCTGGTGCGTAACAGCCTCGACCACGGCATCGAGCTGCCGGAAACCCGCGTGAACGCAGGTAAATCACCGGTCGGGAATCTGATTCTCTCTGCGGAACACCAGGGCGGAAACATCTGCATCGAAGTGACCGATGACGGGGCAGGCCTTAACCGCGAGCGTATTCTGGCGAAGGCGATCTCCCAGGGGATGGCAGTCAGTGAAAACATGACCGACGAAGAAGTGGGCATGCTGATCTTCGCCCCTGGCTTCTCCACCGCCGAGCAGGTGACCGACGTCTCTGGCCGCGGTGTGGGCATGGACGTGGTGAAACGTAACATCCAGGAGATGGGCGGCCACGTTGAGATTCAGTCTAAGCAGGGCTCCGGTACCACTATTCGTATCCTGCTGCCGCTGACCCTGGCGATCCTCGACGGTATGTCAGTCAAAGTGGCAGGCGAAGTGTTCATTCTGCCGTTGAACGCAGTAATGGAATCACTGCAGCCGCGCGAAGAAGATCTGCATCCGCTGGCGGGTGGTGAGCGCGTACTGGAAGTGCGTGGCGAGTACCTGCCGCTGGTGGAATTGTGGAAAGTGTTCGATGTGGCAGGGGCCAAAACCGAGGCGACGCAGGGGATTGTGGTCATTCTGCAGAGCGCGGGTCGTCGTTATGCGCTGCTGGTCGATCAGCTGATTGGCCAGCACCAGGTCGTGGTGAAGAACCTGGAAAGCAACTACCGCAAAGTGCCTGGAATTTCAGCCGCCACCATCCTTGGGGATGGCAGCGTGGCGCTGATCGTCGATGTTTCGGCGCTTCAGGGTTTAAATCGTGAACAACGTGTGGCGTACACAGCCGCCTGATACTGTTAAGAAGGTAATAACATGACCGGTATGAGTAATGTAACCAAGCTGGCCGGCGAGCCGTCAGGGCAGGAATTCCTGGTATTCACTTTAGGTGACGAAGAATACGGTATCGATATTCTGAAAGTGCAGGAGATCCGTGGCTATGATCAGGTCACTCGCATTGCTAACACGCCTGAATTCATTAAAGGCGTAACGAACCTGCGTGGCGTCATCGTGCCGATCGTCGATCTGCGCGTGAAGTTCAGCCAGGGCGACGTGGATTATGACGATAACACCGTCGTGATCGTACTGAATCTCGGTCAGCGTGTGGTGGGCATTGTGGTGGATGGCGTCTCTGATGTCCTCTCCCTGACTGCCGATCAGATTCGCCCGGCACCAGAATTCGCGGTGACGCTGTCAACCGAGTACCTGACCGGTTTGGGTGCGCTGGGTGAGCGGATGCTGATTCTGGTGAACATCGAGAAGTTACTGAACAGCGATGAGATGGCACTGCTGGACATTGCCGCGACGCACGTAGCCTGATGTGTAACGGGAGGGGAATCCCTCCCGTTTTTTTATCCCTTTTCTGCTTTTTCCTCGTAAAAAAAACGCCTCTGCAAAATATATTTCGAATAAATAGCCCGCCTATTATTTAGCTATCCTTAACTGTTTATTATAAGAGTTTAAATATAACCCCTTCAGGCTATTTATCCTGAAAGCTTTCAGCGCCCTGAATTGCGAACATGATCATAAATTAAATCGCTAAAACGCTAAAAAACAGCGATCCTGGAAAAGTGGGATTGCCTTAAGTTATTGTTTTTGATGCACATTAAAAATTGACACCCGTTTTTTCCGATAGAGTGCAATAAAAGTGGCTGATTGTCGTTCCGTAAACCAAATTCATTTTAGTGACTCATAAATAACAATAATGAGTCAGCACCAATTATGCGTTAGCCAAATAGACAAAGGCTGATAACATTTTCTGGAGGGTGGAAAATGAACAGGAAACTTCTCACGATATTCACAGGTTCATTGTTGGCGTTAAGTGCCGGTTCGGCGCAGGCGGTAACCAGCAGCGGGACGATTGGCGCAACCCTGACGTTGACCAACGGATGCTTGATCAACGGATCGCCAACGCAAAACGGCATTAACTTCGGTACTCTGGACTTCGGTACTCACCCGGCGACTTTCTCCACCCTGACTACCCAGCTTACCGGGGCCAGCGGCGGCAATACCTTTACCATCCAGTGCACCACCGACAGTTATACGGTCGCCATTACCGGCAACACCAACTCCACGGCCCCTGGTACGGTAGTGGGTACGCCAGGGACCCCAACGCGCTATCTGGTGAATACGGCCAATGCCGCACAGGGCGTGGCTTATAGTCTGTTTAGCGACAGCGGGTACAACAATATCATTGCCAATAACGCACCGCTTCCGATTGCATCCACCGCTGGGGGCGTAAACAGCTATACGCTGTATGGCCGAATTACCGGTGGTGGCAACAGCGTGACGGTTGTTCCCGGCACCTACACCGATACCATCAACGTTAGCGTCACCTATTAAGCTGTCCCGCAATGCGCGTAGAGAGTGCATCGCTCCGGCCACGGGGTAAGGGGAAGCTGCGCACATTTTTCTGCCTAAGCCTGGCGCTGCTGGTGACACAGAGCGCTCAGGCGATCACCACCCAGCAGTTCAGGGTTAACGCCACCATCACTCCCGGATGCTCGGTGATGGCTGGCACGGGCAGTGTGTTAGGGACGCTCAACTTTGGTACCCGCTCCGGGGTGGAGAGAGGCCAGGTCAGCACCAGTTTTGTCCCTAACGGCGCGCTCAGCATTGCCTGTACACCCGGCGTGGCGCTGAGCATGACTATCGACGGTGGCCAGTATTACACCTCGGTACGGAACATGCAGCGCAGCGGAGGAACTCAGCGCGTGGCGTACCGCCTCTACAGCAGCAGTTCGCTTGGGGCCAACAGTGAAATCGGCGTAAACCAGGCCATTCCTGTGGCCTATACCAATAGCAATAACATTGCCTTGCCACTTTTTGGCGTGGCGCTTCTGACCGGCTTTAGCCCGGCAGGAAACTATTCAGATCAACTCACCGTGACCTTGTCATGGTGAATAGGGAGAAGGACGATGAGGATATTTGCATCCGGCAGGGCGCTGGCGTTAGCCATGGCGCTGGGCATCACGGCAGGCACGGCGCACGGCGCGGCAACCATTCTACTCTGGCCAATCGATCCCTGGCTCTCTGCGGATACCAAAGCGACCGAGCTGTGGGTGCAGAATCAGGGAAACAGCGCCACCACCATGCAGGTGCGCATTGTGCGCTGGCGGCAGGAGAATGGCCTTGAGCGCTACACCGCGCAGCAGGATGTGGTCGCCAGCCCTCCTATCGTCACCATCGCGAAAGGCAGTAAACAGCTGATTCGTCTGATTAAACAAGGTGATGTGCCGGTGGGCGTCGAGCAGGCCTACCGGATTATTGTCGATGAAATTCCCCAGCCTCAGGACAACGCGACGCCGCAAATGGGCCTGAAACTGCAGATGCGTTACTCCATTCCGCTGTTTGTTTATGGACAGGGGATCCCGACCATTAAAGAGGGTGAGCATCACGCTCTGGTCGATACCAATGCCCTGAGCTGGCGAGTAGTTCGCGACAATGGACAACCGGCGCTACAGGTGCGTAACCGCAGCGACGTGCATGTTCGCTTAAGCAAGGTCACCCTTTCGCAGGGCGGGCAGCAACGAACTATCGCGGATGGTTTGCTCGGCTATGTTTTACCGGGCAGCGAACGCAGCTGGCCGTTGCCTGCCGGGATTGGCCAGCCGGGACAGATGAGTGCGGAAATTAATGCCCGGGATACGCGATGGCAGTCGGCCCCCGTCAACTGAAACCGACCATGATGATGCTGCTTTGTCTGTCGACCGCAAGCTGGGCAGAAACCGGCGATGACGCTTTACCGCCGCCACCTGCACCGCAGTCGTTAAATGACGAAGCCGTATTTCAACTGGGGTTGATCGTTAACCATTACGACACCGGACAGGTAGTGCCTGTGAGCCAGCGTAACGGTGAGTTCTGGATCTCCAGCGCCGATCTGCTGCGCGCCGGACTACCGCCGGAAAAAGTGCCGCCAGGCGAGGTCAATCTGGCGCAGCTAACCGGCGTCAGAACCGAATATGATAGCGCCGGCCAGCGTCTATTGCTGAGCGTGCCGCGAGACTGGATCTCTGCCAGGGTTACCCCCTTCGGCGGCACGCCTGCCCAGAGCAAACCGCGTTACGGCAGAGGGGCGCTGCTGAACTATGACTTCTACTCCAGCAAAACCGAGCACGCGGGCGGGCAAGCCTCTCTCTGGCATGAATTCCGCTATTTTGACGACCGGGGTTCATTATCCTCGACCGGTTATTACCGGCAAAACTTCTCTGGCGGTGGCCAGCAGGAGGGGTATGTGCGCTACGACACGACGCTGCTGGTAACCAATGAAGATGACGCCATCACCTGGAGCGCCGGGGATGTGATCAGCGATGCCCTGAGCTGGAGCAGCAGCGTGCGCATGGGCGGTATCAGCTACGGCCGTGACTTCTCGCTGCGCCCGGATCTTGTGACCTGGCCACTGCCGGAATTTTCCGGCGAGGCGGCGGTGCCAACGTCGGTGGATCTCTTTGTGAATGGCTACCGGGCTGGCTCCACCCGATTACAGCCGGGCCCCTTCACCCTGACCAACCTTCCTTATATCAACGGCGCGGGTGATGCGGTTCTGGTCACCACCGACGCGCTTGGTCGCCAGGTAAGCACCACACTTCCGTTTTACGTCACCAGCGAACTGCTCAAAGAGGGGCTGAGCGACGGGGCGATAACCCTCGGGAGCCTGCGACGTAACTACGGGATTGAAAATTTCGACTACGGCCCGGCGGCGGGCAGCGGATCCTACCGCTATGGTTTGACCGACTGGCTCACTCTTGAAGGACACGTTGAGGGGGCGGAGGAGCTGGCTCTTGGCGGGGCAGGCACGGTGGTTAAACTGGGTCGCTTTGGGGTAGTGAATACCGCCTTGTCTCACAGCCGAATGCGCGGCGACGACGGGGAGCAGATCAACTGGGGTTATCAGTACAGTACCAGCGCATTCAGTCTTGCTACCCAGCACAGCCGCCGCGATCGCGGCTTTGGTAACCTGGCGCTGTACGATCAGCCTACGATTTATGACGAATACAACCAGCCTATTGCCAGTCTCAGCCGCAATACGGATCAATACTCCGTGAGCGTTAACCTCGGCGATTACGGCAACATCGGTGCGGCATGGATTGGCGTAGAGAGTTTTGATAGCCAGAAAACCGAGCTGCTTAACCTCTCCTGGAGCCGCAATCTCTGGGGCAGCAGCAGTATCTATCTGGCCGCCAGCCGGGATCAGCAGCGCGGCGACTGGACCGTGGCCATGTCGTTGCAAATTCCGCTTGGCGAGCGCGACAGTGCTGCGGTAACTCTGGAGAATACGCCGGATTCGGGCAGTACCCAGCGTCTCAATTACAACCATTCGATGCCGACCGACGGCGGCTTTAGCTGGAACATGGCGCTGGCGCGGCAGTCCCGCTCCAGCAACTATCAGCAGGCGTCGCTGGGCTGGCGCAATAACAATATTGAAGTGCAGGGCGGCGGTTACGGCGAACGTGACATGATGACCTGGTGGGGCGAAGCGTTAGGTTCGGTGGTGCTGATGGATGGCGAACTCTTTGCCGCCAATAAGATCAACGACGCCTTCGTAGTCATCAGCACCGACGGGCAGCCGGACGTGCCGGTCAGCTATGAAAACCAGCCGGTCGGAAAAACGAACAGGAATGGCTATCTGCTGGTTAGCGGCGTCTCGGCCTATTATCCCGCCAGCTACAGCATTAACACTCTCGATCTCCCTGCCGATACCCGGCTGAAAGAGACCGAACGCCGGGTCGCCCTGCGCCGTAATAGCGGTTATCTGGTTGATTTTCCGATGGAACAGGAGCGCGTCGCCAGCGTGATTCTGCACGATGGGGAAGGGCATGCTATTCCGTTGGGCAGTCAGGTTCGACGGGCGTCGCACTCCAACGCTACCGTGGGGTATGACGGTATCGCCTGGCTCGAGGATCTGAACGACATCAATCCGTTAGAGGTGCGCACCCCGGAAGGCAAAACCTGCAAGGTCACCCTCACACTGGCCGCCAACCCGGACCATAAGCTGCAGACATACGGTCCACTTACCTGCAGGCTGACGCCATGAAGCGCCTGCTACTGCTCTTTGTGCTGCTGATGCTCTCCGGCGCCAGCTGGGGAGCCTGTACTGCCAGCACCCTGAACGCCAACTTTGGCAGCGTGACCTCTTTTGCGCTGAGCGGTAGCAATGAAGTGCAGACCACCGGCACGCTGGTCGTGAACTGCGATGCAATACTGAATTTGCTGACCAACGACTCCATCACCTTAACGTACACCGGGGCCACCATTGCCGCGTCGAATCGCGCGACCCTGAAACGCACCGATAATGCGGCAATCACCGACGTCATCCCTGTCCGGCTGTGCGGCGCCTCCGGGTGTAATACCGCTAACGAAGTGCAGATCGGCAGAACCTACACCTGGAGCGGCAACACGCTGCTGGGTCTGCTGGGCAGCCGGCAGTATAATATTCCGCTCTATTTTCGTACCCTGGCCGGGCAGAATGTCACCGCCGGACCCTATCGGGTCACCCTCAATTTCAGCATCTATTACAATGTCTGCTCGGTGGGGGCGGTCGGATTATGCCTTACGCCGCAAACCGGTACGGTCACCACCAGCATCGCGGTGGATATCAATGTCACCAATGACTGTAGCGCCATGACCACGCCGGATATCAACTTCAACAGTGCGCCGCTGGTGCAAAATTTCCCCACGGTCTCGCAGGCAATCTCTGTCTCCTGTACCAAGGGCAGCGTTTACACCATTGGCATTAACAATGGCGCTAACGCCCTTAACAACGTGCGGCAAATGGCCAGCGGCAGTAACCGCATGAGCTATGACATCTATAAAGGCGCCACTGCCAACCGCTGGGGAAGCAGCGGTTCGGAGCGCTGGTCCAGCGGCACCTCCTCACAGGTCAGTGCCGATGGCCTGCTGCGTACCTATAATTACACCGCCAAAGTCCTGACGACCCAGGCCACCCCGCCCGCCGGTAGTTACACCGATACCCTGATTGTTGATGTCGCCTTCTAAGCCGCGCTTTTCCCTTTCGCAAATGTAAAGTTCCCGTCAGCTGTGCCGATAACACCGATAACCAATCCAGGAGAAGGTGTTGTATGTTGAACCGTATGCGCGTTGTCACAATGCTGATGTTAGTGCTGGTTGTCTTCGCACTTCTGCAGCTGATTTCCGGCGGTCTCTTTTTCTCATCATTAAAGGAAAATCAGGAGAGCTTCGCCGCATCCAATGATTTACGCCTGCAACAAAGCGAGCTGACCACCACCTGGGATCTGATGCTGCAAACCCGCATCAACCTCAGCCGCTCCTCCGCCCGGATGATGATGGATCCTAATAACCAGCAGAGCAGTGCCAAAACGGAACTGCTGAAGAATGCGCGTACCACGCTGGATGAAGCCGGTAAACACTACGAGGCCTTTAAGGCTATCGCGCCGCTACCGACGATGGTCGATGCCAGTAACAATATTGAAGAGAAGTACCGCAACTATGCTGCCGCGCTGGCGGAGCTGATTCAGTTCCTCGAAAGCGGGAACATGGATGCCTACTTTGCCCAGCCGACGCAGGGGATGCAGAACGCGCTCGGCGCCGCGCTTGGCGACTACGCCAAAGCCAGCGCCGAACAGTATCACACCGCCTTTAGCGAAAGCGCCAATGACTACCAGTTTGCTAAATGGCAAATGGCATCGCTGGCACTGGCGCTGGTCATTGTGCTGGTCGGCGTCTGGTACGGCATTCGCCATATTCTGCTCAACCCGCTGGGGCGCGTCATTACCCATATCCGTGACATTGCCAGCGGCGATTTGACCCAGACGCTGGTGATTTCCGGGCGCAACGAAATCAGCGAACTGGCCAGCAGCGTGGATCATATGCAGCGCTCCCTTAGCGAAACGGTAACCAATGTGCGTCACGGCTCTGATGCCATCTACGACGGCACCAGCGAAATCGCCATGGGTAACAATGACCTCTCCTCCCGTACCGAGCAGCAAGCTTCCGCGCTGGAGGAGACCGCCGCCAGCATGGAACAGCTGACCGCGACGGTAAAACAAAACGCCGACAATGCGCGTCAGGCCTCGCATCTGGCAGAAAGTGCGTCGGAAACTGCCCAGCGCGGCGGGAAAGTGGTAGATGGCGTGGTGAAAACCATGCACGAGATTGCCGATAGTTCGCGAAAAATCGCCGACATCATCAGCGTGATCGACGGTATTGCTTTCCAGACCAATATTTTAGCCCTCAACGCCGCGGTAGAAGCTGCCCGCGCCGGTGAGCAGGGGCGTGGCTTCGCTGTGGTAGCAGGAGAGGTACGTAACCTCGCCAGCCGCAGCGCCAATGCCGCCAAAGAGATCAAAGCGTTAATCGAAGACTCCGTCTCGCGTGTGGATACCGGCTCGGTGCTGGTCGAAACCGCCGGCGAGACCATGAATGACATCGTGAATGCGGTGACCCGCGTAAACGACATCATGGGTGAAATCGCTTCGGCATCTGATGAACAGAGCCGGGGTATCGATCAGGTCGCTCTGGCGGTATCAGAGATGGATCGGGTAACACAACAAAACGCCGCGCTGGTGCAGGAGTCCGCTGCGGCGGCCGCTGCGCTGGAAGACCAGGCGAGTCGTCTGAAGATGGCCGTCTCGGCGTTTCGTCTTACTGCAGCACCTACAAAATTGGTTTCAGCCCGCAGAAACCCTGGTACGACGGCATCCGCCGCCGCGCCAGGCAGCTTGCGCGTGCCGACAGCCGGACAAGAAGAGAACTGGGAATCATTTTGACTGAAATTTAAACCGCGGCTGCTGGCCGCTGAATGGGAGCGTGGATGTTAAATCGTATTCGTATCTCGACCACACTGTTTTTGATTCTGATCCTTTGCGGTGTGTTGCAGGTTGGCAGTAACGGGTTGTCTTTTTGGGCGTTTCGCGATGGCTATCAGAATTTGCAGGAAGTCGAGACCAGCAATCAACAACGCTCCGCACTGGCGCAGACCCGCGCCGTGCTTTTACAGGCCAGCACCGCGCTCAACAAGGCGGGAACTTTAACCGCGCTGAGTTATCCGCCGGATGACATTAAAGCGCTGATGGTAACCGCGCGCGACAGCCTGAAGCAGGCTGACACGATGTTTAAGGCTTTTATCGCGCAGGATACCCTCAGTGAGCAGGGTAAAAAACTGCGTACAGACATGCAGAAAGGGTATGCCCAGTGGCACGGCGATCTGGAGCACCAGGCCACATGGCTTGAAAACAATCAGCTGTCGGACTTCCTCACCGCGCCGGTGCAGGAGTCGCAGGCGGCGTTTGATAAGAGTTTCAATGCCTGGCAACTGGAGATTAACCACTTCGTCGAGAAGGCGGGGGCCGACAGCCGCACCAGTTATCACATGTCCGGTGTGATCTTCACCACCGTGGTGATTCTGGCCGCGCTGCTGACCAGCGCGGCGCTGTTCTGGTCGCGCAGGATGATCGTGCAGCCGCTGGCGATCATCAGCAGCCATTTCGACAGCATCGCCAAAGGCGATCTTGCCCGTCCGGTGGCGGTGTACGGTAAAAACGAAATATCGGCGATCTTTGCCAGCCTGAAGGCGATGCAGGGATCGTTACGGGAAACGGTGAGTAATGTGCGGCAGGGTAGCTATGCCATGCACACCGGGATTTCAGAGATCGCCGAAGGCAACAATGATCTCTCTTCCCGCACCGAGCAGCAGGCGGCCTCGCTGGCGCAGACGGCAGCCAGCATGGAACAGCTGACGGCGACCGTCAGTCAGAACGCCGACAACGCTCGCCAGGCATCTGGCCTGGCGCAGAGCGCTGCGCAGACGGCGAAAAAAGGGGGCGATCAAGCAACCCACGTGGCGCGCACCATGTCGGATATCGCCACCAGCTCGCAGAAAATTGGCGACATTATTAGCGTGATTGACGGTATCGCGTTCCAGACCAACATCCTGGCGCTGAACGCGGCGGTCGAAGCTGCCCGAGCCGGGGAGCAGGGACGGGGATTTGCCGTTGTCGCCGGTGAGGTACGTAATCTGGCCAGCCGGAGCGCCAACGCGGCAAAAGAGATCAAAGTGCTGATTGAAGAATCGGTCTCCCGCGTTCAGCAGGGTTCCGAACTGGTAGACACCGCCGCGAAGACCATGACGGAGATCGTCAGTTCGGTGACGCGGGTGAACGACATTATGGGAGAGATTGCCTCCGCATCGGATGAGCAGCGCCGGGGAATTGAACAGGTTGCCCAGGCCGTAAGCCAGATGGATCAGGTAACGCAACAGAACGCCGCCCTTGTAGAAGAGGCGGCCGCCGCTACCGACCAGTTAGCCAACCAGGCGGATCACCTGACCTCGCTGGTGGCCGTTTTTAATGTAAGTGAGCAGGTCGTAAAAGTAACAGAAGTCGGACGGTCACAAGCCGTGCCAGTGGGATCCTGAAAGTGATAAAGAAGGCGCTATGACATCATCTCTGCCCTCAGGGCAATCGTCATTACTTTTGCAGATGACACAGCGCCTCGCGCTGTCCGATGCGCATTTCCGTCGGATATGTCAGTTAATCTACCAGCGTGCCGGGATCGTGCTAGCCGATCACAAGCGCGACATGGTCTACAACCGGCTGGTTCGGCGGTTGCGGACCCTGGAACTGGACGATTTTGGCCGCTACCTGGGCATGCTCGAAGCAAACCCGAACAGCGCGGAGTGGCAAGCGTTTATCAACTCGCTGACCACCAACCTGACGGCATTTTTCCGCGAAGGCCATCACTTTCCGGTGCTGGCGGAGCATGCTCGTCGGCGTAGCGGAGAGTACCGGGTCTGGAGCGCGGCGGCCTCAACCGGAGAAGAGCCCTATTCACTGGCGATTACGCTGGCGGATACGCTCGGCACCGCGCCGGGGCGCTGGAAAGTGTTCGCCAGCGATATCGATACCGAAGTGCTGCAAAAGGCGCAAAGCGGTATCTATCGTCAGGATGAGCTGAAAACGCTGTCGCCCCAGCAGCTACAGCGATACTTCATGCGCGGTACCGGCCCGCACGAGGGGCTGGTGCGGGTGCGTCAGGAGCTGGCCAACAACGTGGAGTTTACCCAACTGAACCTGCTGGATAAGCAGTACAACGTGCCGGGACCCTTTGACGCAATTTTTTGCCGTAACGTTATGATCTATTTCGACAAAACGACGCAACAGGAGATTCTGCGTCGCTTTGTACCGTTGCTCAAGCCGGACGGATTACTGTTTGCCGGGCACTCGGAGAACTTCAGCAACCTCGTGCGTGAGTTTAGCCTGCGTGGGCAAACGGTATATGCGCTGAGTAAGGATAAAGCATGAGTAAAATCAGGGTCTTGTCAGTCGATGATTCGGCATTGATGCGCCAGATCATGACCGAAATTATCAACAGTCACAGTGACATGGAGATGGTGGCAACGGCTCCCGATCCGCTGGTCGCCCGGGATTTAATTAAAAAATACAATCCCGACGTGCTGACGCTGGATGTCGAAATGCCGCGGATGGACGGCATCGATTTCCTGGAAAAATTGATGCGTCTGCGCCCGATGCCGGTGCTGATGGTCTCCTCGCTCACGGGTAAGGGCTCTGAAATTACGCTGCGAGCCCTGGAGCTGGGGGCGGTGGATTTTGTCACCAAACCGCAACTGGGGATCCGCGAAGGCATGCTGGCCTACAGCGAGATGATCGCGGAGAAGATCCGCACCGCCTCCCGGGCGCAGATTGCGGCGCATAAGCCGATTGCCGCACCGGCGACCCTGAAAGCGGGGCCGCTGCTCAGCTCGGAAAAACTGCTGGTTATTGGCGCGTCAACCGGGGGAACAGAGGCAATTCGCCATGTACTCCAGCCATTGCCGCTCTCCAGCCCCGGTATTCTGATTACGCAGCATATGCCGCCGGGCTTCACCCGTTCTTTTGCTGAGCGTCTGAACAAACTGTGCCAGATCAGCGTTAAAGAGGCGGAAGATGGCGAGCGCGTGCTGCCGGGACATGCTTACATCGCGCCGGGCGATAAGCACATGGAGCTGGCGCGCAGTGGCGCAAACTATCAAATCAAAATTCATGACGGGCCGCCGGTTAACCGGCACCGTCCGTCGGTGGATGTGCTGTTTCATTCGGTGGCGAAACATGCGGGGCGCAACGCCGTTGGGGTGATCCTGACGGGGATGGGCAACGATGGTGCCGCCGGAATGCTTGCAATGCACCAGGCTGGCGCCTGGACGATTGCGCAGAATGAAGCAAGTTGTGTGGTGTTCGGCATGCCGCGCGAGGCCATCAATATGGGTGGCGTGAGCGAAGTGGTCGATCTTAGCCAGGTAAGCCAGCAGATGCTGGCAAAAATCAGTGCCGGACAGGCAATACGTATTTAAAGAGGAGTGTAGTTTTATGGCGGACAAAGAGCTCAGATTTTTGGTTGTGGATGACTTTTCCACCATGCGTCGCATCGTGCGCAACCTGCTGAAAGAGCTGGGCTTCAACAACGTTGAAGAAGCAGAAGACGGCGTAGATGCGCTGAACAAACTGCAGGCGGGCGGCTTCGGTTTTGTCATCTCTGACTGGAACATGCCTAACATGGACGGTCTGGAGCTGCTGAAAACCATTCGTGCCGACAGCAATATGTCTGCGCTGCCGGTGCTGATGGTGACCGCAGAAGCCAAGAAAGAGAACATTATTGCTGCCGCACAGGCGGGGGCAAGCGGATATGTAGTGAAACCGTTCACTGCTGCAACCCTGGAAGAGAAACTCGGCAAGATCTTCGAGAAACTCGGCATGTAAGGTGGTGAATATGATGCAGCCTGCAATTAAACCCGCTGAGGAGCATTCACCCAGCGAAATCATAGCCCGTATCGGTAGCCTGACGCGCATGCTGCGCGACAGTCTGCGCGAATTGGGTCTGGATCAGGCGATTGCCGAAGCCGCGGAAGCGATTCCGGATGCGCGCGACCGTCTCGATTATGTGGTACAGATGACCGCTCAGGCGGCTGAACGTGCGCTGAACAGCGTTGAAGCGTCTCAGCCGCACCAGGACGAGATGGAGAAGGGCGCCAAAGACCTGACCAAACGCTGGGATGAGTGGTTCGAAGACCCGATTGAGCTCTCTGATGCGCGTGAGCTGGTGACGGACACCCGTCAGTATCTGAAAGCGGTGCCGGGTCATACCAGCTTCACTAACGCCCAGCTGCTGGACATCATGATGGCGCAGGATTTCCAGGACCTGACCGGTCAGGTTATCAAGCGGATGATGGATGTGATCCAGGAGATTGAGCGTCAGTTGCTGATGGTACTGCTGGAAAATATGCCAGAGCCTGCCGCCCGTCCGAAGCGTGAAAACGAAAGCCTGCTCAATGGCCCGCAGCTCGACACCACCAAAGCCGGTGTGGTTGCCAGCCAGGATCAGGTCGACGACCTGCTGGACAGCTTAGGTTTCTAATCTGAATCGCTCCGGTTTTGGCAACGAAACCGGAGCTTTTTTGCCTATATCCGAAAAACCTGCCCTTTTTGACCCTTACTCTGCCCATTAGCTTTGCAGGCGGCTGGCATGATATTGCCAAACTTCTACCTGCGGGACGCTTGCCGTGGCAGACGACAGCGACGACAAAACAGAAGCCCCCACACCCCACCGACTTGATAAAGCGCGTGAGGAAGGGCAAATACCCCGATCCAGAGAACTCACCTCCCTGCTCATTTTAGTGGTAGGCGTGTGCATTATCTGGTTTGGCGGGGAGTCTCTTGCCCGCAGGCTGGCAGGGATGCTTTCGGCCGGGCTGCGTTTTGACCACAGTATGGTTAACGACCCCAACCTGATCCTCGGACAGATTATTCTGCTGATTAAAGGCGCTATGGTGGCGCTGTTGCCGCTGATTGTCGGCGTGGTTCTGGTGGCGCTTATCTCCCCGGTTCTGCTCGGCGGGCTGGTCTTTAGCGGTAAATCGCTGCAGCCTAAGTTTTCCAAGCTTAACCCGCTGCCCGGTATTAAACGCATGTTCTCCGCCCAGACCGGTGCCGAGTTGCTGAAAGCGATTCTGAAAGCGACGTTGATGGGCAGCGCCGCAGGCTTCTATCTGTGGCTGCACTGGCCTGACATGATGCGGCTGATCAGTGAATCGCCCGTTACCGCCATCTCGAATGCCCTCAACCTGGTTGGCTTGTGCGCTCTACTGGTGGTGCTGTCGATCATTCCGATGGTGGGCTTTGACGTCATCTTCCAGATTTACAGCCACATCAAAAAACTGCGGATGTCCCGCCAGGATATCCGTGACGAATATAAGCAGATGGAAGGCGACCCGCACGTGAAGGGGCGTATCCGTCAAATGCAGCGCGCCGCTGCCCGACGCCGCATGATGGAGGATGTGCCAAAAGCGGACGTGATTGTCACCAACCCGACGCACTACTCCGTGGCCTTGCAGTACGACGAAAACAAAATGAGCGCGCCGAAGGTGGTGGCGAAAGGGGCAGGTCTTATCGCCCTGCGAATTCGTGAGATTGGTAGTGAAAATCGCGTGCCGATGCTGGAGGCGCCGCCGCTGGCGCGTGCCCTTTATCGCCACGCTGAAATTGGACAGCAGATCCCAGGTCAGCTCTATGCCGCGGTAGCGGAAGTGTTGGCGTGGGTTTGGCAGTTGAAGCGCTGGCGTCTGGCCGGCGGTCAACAACCTGTGAAACCGGTGAATTTGCCAGTGCCTGAAGCGCTGGATTTTTTGAACGAGAAGGACACTGATGGCTAATCTGGTGGCAATGTTGCGCCTGCCCGGCAACCTGAAATCGACGCAATGGCAAATCCTTGCCGGCCCGATTCTCATCCTGCTAATTCTGTCGATGATGGTACTGCCGCTGCCGGCATTCATCCTCGATCTGCTTTTTACCTTTAACATTGCACTGTCCATTATGGTGCTGCTGGTGGCGATGTTCACCCAGCGCACGCTGGACTTTGCCGCGTTTCCAACCATTCTGCTGTTTACCACCTTGCTGCGCCTGGCGCTGAACGTGGCCTCAACCCGTATCATCCTGATGGATGGCCATACGGGGGCTGCGGCAGCGGGTAAAGTGGTGGAAGCCTTTGGCCACTTCCTGGTGGGCGGCAACTTCGCCATCGGCATCGTGGTGTTCGTGATCCTCGTTATCATCAACTTTATGGTTATTACCAAAGGTGCGGGACGTATCGCCGAAGTGGGCGCGCGTTTCGTGCTGGACGGAATGCCGGGCAAACAGATGGCGATCGACGCCGACCTGAACGCCGGGCTGATCGCCGAAGATGAAGCGAAAAAACGCCGTTCGGAAGTGACCCAGGAAGCGGACTTCTACGGCTCGATGGACGGGGCGAGTAAGTTCGTGCGTGGCGATGCCATCGCGGGGATCCTGATCATGGTGATCAACGTGGTGGGGGGGCTGCTGGTTGGGGTTCTGCAACACGGTATGGATATGGGACATGCCGCCGAAAGCTATACGCTGCTGACCATTGGTGACGGCCTGGTAGCACAGATCCCTGCGCTGGTTATCTCTACCGCCGCGGGCGTTATCGTTACCCGCGTGGCTACTGACCAGGATGTGGGTCAGCAGATGGTTGGCCAGCTGTTCAGCAACCCGAGCGTGATGTTGCTGAGCGCCGCCGTTCTGGGTCTGCTGGGTCTGGTACCTGGCATGCCTAACTTTGTCTTCCTGCTCTTCACCGGTGCGCTGTTGGGGCTGGCGTGGTGGCTGCGCGGACGTGAAACCAAACCGAAGGCGGAGCCGGCGCCGGTGAAAATGCCGGAGAACAGCCAGGCGGTTGAAGCGACCTGGAATGATGTTCAACTGGAAGACTCTCTGGGTATGGAGGTGGGTTACCGCCTTATCCCGATGGTTGATTTCCAGCAGGACGGTGAGCTGTTGGGGCGTATTCGCAGTATTCGTAAGAAGTTTGCCCAGGATATGGGCTTCCTGCCGCCGGTAGTGCATATCCGCGACAATATGGATCTGCCACCTGCTCGCTACCGTATCCTGATGAAAGGGGTTGAGATTGGCAGTGGTGATGCTTATCCGGGGCGCTGGCTGGCCATTAACCCAGGCACGGCGGCGGGGACGCTGCCAGGGGAGCAGACCACTGACCCGGCGTTTGGCCTGGCGGCAATCTGGATTGAGAGCGCCCTGAAAGAGCAGGCGCAAATTCAGGGATACACCGTGGTGGAAGCCAGTACCGTTGTGGCAACCCATCTTAACCACCTGATTGGCCAGTTCTCGGCCGAACTGTTCGGTCGCCAGGAGGCGCAGCAGTTGCTTGACCGCGTCACCCAGGAGATGCCGAAGCTGACGGAAGATCTGGTGCCGGGTGTAGTGACCCTCACCACGCTGCATAAAGTGCTGCAGAATCTGCTTGAAGAGAAGGTGCCTATCCGCGATATGCGTACCATTCTGGAAACCCTGGCCGAGCACGCGCCGCTGCAAAGCGATCCGCATGAACTGACGGCGGTGGTGCGCGTGGCGCTGGGTCGTGCCATAACTCAACAATGGTTCCCGGGCAACGACGAGGTGCAGGTGATTGGCCTTGATACGCCGCTTGAACGTCTATTGCTTCAGGCATTGCAGGGCGGCGGTGGTCTGGAGCCTGGGCTGGCAGATCGCCTGCTGGCTCAGTCGCAAGAAGCGTTGCGTCGTCAGGAGATGCTGGGGGCACCGCCGGTGCTGCTGGTCAACCATGCGCTGCGTCCACTGCTCTCGCGCTTCCTGCGTCGCAGCCTGCCGCAGCTGGTGGTTCTGTCGAATCTCGAGCTGTCGGACAACCGTCATATTCGTATGACCGCCACCATTGGAGGCCAGTAATGCGCAAATTACTCTGGCTGTTGGTTTTACCTTTTATGGCGCAGGCGGCGGGTGAGGGGAGCTGGCAGGCCAGCAGTATCGGTCTGACCCTGAACAACCGGGGAGTGGCTGCCTCTTCCAGGCCACTGTCGGCCAGTGAGCCGGTCTCCGGTCTGATGACGCTGGTGGCCTGGCGCTATGAGCTCAATGGCCCGATTCCCGCAGGGCTGCGGGCGCGTCTCTGTTCGCAATCCCGTTGTACCGAGCTGGACGGACAGAGCGGCACCACCCATGCATTCAATAACGTACCGGCTGCCGAGCCGCTGCGGTTTATCTGGGAAGTGCCGGGCGGTGGTCGCCTGATCCCGGCCCTGAAAATTCAGCGTAACGAAGTGATTGTCAACTACCGCTAATCCGCTGCTGCCGCTCCACTCAGGGGCGGCAGCGCTATTTCCCTCCGCCACACTTCCCCGCCTGCCCCTGGTAATAATGCAATTAAGTAGATAATTGTCCCCCTGCGAATATACTGGCGATCTAAGTTTCCGGTATTTTATTTATCTATATTCTGTTTTTGATAACTCACAAAAATAATTAGCACGACGAAAAGGGCACAGGGAATGCGGCATTTATCTAAGGCCTCTCTGTTTTGGGGCGCAATGGATACGTTATATTGCGCAGGGTATTTGACGGAAAATCTTGTTCAGCAGCGCATCCCGCTGGTGGATGATGTGATGAGCTTCAGCGACCTCTATACGCAGCATGGGGGCGGTGGCTGGCTGATAGGGGGATTTATTCTCTCGTTCGTCACCACGCTCTCCATTGGGGTCTCTGCCGCCCTGTGGTTCTGCCGGCCGTATTACGCCCGCTGGCTGGCGCTGGGGCAAACGCCGTTGCGGCTGTTGATGGTTGTGCCATCGGTCTCTTTTTTACCCTGGGTTTTGAACGGCCTGAATATTCACAGCGTCATCCTTGCGTTCAGTCTGTTAATTGCTTCGGAGATCCTGAAGGTGGCCTCACTGTTATTAACCAAACGGCTAGAAACCTGAGCGCTCTCTTTTACTAACACACAAACAAGGAAGGAAAATGAATAAAACGGCGATGGAATGCTACACCGAAGGCTGGAAGAAAATAGGGGATTACCGGGGGCGTTCGACACGGCGTGCGTTCTGGTTATTTATATTCATCAATATTATTATTTTATTATTCATAGCGGTGCTGACCTATTTGGGTCTGACCCTGAGCGTGACGGACGAGACAGGCCGTGGCGGTATGTTGCTGGTGTGGGGCTGGTACGTCTTACTTCCGCTTGGCGGTCTTGCCCCGCTGGTGCTCTTGCCGCCGATCGTAGCCGCGGGGATCCGCCGGATGCACGATATCGGTAAATCGGGCTGGTGGTTCGGCGGGCTGCTTTTCGCGAAACTGGCTGGCTTGCCGCTGCTGATTACTCTGGCTTCGCGGCTCCTGCCAGTTAATGCCGTCAACCTGTGGGTTATCCCCATGGCGAGCTTAGCGGGGACCGTGATGTCCTGTGTTCTCCTCTGGCTATGCTGTAAACCGACGGTTCCTGGTAATGAACCCCGCCCTGATACCCGCCGCCCAGGCGCACTGCTCTGATCACTTTTTGCCCAGTCATCAGGCGAATCTGATGACTGGCTCGCAATTCTGACCCTCTCTTTTGAAGCAAAAGAAACACTGTTTTATAAATCAGTGACACGCGTAGTGAGTCTCTTTGCATTTTTGCCAGATGGTTTCCCCGGGTGGCAGAAACAGAAAGGTATCCCACTGGTGATACTCTTACTGTAGCCGTGTAATCACTCCCGTAAAGAATGTGGTTGTCAGGGAGTCTCCCAAAACTTACAGGGTTGACGGCAATGAAAACACGTAAAATTGGACTCACAAACTACCTGGCCTACGGATCAGGCGATTTTCTTGGGGCCGGCACCACCGCGCTGACGGCCGCATGGCTTTTATACTTCTACACCACTTTCTGTGGCCTTACCCCTATCGAAGCCACCTTTATTTTTGCCGCGGCAAGGGTGCTGGATGCGGTGGTGAGTCCGCTGATGGGCTTCCTCACCGATAACTTCGGCACCACCTGGCTTGGCAAACGCTTTGGCCGTCGCAAATTCTTTATTCTGCTGGGTATCCCGTGCGTCTTCAGCTACTCGCTGATGTGGGTCGGTGACATGAGCTTCTGGTACTACCTGCTCACCTATCTGGTGTTTGATATTGTCTACACCATGATTCTGGTGCCGTATGAGACCCTGGTACCGGAGATGACCGATGACTTCAAACAGAAGACCAAATTCTCTGGCGCCCGTATCTCTATGGCGCAGATGTCAGCGATTCTCGCCTCGTTCCTGCCGGGTGTCCTGCTGACCGCATTCGGCAAAGACAACCCGATCTCCTTCTTCTATGCCAGCCTGGTCTTCTCGGTGCTCTGCGCCCTGATGCTGACCTTCGTCTGGTTCTTCACCTGGGAGCGACCGCGTGAAGAGTGGAGCGAAGCGGCCCTGCGTGCGGAAGAAGAGAAGAAGAGCCTGACCCTGAGCCAGAGCCTGAGCCGCCTGATCACCGAATTGAGCTCAACCCTGCGCATCAAGATCTTCCGCCAGCATCTGGGGATGTATCTTGGGGGGTATATCGCGCAGGATGTGTTCAACGCCGTATTCACCTACTACGTCGTATTTGTGCTGATGCAGGAAGCCTCCATGGCCTCTAACCTGCTGGGCACCATGGCTATCTTCCAGTTCATCGCGGTTATCGCCATGATCCCGCTCTGCATCCGCTTCGGACCGGCGCCTTCGTATCGCATGGTTGTTGTGCTCTTTGGTCTGGCCTCGCTCTCCTATGCGGGTCTCTACTATGCCGGCTTAAGCGACGTCTACTCTCTGCTGCTGCTGATCTCTGCGGTTGCGGGCCTGGGTCGCGGGGGGATCAACTATGTGCCATGGAATACCTATACCTACATCGCCGATGTGGATGAGGTCGTGACCGGCCAACGCCGCGAAGGGATCTTCGCTGGCATCATGACGCTGACCCGTAAAGCGTCCCAGGCGGGTGCGGTCATGCTGGTGGGGATTGTGATGCAGATGTCCGGCTTCGTCAGCGGCCAGAAAGTGCAGGCTGAAGGGGTGAGTCACACCATTCTGATGATCTTAAGCGTGGGCACTATTCTGGTGTTGATCTGCGGCTTCCTGGTCTCTCTGCGCTTCAAACTCAATCTGCAGACCCACAGTGTCCTGCGGGAAGAGACGGCAAAAATGCGTGAAAGTGGCCGGGCAATTCCTGAAGCGGCAACCCCGCAAGCGCGCGCCACCGTGGAAATGCTGGCCGGTATGCCTTACGAGTGTCTGTGGGGTAACAACAATATCGGTTATCTGAACCGCAACAAGCCCGCTGCGCCGTCTCTGAAACATCGTGCATCACTGAATTCGACATATAACTGAGGTTAAGAATATGAAGGTTTGGCCTGTCAAACATAGCCCATTACTGCGTCAGCCAGAGCGGTTTATCGCCCGGGATGAACTGAAGTCGCTGATTGAAAAGGTGACGCATAACCTGGTGAACATTCACGATAAGACCGGTGAGTTTTTACTGCGGCTGGACGACGGGCGCGTGATCGATACCAAAGGCTGGGCGGGGTGGGAGTGGACGCACGGCGTTGGTCTCTACGGTATCTGGCAGTACTACTGCCAGACCGGTGATGAAGGGATGCGCGATATCATCGACAGCTGGTTCCGCGACCGCTTCAACGAAGGGGCCACCACCAAGAACGTCAATACGATGTCACCCTTTTTGACCCTGGCCTACCGGTATGAAGAGAGCCGCAATCCGGCCTGGTTGCCCTGGCTGGAGAGCTGGGCGGAGTGGGCGATGAACGAGATGCCGCGTACCGATCATGGTGGCATGCAGCACATCACGCTGGCGGAAGAGAACCATCAGCAGATGTGGGATGACACCCTGATGATGACCGTGCTGCCGCTGGCAAAAATCGGCAAGCTGCTCAATCGTCCCGAGTATGTGGAAGAGGCGGTTTACCAGTTCCTGCTGCACGTACAGAACCTGATGGATCGGGAGACCGGCCTCTGGTTCCACGGCTGGAATTACGACGGCCAGCACAACTTTGCCAGGGCGCGCTGGGCGCGTGGCAATAGCTGGTTAACCATTGTGATCCCGGATTTCCTGGAGCTGGTGGATCTGCCGAAACAGGATGCGGTGCGCCGTTATCTGGTTCAGGTATTGAATGCGCAAATCGCTGCGCTGGCTAAATGCCAGGATGAGAGTGGCCTTTGGCACACGCTGCTCGACGATCCTGACTCCTATCTGGAGGCCTCTGCCACGGCAGGCTTTGCTTACGGGATCCTGAAGGCGGTGCGCAAAGGGTACGTCGGCGCAGAGTATGCCGGGGTGGCAGAAAAAGCGATTCGCGGCATTGTGAAAAACATTTCGCCGGAAGGGGAGCTGCTGCAAACCTCATTCGGTACCGGGATGGGCAGCGATCTGGAGTTCTATCGCCAGATACCGCTCACCTCCATGCCGTATGGTCAGGCCATGGCGATACTCTGTCTGACGGAGTATTTGCGAAAGTACTTCTGATAAGAAAAAACCCGGCGATTGCCGGGTTTGTTTTTTTACATGCGCTCGACGGTTTCGATACCCAGGGTATCCAGACCCAGCTTCAGGGTCTTCGCCGTAAGCTGCGCCAGCTTCAGGCGACTGTTACGCACGGCTTCGCTCTCGGCAGAGAGGATAGGGCAGTGTTCGTAGAAGCCAGAGAAGAGGCCAGCCAGGTCGTACAGGTATGAGCACATCACGTGCGGGGTACCGTCACGGGCGACCACAGAGAGCGTCTCTTCAAACTGCAGCAGGCGTGCTGCCAGCTGGGCTTCACGATCTTCAGAGATGACTACCGCTGCGGCGGCAAGGGCCGCTTCATCCACTGCCGCTTTACGGAATACGGAGAGCACGCGGGTATAGGCGTACTGCATGTAAGGGGCCGTATTGCCTTCGAAGGCCAGCATGTTATCCCAGTCGAACACATAGTCCGTGGTACGGTTCTTGGAGAGATCCGCATATTTAACCGCGCCGATACCGACCGCGTTAGCCAGTTTTTCCAGCTCGTCCGCCGCCATGTCCGGGTTCTTTTCCGCCACCAGACGGCGCGCACGCTCCAGCGCTTCGTCCAGCAGATCGGCCAGCTTCACCGTACCGCCAGCGCGGGTTTTGAACGGTTTACCGTCTTTACCCAGCATCATGCCGAACATGTGGTGTTCCAGCGGTACGGAGTCCGGCACATAACCGGCTTTACGCACGATAGTCCACGCCTGCATCAGGTGCTGGTGCTGGCGAGAGTCAATGTAATAGAGAACGCGGTCCGCATGCAGCGTTTCGTAGCGATATTTGGCGCAGGCGATATCGGTGGTGGTGTAGAGATAGCCGCCATCCTTCTTCTGGATGATGACGCCCATAGGTTCGCCTTCCTTGTTTTTATACTCATCAAGGAAGACCACGGTCGCACCTTCGCTCTCGACCGCCAGCCCTTTGGCCTTCAGATCGGCCACAATGCCTGGCAGCATAGGGTTATAGAGGCTTTCACCCATCACATCCTTGCGGGTGAGGGTCACATTCAGGCGGTCGTATGTGATCTGGTTCTGGGACATGGTGATGTCCACCAGCTTACGCCACATCTGCAGGAAGTACTCGTCGCCGCCCTGCAGCTTAACAACGTAGCTACGCGCGCGCTCGGCGAAGGCTTCGTCTTCGTCGTAGTGTTTTTTCGCTTCGCGGTAAAAACCTTCCAGGTCTGCCAGCGCCATTTCACCGGCATTTTCCTGCTGCTGCTTCTCGAGATAAGCGATGAGCATCCCGAACTGGGTACCCCAGTCGCCAACGTGGTTAGCGCGGATTACCTTGTGGCCCAGGAACTCAAGCGTACGCACGGCCGCATCACCGATGATGGTGGAGCGCAAATGTCCTACGTGCATCTCTTTCGCCACGTTAGGGGCCGAGTAGTCCACCACGATGGTTTGTGCTGCCGGCTGATTTACGCCCAGACGGTCAGATTTCAGCGCCGCGTCAACGTGGCTGGCAAGGAAGGCCGGGTCGAGGAAGATATTGATAAAGCCCGGTCCGGCAATTTCAGTTTTGCTGGCGATACCGTCAAGATCCAGATGAGTGAGTACCTGCTCTGCGAGTTGTCGCGGCGCCATGCCCAGTTTTTTAGCTACGGCCATCACGCCATTTGCCTGATAGTCGCCAAACTGTACTTTTGCTGACTGACGAACCTGAGGTTCGCAATCCGCAGGCGCGCCTGCGGCAATCAGTGCCTGACTGACTTTATCTGAGAGAAGTGCCTGAATATTCACCTGGATACCTTACTTTTTTGCTGCGGCAGACCAACCATCCGCGCCAGTTTAAGAATGAGGCCGGGAGTATACTGCAATTGCCTCTTGCCGTCAGCACCGGACAAATCAGCGGTTGGTGGGCGGCGCGCAACAGAGTAAATTAACCGTTTTGTACGATAGGACGAGTAATAATAATGGCGAACTGGCAATCCATTGACGAACTGCAGGACATCCGCGCCGACCTGCCGCGCTTTACCCGCGATTTTCACGCGCTGACTCAACGCCTGGGGCTAGAGATCGCTCCGCTGGCGGCAGACCATATCTCCCTGCGCTGCCACCAGAATGCCACCGCCGAGCGCTGGCGTCGAGGCTTTGAACAGTGCGGCGAGCTGCTCTCTGAAAACATCATTAATGGCCGCCCAATCTGCCTGTTTAAACTGCATGAGCCCGTCTGCGTCGCCCACTGGCAATTTGACGTGGTGGAGCTGCCATGGCCGGGTGAGAAGCGCTATCCCCATGAAGGGTGGGAGCACATTGAGATCGTTCTGCCCGGCGACCCCGACGGCCTGAATGCCCGCGCGCTGGCGCTGCTCTCTGACGAGGGGTTAAGCCAGCCGGGGATTTTTGTGAAATGCAGTTCACCCAAAGGGGAGCGCGAGCGCCTGCCGAATCCCACCCTGGCGGTGACGGACGGTAGTGTGACGGTGAAGTTTCACCCCTGGACTATCGAGCAGATCGTCGCCAGCGAAGCATAACGCGTAGAAGTTTGTGAGCGACCGCCGTGTCCGGCCTGTTCGGGCATGGCATGATGCCGTATTCATGATGTTTTAAGGAGGAATCATGGCAGTGCTGGAGATCTGCTGTTACAGCATGGAGTGCGCCGTGACCGCACAGCAACAGGGGGCCGATCGCATCGAACTCTGCGCGGCACCGAAAGAGGGGGGCTTAACCCCCTCTTATGGCGTACTGAAATCAGTGCGTGAGGCCGTCACTATTCCGGTTCATCCCATTGTCCGTCCCCGCGGCGGCGATTTCTGTTACAGCTCAGGCGAGCTGAGCGCCATGCTGGACGATGTGGCGCATATCAACGCGCTGGGCTTTCCGGGGGTGGTGATTGGCCTGCTCAATGAAGATGGCGAAGTCAATATGCCGGCAATGCGCAAGCTGATGGCGGCTGCGAAGGGGATGGCGGTAACATTTCATCGCGCCTTCGATATGTGTGCCGATCCACGACAAGCTTATGAAAAGCTGGCGGAACTCGGCGTCACGCGGATCCTCACCTCGGGGCAGCAAGCATCCGCAGAAAAAGGTCTTTCATTAATTACGGAACTTAATGGCCGATCTGGTGTTCCAATAATCATGGCAGGAGCAGGCGTGCGCGCCGGCAATCTGCATAAGTTTCTCGACGCAGGGGTGAAGGAGCTGCATAGCTCAGCGGGTAAATGGATACCCTCGCCCATGCGTTATCGCAATACAGGGTTGTCTATGTCGACGGATGCCGAGGCGGATGAGTACTCCCGCTATAGCGTTGATGGAGAGTCGGTTGCGGTAATGAAAGCGATTATTGACCGTTATCACGTGTAGCAACGTTTTTACCGCCGCATCATGTCGCCCAATATGATGCTTGTTTGTACCAGGCCCCTGCCTTTTACACAGGGGCCTTTTTTTCTCCTGCATATTTCAGGCCGCAGCGGCGTTAGCCGCCTCGCTTGCCCTGATTGAGGAGAGATTACGGCTTCGTTGCAATCAGTACTGCACGCATCGGCGCAGGATAGCCTTCCACCGTTTTGCTCTGGTCAGCCGGATCCAGGAACTGCTCCAGCGACTCGGTGATCATCCAGTCGGTACGACGCTGCTCTTCGGTCGAGGTTACGCAGACGTCGGCGATACGCACATCCACGAAGCCGCACTTCTCAAGCCAGTTTTTCAGCGCCAGCGCGGATGGAATGAAATAGACATTTCGCATCTGTGCGTAGCGGTCGCCTGGCACCAGCACCGCGTTCTCATCACCTTCAATTACCAGTGTTTCCAGCACCAGTTCACCCCCGTTGACCAGCTGATCTTTCAGCTGCCACAGATGTTCCAGCGGGGAGCGACGGTGGTAAAGCACCCCCATCGAGAAGACCGTATCGAAGGCTTTCAGGGCAGGCAGTTGTTCAATACCCAACGGCAACAGATGCGCGCGCTGATCGTTACCCAACAGTTTTCGCACCGCTTCGAACTGACAGAGGAACAGCTGCATAGGATCGATACCGACCGCAAGGTGCGCGCCGGCGCCAATCATGCGCCACAGGTGATAGCCGCTACCGCAGCCCACGTCAAGAATGGTGCGGCCTGACAGGTCAGACAGGTGCGGCAAAACGCGATCCCACTTCCAGTCAGAACGCCATTCGGTATTAATGTCCACCCCATAGAGCGAGAAGGGCCCTTTACGCCAGGGCATCAGGTTACGGAGCAGGGTTTCAATACGGTTCGTCTGCCCGGCGCTTAACGGCGTTTCGCTCTCTGCCGTAACGCTGTGCAGCAAGTCGAGACGGTAAGGCGTAAGCTCAGGCAAAAACTCCACCGCGTTAGACCACTGCTTTAACAAGCCATGCTGCTGGTCGCGCTGCCAGGTGGCGATTTGCGCGGGCAGGGTCTCCAGCCAGTGGGAAAGGTGATTCTTTGCAATCAGCTGATAAAAATTACTGAATTCAATCATGCCGCTTCGCCGCCTTTCAGTGCCACCAGAGAGCCAAAGTTAAAACACTGGAACCACAGCTCGCTATGCTCAAAACCTGCGCTGCGCAGGCGAGCCTTATGCGTTTCGACCGAATCGGTCAGCATCACATTTTCCAGCATGCTACGTTTCTGGCTGATCTCCAGCTCGCTATAGCCGTTGGCACGTTTAAAATCGTGGTGCATGTTGAACAGCAGTTCACCGACGTTGGCATCTTCGAAGCTAAATTTCTCTGACAGCACCAGGGCGCCGCCCGGGTTAAGCCCCTGATAGATCTTATTCAGCAGCAGTTGACGATCGGCGGGCTCTAAAAACTGCAGCGTAAAGTTCAGTACCACCATGGAGGCATTATGAATTTCGATATCACGGATATCGCCCTCAATGACTTCCACCGGCGTGGAGGCTTTCCAGGCGTCGATGTGGCGGCGACAGCGCTCAACCATGGCCGGGGAATTATCCACGGCGATAATTTTGCAGCCTGGCTGATTAACGTTACGACGAACCGACAGCGTAGCCGCGCCCAGCGAGCAACCCAGATCGTATACCTGCGTGTCAGGCTGAACAAAACGCTCCGCCAGCATACCGATCATGGAGATGATATTAGAGTAACCGGGCACTGAGCGCTGAATCATATCCGGGAAGACTTCAGCCACCCGTTCATCAAAGGTCCAGTCGCCCAGACTGGCGATAGGCGCAGAAAAAAGCGTGTCGCGATCTGACATAACGTTAAAATCCGGGAAAAATAAAGGGGCGTATTGTGCGCTAATGCAGGGAAAAAACCAACTCCCACGGCATATACCAGAGGTTAGCCAGCACCATCAGCAAAAGCGAACACCAGGTGGCGCTCATGCCTGAGCGACGCCAGCGGAACAACCGATTGTGAAAGCCGTAGTAATGCATCAGGCGACCGGCAATCAGCAGCAAACCGCAAACGTGCACCATCCACGTCTCAGCGCCGTTCATTTCCATAAAAAGCAGCATGATCAGGGCAACCGGGATGTACTCCACGGCATTCCCATGCACACGAATCGCGCTTTGCAGCTCAGAAAACCCACCGTCGCCCCAGGAGACGCGATACATCATCCGCAGACGCACAACATCGAACGAAAACTTAATTAACAGTAACGCACCCAAAACCGCATACAGCGCGCTGACCATACAAACTCCCTGTTATCTGGCAGATGGCACTTCTATGATAGGGGGTGCGGCTAGAAAAGAGAAGATTGTTGTGGGATGGCAGGGGCAGGACCCAGGCCCGGAAGCGCGTCCTGCAAGGCCTGCCAGAGAGCATCGACCAGTTCCGGGGCCTGGGCAATATCCGGGGTATGCAGAAACAGATAGGGGGTGGTGGTCTGCTGCCATTTCGCTAATGTTTGCAGCCAGACGGCGAACATCTGCTGGTTTTGCTGCATATTATCGCTGCCGATAAAGCGCACCATCGGGTTGCTGGCGGTCACCACGGCATGCACCGGCACCTTCGGTTTTTTCCGCTGGGTGTCGATAACGGCTTCACTGTGGGGTACGGCACTGTGTACGGGACGACTGTCGAGGATCACGCGATTCACGCCGCGCTCATGTAACCCCCGGTTGAGCGCCTTTTCCGTTTCGCCTTTATTAAAGAACGCTGGATGGCGCACTTCCACTCCGTAAGTAAAGGCTTTGGGCAGGGTATCGAGAAAGTGCCACAGCGCCGGCAGCCCCTGCGGGCCAAATGTTGCCGGGAGCTGGAGCCAGTATTGACCGATGCGGTTCGCCAGGGGATCCATACGGGTAAAAAATTCCGCTGTGAGATCGTCGCAGTTGCGCAGTGCAGCAGTGTGTGAAATGGTGGATGGAAACTTGAAGCAAAAGCGGAAATCATCGGTCGTCTGCTCACGCCAGCGTTCAACAATCTCCGCCCGGGGCAGGGCGTATAGCGTCGTATTGCCCTCCACGCAGTTAAAGTGGCGAGCATACTCCTCAAGGCTGGTGATACCCAGCCGCACCCATTTCGGGTGCGACCATTGGGGCAGGCCCAGATAGATCATAACGCGCTAAGGATCTCGTCGGTGCTACGCACGCGGCCAATGCGCGGGAAGATGTTCGTCATGCTGCCCTGGTGTTGATCTGCTGAGGCGGCACTGCAGGCATCTTCGGCGATAATCAGGTTAAAGCCCATCTCCCAGGCGTGACGCGCGGTTGATTCCACTCCGATGTTGGTGGAGATGCCGCACAGAATAATGGTGTCGATACCGCGACGACGCAGCTGCAGTTCCAGATCTGTGCCGTAGAATGCGCCCCACTGGCGTTTGGTCACCTCGATATCACTGTCGCGTTTACCCAGTGCAACCGGGTACGTCCACCAGTTCTCGGGCAGGGCGTGCGCCGGAGCCTGCGCATCTACCGGTTGTTTCAGCGCTTCGGCAAAATCGGCAGACCAGCCGACGCGTACCATCACTACCTGTGACCCGCTGGCCCGGCACTTGTCGGCCAGACGCGCACTACGACTGACCACATCGTCCGCCGTGTAAGGACCTCCGGCGAACGGCAGGATCCCTTCCTGTAAATCAATCACGACAAGGGCGGTTTTGGTGGCGTCGAGGTTCAACATAATTTCTCCAGTCAAATAAATAGCTTTGCTACACCTTACGCTGTGGAGGCCTGTTCCAGGTCTGATATTTTTGTTAATTTTTGTGAGAATATGCAAGATGCGAGCAGCAATCGCGCTTCTGGCCGTGCTTCGCTCTTATCGTCCGGCGGAATTTCCAGTATAATAGCCGCCTTTTTTCATCCAGTTGTGACATACAAAAAGCTGCGACATAGTAGCCTGCATCACAGGCAACATTTAGCCGTCGGCTAAGTTAAGGGATATCTCATGCGTACAGAATATTGCGGGCAGCTGCGTCAGACCCATGTCGGGCAGCAGGTTACCCTGTGTGGTTGGGTCAACCGTCGTCGTGATCTTGGTAGCCTTATCTTTATCGATTTGCGCGACCGTGAAGGCATTGTGCAGGTGTTCTTCGATCCGGATCGCGCGGATGCGTTAAAACTGGCCTCTGAACTGCGTAATGAGTTCTGCATTCAGGTCACCGGTACCGTGCGTGCGCGCGACGAGAAAAACGTCAACGCGGAGATGGCAACGGGGGCAGTAGAAGTGCTGGCGTCCGATCTGGTTATCATTAACCGTTCAGAGTCGCTGCCGCTCGACTCCAACCACGTCAATACTGAAGAAGCGCGTCTGAAATACCGTTACCTGGATCTTCGTCGCCCGGAGATGGCTCAGCGCCTGAAAACGCGCGCTAAGATCACAAGCCTGGTGCGTCGCTTTATGGACGATCACGGTTTCCTCGATATCGAAACCCCGATGCTGACCAAAGCGACTCCGGAAGGCGCGCGTGACTACCTCGTTCCTTCCCGCGTCCATAAAGGCAAATTTTACGCGCTGCCGCAGTCCCCTCAGCTGTTTAAACAGCTGCTGATGATGTCCGGCTTCGATCGCTATTATCAGATTGTAAAATGTTTCCGCGACGAAGACCTGCGTGCTGACCGCCAGCCTGAATTTACCCAGATCGACGTCGAAACCTCCTTCATGACGGCTGAACAAGTGCGTGAAGTGATGGAAGCGCTGGTGCGCGGTCTGTGGCAGGACGTGAAAGGTGTCGATCTCGGCGACTTCCCGATCATGACCTTCGCCGAAGCAGAGCGTCGTTACGGTTCCGATAAGCCAGACCTGCGTAACCCAATGGAGCTGGTTGACGTGGCGGACCTGGTGAAAGAGGTTGAGTTTGCGGTATTCGCGGGCCCGGCTAATGATGCAAAAGGCCGCGTGGCTGCCCTGCGTGTACCAGGTGGTGCCGCACTCAGCCGTAAGCAGATCGACGATTACGGCAACTTTATTAAGATTTACGGGGCCAAAGGGCTGGCGTACATCAAAGTGACCGAGCGGGCGAAAGGCATCGAAGGGATCACAAGCCCCGTGGCGAAATTCCTCAACGCTGACATCGTGGAAGCGATCCTCGCGCGTACAGACGCACAGGATGGCGATATGATCTTCTTCGGCGCGGACAACAAGAAAGTGGTTGCCGACGCGATGGGCGCACTGCGTCTGAAAGTTGGCAAAGACCTGAACCTGACCGACGAATCCAAATGGGCGCCGCTGTGGGTAATCGACTTCCCGATGTTTGAAGACGACGGCGAAGGCGGCCTGACCGCGATGCACCACCCGTTCACCGCACCGAAAGAGATGACCGCAGACGAGCTGAAAGCTGCGCCGGAAACGGCCATTGCCAACGCCTACGATATGGTTATTAACGGTTATGAAGTGGGCGGCGGTTCCGTGCGTATTCACCGCGGTGAAATGCAGCAGACGGTGTTCGGTATCCTCGGCATTGAAGAGCAAGAGCAGCGCGAGAAGTTTGGCTTCCTGCTGGACGCCCTGAAATACGGTACGCCGCCGCATGCAGGTCTGGCCTTCGGTCTCGACCGTCTGACCATGCTGCTGACCGGTACTGATAACATCCGTGATGTTATCGCCTTCCCGAAAACCACCGCCGCGGCCTGTCTGATGACGGAAGCGCCAAGCTTCGCCAATCCGACCTCTCTGGCTGAGCTCGGCATCGAAGTGGTGAAAAAGGAAGAGAAAAACTGATATGGCATACAAGCGTCCCGTTTCTGTCTTAGTTGTCATTTATGCCCAGGACACGAAGCGGGTGCTGATGTTGCAGCGGCGCGATGATCCCGCTTTTTGGCAGTCGGTTACCGGCAGCCTGGAGGCGGGAGAAACCGCGCTGCAGGCCGCCGCGCGCGAAGTAAAGGAAGAGGTCGCCATCGATGTTGCTTGCGAGCAACTGACCCTGAAGGACTGTCAGCGCACGGTGGAGTTTGAAATTTTTAGCCATTTACGTCATCGCTATGCGCCGGGTACCGAGCGCAATACAGAATCCTGGTTCTGTCTCGCGCTCCCCCGCGAACGGGAGATTGTGTTCACCGAACACCTGACCTACCGCTGGGTCAATGCAACGGAAGCCGCTGCACTGACCAAGTCGTGGAGCAACCGGCAGGCGATTGAAGAATTTGTAATTAACGCTGCCTGAGAAGGCGCGATTTTTGGAGAACTTTTTATGGCAGGTCATAGTAAGTGGGCCAACACCAAACACCGTAAAGCGGCACAGGATGCCAAACGCGGTAAGATCTTTACCAAAATCATTCGTGAGCTGGTAACAGCGGCACGTCTGGGCGGTGGCGACGCGGGTTCTAACCCACGTCTGCGTGCCGCTATTGATAAAGCGCTGTCCAACAACATGACGCGTGACACCCTGAACCGTGCTATTGCACGTGGCGTGGGCGGTGACGAAGACGCGAACATGGAAACCATCATTTATGAAGGTTACGGTCCTGGCGGTACGGCGGTCATGGTGGAATGCCTGTCCGACAACCGTAACCGTACCGTTGCCGAAGTGCGCCATGCGTTCACCAAAACCGGTGGCAACCTGGGTACCGACGGCTCCGTGGCTTACCTGTTCAGCAAAAAAGGCGTCATCTCCTTCGAAAAAGGCGACGAAGACGTGATTATGGAAGCTGCGCTGGAAGCGGGTGCGGAAGATGTCGTAACCTTTGATGACGGTGCTATCGACGTTTATACCGCGTGGGAAGAGATGGGTGCCGTGCGCGATGCGCTGGAAGCGGCTGGCCTGAAAGCGGACAACGCTGAAGTCTCTATGATCCCGTCTACCAAGGCCGACATGGATGCGGAAACTGCACCAAAACTGCTGCGTCTGATCGACATGCTCGAAGACTGCGACGACGTGCAGGAAGTGTATCACAACGGTGAAATCTCTGATGAGGTTGCAGCGACGCTCTGATGAGAGCGTGTAAACCCATTACAGGAGAGGCGTGATGTCGATTATTCTTGGGATTGATCCTGGCTCACGCATCACCGGGTATGGCGTTATCCGTCAGGTGGGACGCCAGTTAACCTATCTCGGCAGCGGTTGTATCCGCACCAAAGTGGACGATCTCCCGTCACGCCTGAAGCTGATCTACGCAGGCGTGTCGGAGATCATCACTCAGTTCCAGCCCGACTATTTCGCCATTGAGCAGGTTTTTATGGCGAAAAACGCCGACTCGGCGTTAAAGCTCGGTCAGGCACGCGGTGTCGCCATCGTGGCGGCGGTGAACCAGGACTTGCCGGTATTTGAATACGCGGCGAGGCAGGTCAAGCAGACGGTAGTGGGTATAGGTAGCGCGGAGAAAAGCCAGGTGCAACATATGGTGCGCACTCTGCTAAAGCTCCCCGCTAATCCGCAGGCCGACGCCGCCGATGCGCTGGCCATTGCGATTACGCATTGCCATATTAGCCAGAACGCCGTGCAAATGAGCGAGTCGCGGCTCAATCTGGCGCGAGGCAGGTTACGATAATGACAAATCAGGCTGGATGTTTATCCAGCCTTTTTTTATTATGGCAGCAGAAATTTTTAGCCCTTAACGCAGGAGCGTCACGTGATAGGCAGACTCAGAGGCATCATCATTGAAAAACAACCCCCGTTAGTACTGCTCGAAGCGGGAGGCGTGGGCTATGAAGTCCATATGCCGATGACCTGCTTCTACGAACTGCCGGACGCAGGCAAAGAGGCGATTGTCTTTACTCAGTTTGTGGTGCGAGAAGATGCTCAGCTTCTGTATGGTTTTAATAACAAACAAGAACGTACCCTGTTCCGCGAACTGATAAAAACCAACGGCGTCGGACCGAAGCTGGCGCTGGCTATTTTATCCGGCATGTCAGCCCAGCAGTTTGTCAATGCCGTGGAGCGCGAAGATCCTGCGGCGCTGATTAAACTTCCGGGCATCGGGAAGAAAACCGCGGAGCGTCTGATCGTTGAGATGAAAGATCGCTTCAAAGGGCTGCATGGCGACCTGTTCACGCCGGCGGCAGATCTGGTGCTTACTTCTCCGGGCTCACCTGTAACCGACGACGCCGAGCAGGAAGCGGTTGCCGCGCTGGTGGCGCTGGGCTATAAACCTCAGGAAGCGAGCCGCATGGTGAGTAAAATCGCGAAGCCGGACGCCAACAGTGAAACTCTGATTCGTGAAGCGCTACGCGCGGCATTGTGAGGTAAAGGATGATTGAAGCAGACCGTCTGGTGTCGGCAGGCAGCGTTCAGACAGAAGATGCAGTGGATCGCGCAATCCGCCCAAAGTTACTGGACGAGTATATTGGCCAGCCTCAGGTGCGTTCGCAAATGGAGATCTTCATCCAGGCGGCGAAACTGCGCGGAGATGCCCTCGATCATCTGCTCATTTTCGGTCCCCCGGGGTTAGGTAAAACCACCCTCGCCAATATCGTTGCTAACGAAATGGGGGTGAATCTGCGTACCACCTCTGGCCCGGTGCTTGAAAAGGCGGGCGATCTGGCGGCCATGCTCACTAACCTTGAGCCGCATGACGTGTTATTTATCGATGAGATCCACCGCTTATCCCCCGTGGTAGAAGAGGTGCTCTACCCGGCGATGGAGGATTATCAACTCGATATCATGATCGGCGAAGGCCCGGCCGCGCGCTCCATTAAAATCGATTTACCGCCTTTTACCCTCATTGGTGCCACCACCCGTGCGGGATCATTAACCTCACCACTGCGTGACCGCTTTGGCATTGTGCAGCGTCTGGAGTTTTACCAGGTCGCGGATCTGCAGCACATCGTGGGTCGAAGCGCGCGTTACATGGGGCTGGAGATGAGCGAGGAGGGGGCTTTCGAAGTCGCCAAACGCTCCCGCGGAACGCCGCGTATCGCCAACCGATTGCTGCGCCGCGTGCGTGACTTTGCTGAGGTGAAGCACGATGGGACGATCTCATCCGACATCGCTGCCCAGGCGCTGGATATGCTTAACGTCGATGCGGAAGGTTTTGATTATATGGACCGGAAGCTGCTACTGGCGGTGCTGGATAAATTCTTCGGCGGCCCGGTAGGGCTGGATAACCTGGCGGCGGCTATTGGTGAAGAGCGCGAAACGATTGAGGACGTGCTGGAGCCCTATCTGATTCAGCAGGGCTTTTTACAGCGTACGCCGCGTGGGCGAATGGCGACGGTACGGGCGTGGAATCACTTTGGTATCACCCCACCCGCCATGCCGTGAGGCTTCTCCCTCTCCCGGCGGGAGAGGGGACCTACCCGCCTAGCTGGCGGGTTTTTTCATCATGCTGAAGATAAATAACAGCGCCGCGCACAGCACTACCGACGGCCCGGCAGGCGTGTCGTAAAAGGCCGAGAACGTTAACCCGCCCGTAACCGCAACCATCCCCACAACAACGGCGACACCCGCCATTTGCTCCGGCGTGCGGGCAAAACGGCGCGCAGTCGCCGCCGGAATGATCAGCAGCGAGGTGATAATTAATGCCCCGACAAATTTCATTGCCACACCAATAGTAAGCGCGGTGACCAGCATCAGTAACAGCTTCACGCGCTGCAATTTTACGCCATCGACAAAGGCCAGGTCCGGGCTGATGGTCATGGCCAGCAGATTTCGCCATTGCCAGAAGAGGATGGAGAGGACAATAACCACCCCGATGGCGATGGAGATTAAGTCTTCTGGCGTCACGGCCAGCAGGTCGCCAAAGAGATAGGCCATCAGATCGACACGAATATTCGACATCAGGCTGACCACGACCAGACCCAGGGATAGCGCGCTGTGGGCCATAATACCCAGCAGGGTATCCACCGCGAGGTGAGGGCGCTTCTCCAGCCAGACCAGACCGGCTGCCAGCAGCAGGGTAACAACGATGACTGCATAGAATGGATTAACATCCAGCAGCAAGCCAAAGGCCACCCCCAGCAGCGAGGCGTGGGCCAGCGTATCGCCAAAGTAGGACATTCGACGCCAGACAACAAACGAACCCAGCGGGCCAGCGGCGCAGGCGAGCATAATCCCGGCCAGCCAGCCGGGCAGTAATAATTCAATCATGAGTGACCATTTCCCCGGCGCAGAACAATTCGTCCTTGCAAATCATGGCGGTGGTTATGTTGATGGCGATAAATACCCAGCTGTTCCGCACCGCGTGGGCCGAACATAGAGATAAACTCCGGGTGCATAGAGACCACTTCCGGGGTACCGGAGCAGCAGATATGGTGGTTGAGACAGAGCACCTCATCGGTTTTGGCCATCACCAGGTGCAGGTCGTGGGAAACCATCAACACGGCGCAATTCAGCTCTTTACGCAGCTGGTCGATGAGATCGTAAAGCGCAACCTGGCCGTTAACATCCACACCCTGCGTCGGCTCATCCAGCACCAGTAGCTGCGGATTATTCAGCAGGGCGCGGGCTAGCAGGACGCGCTGGGTCTCACCGCCAGAGAGTTTTTGCAACGGGGCGTCGATGAGGTGTCCGGCCTGCACGCGTTTCAGAGCGGGAAGGATATCCTCTTTACGCGTATCAGGACGCAAACGCAAAAAGCGATTTACAGTCAGCGGCAGGGTGGAGTCCAGATGTAATTTCTGGGGTACGTAGCCAATGCGCAGCTTTCCGTCACGCTTGATGAGCCCTTCGTCCGGTGCTACCAGACCGAGGACCACACGAACCAGCGTGGATTTTCCGGCGCCATTGGGGCCAAGCAACGTCAGTATTCTTCCGGGTTTCAGGCACAAAGAGACGTCAGAAAGGACGCGGCGCTGACCGAAAGAGACCGATACATTTTCGAGAGAAACTAAATTAGTCATGTCAATTTAAGCTTGCAGAAGTCATCGAATGTTATAATATCACATTCCACACACTCATTACGAACAGTAGTCGCATTATGTTACATAAAAATACGCTTCTTTTCGCAGCATTATCCGCTGCGCTGTGGGGTTCCGCAGCACAAGATGTTAACGCCGCCGTTGTCGCTTCGCTTAAACCACTCGGTTTTATCGCCTCCGCCATTGCCGATGGCGTGACCGAGACCGAGGTTTTACTGCCGGATGGCGCTTCCGAACACGATTACTCCTTACGCCCATCTGATGTAAAACGCTTACAAAACGCGGACTTAGTTGTGTGGATTGGCCCTGAGATGGAAGCTTTCATGCAGAAGTCTGCCAAACAGGTCCCTGCGGCGAATCAAGTTGCCATCGCCGATCTGTCTGGTGTTAAACCGCTGCTCATGAAAGGGGCAGAGGACCACGATCATGATCATGGTCACGGCGAGGGTGACGATGAAAATAGTGATGCACATCACCATCATGGCGAGTACAACATGCACCTGTGGCTTTCACCCGAGATAGCGCGGTTGTCTGCGGTTGCAATCCACGAAAAATTAGTGGAACTTATGCCGCAAAGTCGAGCCAAACTAGACGCCAACCTGAAGGATTTTGAGGCACAGCTTGCCGCAACCGATAAGCAGGTAGGTACCGAGCTCGCACCATTGAAAGGTAAAGGATATTTCGTTTTTCATGACGCCTATGGCTATTACGAAAAACATTACGGTCTCACGCCGCTTGGCCATTTTACCGTGAATCCTGTCATTCAGCCTGGTGCGCAGCGTTTACATGAAATCAGAACACAGTTGGTTGAGCAAAAAGCGACCTGCGTTTTTGCTGAGCCACAGTTCAGGCCAGCGGTCGTTGAAGCCGTGGCAAGGGGAACATCCGTGCGCATGGGCACCCTTGACCCGCTAGGAACGAATATCCAGTTGAGCAAAGCGAGCTATTCGCAGTTCCTCAGCCAACTGGCGAACCAGTATGCGAGCTGCCTGAAAGGAGATTAACGAGGAAGTGAATACGTGCAACAGATAGCCCGCTCTGTCGCCCTGGCATTTAATAATTTGCCCCGGCCCCACCGCGTCATGCTGGGGTCGCTTACCGTTCTCACCTTAGCGGTCGCCGTCTGGCGACCCTACGTTTACCACCCGGTTTCGACACCTATCGTTAAAACCATTGAGCTTGAACGAAGTGAAATTCGTTCTTTGCTGCCGGAAGCGAGTGAGCCTATTGACCAGGCCCCCCAGGAAGAGGAAGCCATCCCGCAGGATGAGCTCGATGACAAAACCGCAAACGAAGCCGGTGTCCATGAATACGTCGTTTCGACCGGCGATACCTTAAGCAGCATTCTTAATCAGTATGGCATTGAGATGGGCGAAATCAGCCAGCTTGCTGCCTCCGATAAAGAGTTGCGTAACCTGAAAATTGGCCAGCAGCTCTCCTGGACCCTGACCGACAACGGTGATTTACAACGCCTGACCTGGGAAATGTCCCGTCGTGAAACCCGCACCTACGATCGTACTGCAAACGGTTTCAAGATGAGCAGTGAGATGCAGCAGGGCGAATGGGTGAATAGCGCCATTAAAGGCACCGTGGGCGGCAGCTTTGTTGCCAGCGCCCGTGATGCCGGCCTGACGAGCGGTGAAATCAGCTCGGTGACCAAAGCCATGCAGTGGCAGATGGACTTCCGCAAACTGAAAAAAGGCGATGCGTTCTCGGTATTGATGTCCCGCGAAATGCTGGACGGTAAACGTGAGCAGAGCCAGCTTTTAGGTGTCCGACTGCGTTCAGATGGGAAGGATTATTATGCTGTCCGCGCAGAGGATGGCAAATTCTATGACCGCAACGGTACCGGACTGGCGAAAGGCTTCCTGCGTTTCCCGACCGCTAAACAGTTCCGCGTCTCCTCTAACTTTAACCCACGCCGTCTGAACCCGGTAACTGGGCGTATTGCGCCGCACCGTGGCGTTGATTTCGCGATGCCGCAGGGCACGCCTGTGCTGTCAGTCGGTGATGGCGAAGTGGTGATCGCTAAACGTAGCGGTGCAGCAGGGTACTACGTGGCAGTGCGTCATGGCCGTACTTATACCACCCGCTATATGCACCTGCGTAAACTGCTGGTGAAACCCGGCCAGAAAGTGAAGCGCGGTGACCGTATTGCGCTCTCTGGTAACACGGGGCGTTCTACTGGCCCGCACCTGCACTATGAAGTGTGGATCAACCAGCAGGCGGTTAACCCATTAACGGCGAAACTGCCGCGTACCGAAGGGTTGACCGGTAAAGACCGCACCGATTACCTGGCGCAGGTGAAACAGGTGCTGCCACAACTCAGCATCGATTAATTTCTCTGCTGACAAAGCCGGTACAGCGACTGTGCCGGCTTTTTCTTTTGTGCGTTACGCACTGCCTCGCTAAACTATCTCATTATTCTTTTCAGCGTCACCCGCCACTGGAAAAAGCATGAAAACCAGAAAAAACAATATTGAATACATTCCTGAGTTTGAGAAAGACTTTCGCCATCCGCGCCACTGGGGCGCCTGGATCGGTGTTTTTGCATTTGCGGGCCTGGCGCTAACTCCGGCCGCGTTTCGCGATCCGCTATTGGGAGCGGTAGGGCGTCTGGCGGGAAAGTTTGGTAAGAGCGCGCGTCGTCGCGCGCAGATTAACTTACTCTACTGCTTCCCCGAAAAGAGTGAAGCAGAGCGTGAAGCCCTCATTGACGACATGTTCACGACTGCCCCGCAGGCGATGGCGATGATGGCAGAGCTGGCGATGCGCGGCCCAAAAAAGCTGGAAAAGCGCGTTGACTGGAAAGGACTGGAGATTATCGACGAGCTGCGTCGTCATGACGAAAAGGTCATCTTTCTGGTGCCGCACGGCTGGGGCGTCGATATTCCTGCGATGCTGATGGCATCCCAGGGGCAGAAGATGGCGGCGATGTTCCACAATCAGGGAAACAAGGTCTTTGATTACGTCTGGAACAGCGTCCGACGCCGCTTTGGCGGGCGTCTGCATGCTCGTAACGATGGTATCAAACCTTTCATTCAGTCCGTGCGTCAGGGCTACTGGGGATACTATCTTCCCGATCAGGACCACGGCCCTGAGCACAGCGAGTTCGTCGATTTCTTTGCGACCTATAAAGCTACGTTACCGGCAATTGGCCGCCTGATGAAAGTATGTCGCGCGCGCGTGGTGCCGCTGTTCCCTATTTACGATGGCAAGACCCACCGTCTGACTATTGAAGTGCGCCCGCCGATGGACGACCTGATGACCGCTGACGATCACACCATCGCCCGCCGGATGAATGAAGAGGTTGAGCTGCTGGTGGGACCGCATCTGGAGCAGTATACCTGGATCCTTAAGTTGCTGAAGACGCGTAAGCCGGGGGAGATACAGCCCTACAAACGTAACGACCTCTATCGCAAGAAATAAAAAAAGCCCCGTCAGGGGCTTTTTTAGATCACGATAACGCGACAGATTACTCGACGGTCATGACGCGCGTGGTGTTGGTTGAGCCGATGGTGCTCATCACATCACCCTGGGTCACAATAACGATATCGCCGGAAACCAGGTAGCCTTTGTCACGCAGCAGATTAACGGCATCGTTAGCTGCGGCGACGCCGTCATTATTGCTGTCGAAGTAGACCGGGGTTACACCGCGATAGAGTGCGGTGAGATTCAGGGTACGTTCATGGCGAGACATGGCGAAGATGGGCAGACCAGAGCTGATACGTGATGTCATCAGCGCGGTACGACCAGATTCGGTCATGGTAATGATAGCGGTTACGCCTTTCAGGTGGTTGGCGGCGTACATCGCGGACATTGCAATTGCCTCTTCCACATTGTCGAACTGAATGTCCAGACGGTGTTTTGAGACGTTAATGCTAGGGATCTTTTCTGCACCCAGACAGACGCGCGCCATGGCCGCTACGGTTTCAGCCGGATACTGACCCGCCGCCGTCTCGGCAGAGAGCATGACCGCATCAGTGCCATCCAGCACGGCGTTGGCGACGTCCATGACTTCCGCACGGGTTGGCATAGGGTTGGTGATCATCGACTCCATCATCTGCGTCGCGGTGATCACGGAACGGTTCAGCTGACGGGCGCGGCGGATGAGCGCTTTCTGGATACCGACCAGTTCCGGGTCGCCAATTTCCACGCCCAGGTCACCACGCGCCACCATCACCACGTCAGACGCCAGAATGATGTCATCCATCGCATCCTGGCTGCAGACCGCCTCAGCACGCTCAACTTTTGCGACGATTTTCGCATCGCAGCCGGCATCGCGCGCCAGACGGCGAGCATAGTTCAGATCTTCGCCGCAGCGCGGGAAGGAGACGGCCAGGTAATCCACGCCGATCTGGGCCGCGGTAAGAATATCGGCCTTGTCTTTTTCGGTCAGCGCTTCGGCAGAGAGGCCGCCGCCCAGTTTGTTGATCCCTTTGTTGTTAGAAAGCGGGCCGCCAACGGTCACTTCGGTGAAGACGCGCATTCCCTGGACTTCCAGCACTTTCAGCTGAACGCGTCCATCGTCGAGCAACAGAATATCGCCCGGTACCACATCAGCAGGCAGACCTTTATAGTCGATACCCACTTTCTCTTTGTCGCCTTCGCCTTTACCCAGGTTGGCGTCGAGCAGGAATTTATCGCCGATATTGAGGAAAACTTTGCCTTCTTTAAAGGTCGAAACGCGAATTTTCGGTCCCTGAAGATCGCCAAGGATGGCGACATGACGTCCCAGTTTAGCCGCGATCTCGCGGACTTTGTCCGCACGAAGTTTATGATCTTCTGGCGTGCCGTGTGAGAAGTTCATACGTACCACGTTGGCACCTGCAGCGATGATTTTCTCGAGATTATTATCGCGGTCGGTGGCTGGGCCTAAAGTGGTAACGATCTTGGTTCTGCGAAGCCTTCTGGACATGTAATACTCCGTTGACTGAAACAACTTTGGTGTTGCGTGAACATTGATTCGGCGCTCTGTGCAGAAACTTACCGAATAGCGAAAAAAGTAACAACCTTGTTTTAACGATTAGGGCATATCACCCTTTATAAGTAACTCTTTATCAAAACGCGATTCCTTGAGCGCTTCTTTGACCCGCTTCAAGTTATCTCTGAATTTCGCACCGCGACGCAGGGTAAAACCGGTAGCCAGAACGTCAATCACCGTTAACTGCGCCAGACGGGAGACCATCGGCATATAAATGTCGGTATCTTCGGGGACGTCGAGGGTGATCGCCAGGGTGACTTCCCGCGCCAGCGGTGTCCCAACGGTGGTCAGAGCAATGACCATGGCATCATTTTCGCGCGCGAGTTGCGCCAGCTCAACCAGGCTCTTAGTGCGACCGGTGTGCGAGATTAACACCACCACGTCATCTTCGTTACAATTCATACAGCTCATGCGTTGTAACACGATGTCGTCGGAATAGATAACAGGCACGTTGAAGCGGAAAAATTTGTTCATGGCATCGTGTGCCACCGCAGCGGATGAGCCGAGCCCAAAAAATGCGATTTTCTTCGCCTGGGTGAGCAGGTCTACAGCGCGGTTTACCGACGTCATATCCAGTGACTGGCGCACCTGGTCGAGCGTTGCCATAGCCGACTCAAAGATTTTTGCGGTATAAGCTTCCACGCTATCGCCTTCATCGACATTACGATTTACATAAGGTGTGCCGTTAGCAAGACTCTGAGCCAGATGCAGTTTAAAATCAGGAAAGCCGCGAGTGTCCATGCTGCGGCAGAAACGGTTGACGGTCGGTTCACTGACCCCGGATCCCTGCGCCAGTGCCGCAATGCTTGAGTGTATGGCCTGAGCGGGGGAGGCGAGAATGACTTCAGCCACTTTTCGCTCGGATTTGCTAAGGTGTTCCAGTTGGAACTGGATTTTTTCCAGCATGTTCATTGTTAACAAGGCGCCCATGGGTGGAAGCGATTTCATTAATACGTGAAATCATGGATCTAATTAGCAAGAATATACGCCTGTGACTTCCGGAAAAGGCAAATCGTGCTGAGAAATGTTGTTGTTTTTTTTCATTACTTGATCGCTGTCGGGTTTTAGCCTCCCGCAGCCAGGACGATTTTTAAACGGTTTCATAAGTCGTTACCGTGCTGCATGTGGCCGGGCGATGAAAAAACAGCGTATCGCACGCGTCGTTAAGCGCTAATGGTTTCGGGAATGACGTAAAAGCAGTACAGTGCATTGTAATAAAATTACAACGATATGCTGGCAAAAGCACCAGCATATCCAACTGAGGAGAATGACATGGCGGTAACGCAAACAGCCCAGGCATGTGACCTGGTCATTTTCGGCGCGAAAGGCGATCTTGCACGCCGTAAATTGCTGCCTTCCCTGTATCAACTGGAAAAAGCGGGCCAGATCCATCCGGAAACCCGTATCCTGGGCGTCGGTCGCGCGGACTGGGATAAAGAGGAGTACACCAGGGTCGTTCGCGAAGCGCTGGAAACTTTCATGAAGGAGAAGATCGATGAAAGTTTGTGGGATACGCTGAGCGGACGTCTTGATTTCTGCAACCTGGACGTGAATGACACGGCATCCTTTACCCGCCTGGGCGAGATGCTGGACCAGCAAAACCGCGTTACCATCAACTACTTTGCCATGCCGCCGAGCACCTTTGGTGCAATCTGCAAAGGGCTGGGCGAAGCGAAGCTGAACGCCAAACCAGCACGCGTTGTGATGGAGAAACCCCTGGGGACGTCGCTGGATACCTCCCGCGAAATTAACGACCAGGTAGGCGAATACTTCGAAGAGTGTCAGGTATACCGTATTGACCACTATCTGGGTAAAGAGACGGTTCTGAACCTGCTGGCGCTGCGTTTTGCCAACTCACTGTTTGCGAACAACTGGGATAACCGCACCATCGATCACGTGGAAATCACCGTGGCGGAAGAGGTGGGTATCGAAGGCCGCTGGGGTTACTTTGACCAGGCTGGTCAGATGCGTGACATGATCCAGAACCACCTGCTGCAAATTCTGTGCATGATCGCCATGTCGCCGCCGTCCGATCTCTCTGCTGACAATATTCGCGACGAGAAAGTGAAAGTGCTGAAGTCCCTGCGCCGTATCGATCGCTCGAATGTGCGTGAGAAGACCGTACGCGGTCAGTACACTGCAGGCTTTGCGCAGGGTAAAAAAGTGCCGGGCTACCTGGAAGAAGAGGGTGCCAACAAATCCAGCAATACCGAAACCTTTGTGGCGATCCGCGTTGATATCGACAACTGGCGTTGGGCCGGTGTGCCATTCTACCTGCGTACCGGTAAGCGTCTGCCGACCAAATGTTCTGAAGTGGTGGTTTACTTCAAGAACCCAGAGCTGAACCTGTTTAAAGAGTCCTGGCAGGAGCTGCCGCAGAACAAGCTGACCATCCGTCTGCAGCCGGACGAAGGCGTGGATATCCAGGTTCTGAACAAAGTGCCGGGTCTGGATCACAAACACAACCTGCAGACTACCAAGCTGGATCTGAGCTACTCCGAAACCTTCAACGAAACTCATCTGGCTGATGCTTACGAGCGTCTGCTGCTGGAAACCATGCGGGGTATCCAGGCGCTGTTCGTGCGTCGCGATGAAGTGGAAGAGGCCTGGAAGTGGGTCGACTCCATCACCGAAGCCTGGGCTGCCGATCAGGACGCGCCGAAGCCTTATCAGGCGGGCACCTGGGGTCCGGTCGCTTCTGTGGCGATGATCACGCGCGATGGTCGTTCCTGGAACGAATTTGAGTAAGGTCAGGATAATCCTTGAGGGTTATTTTACCGGTAACATGATCTAACTCAGGCCCGGTGTAATTTTTAATCATTTAAGCTCCGCGTGGATTTCCCCGCGGAGCTTTTTTTATTACACTGCCGGAAGCGATTTTGCCCCTGAGCTCCGGCAATAAAGCGTTTCCGCGATGTTATAGAGTGCGAAACACTTTGTTAATCCCAGAGCCTGGACAGATTAATATTGAGGAGCATCTATGAATCCGACATTGTTACGGGTAACACAACGCATTGCTGAGCGCTCAAAACAGACCCGTTCAGACTACCTCGCGCGCATCCAGCAGGCGAAGCGTGACACGGTACACCGTTCGCAGTTAGCCTGCGGCAACCTGGCCCACGGCTTTGCCGCCTGTCAGCCGGAAGACAAAGCCTCGCTGAAGAGCATGCTGCGTAACAATATCGCGATTATCACCTCCTATAACGACATGCTCTCGGCTCACCAGCCTTACGAGCGCTACCCGGATATCATTCGCAAAGCCCTGCACAGCGCCAATGCGGTGGGGCAGGTTGCGGGCGGAGTTCCGGCTATGTGTGATGGTGTAACCCAGGGGCAGGACGGTATGGAACTGTCGCTACTGAGCCGTGAAGTCATTGCCATGTCCGCCGCGGTAGGGTTGTCTCATAATATGTTTGATGGCGCGCTCTATCTGGGCGTGTGCGATAAAATTGTCCCGGGCCTGGTGATGGCGGCGCTCTCTTTTGGTCACCTTCCGGCAATCTTCGTGCCATCAGGCCCGATGGCCAGCGGCTTACCTAATAAAGAAAAAGTCCGCGTCCGTCAGCTCTACGCAGAAGGCAAAGCCGATCGTGCCGCGCTGCTGGAGGCGGAAGCGGCCTCCTACCATGCACCGGGGACCTGCACTTTCTACGGTACCGCCAACACCAACCAGATGGTGGTGGAGTTCATGGGTATGCAGCTTCCGGGCTCATCTTTCATTCAACCGGATGCGCCTCTGCGGCAGGCTCTGACTGAAGCCGCCGCCCGTCAGGTGACGCGTCTTACCGGCAACGGCAACGAATGGATGCCGATGGGCAAAATGGTCGATGAAAAAGTGGTGGTGAACGGGATCGTAGCCCTGCTGGCAACCGGTGGCTCCACCAACCACACCATGCACCTGGTGGCGATGGCGCGGGCGGCAGGTATCCTGATTAACTGGGATGACTTCTCCGAACTCTCTGAAGTGGTGCCGCTGATGGCTCGCCTCTACCCGAACGGCCCGGCAGATATTAACCACTTCCAGGCCGCGGGCGGCGTACCGGTGCTAATGCGTGAGCTGCTGAAAGGTGGCCTGCTGCATGAAGACGTCAACACCGTGGCAGGCTTTGGCCTGACGCGCTACACCCTGGAGCCCTGGCTGAATAATGGCGAGCTGGACTGGCGCGACGGCGCAGCCGCGTCGCTGGATGAAAACGTCATTGCCACTATCGAAAAACCGTTCTCTCTCCACGGCGGTACTAAAGTGCTGAGTGGGAATCTGGGCCGGGCGGTGATGAAAACCTCTGCGGTGCCGGTAGAAAACCAGATCATCGAAGCCCCCGCGGTGGTCTTTGAAAGCCAGCATGATGTATTGCCTGCTTTCGAGGCTGGTCTGCTGGATAGAGACTGCGTGGTGGTGGTACGCCATCAGGGGCCAAAGGCGAACGGGATGCCAGAATTACATAAACTTATGCCGCCACTTGGTGTATTATTGGACCGCTGTTTCAAAATTGCGTTAGTAACCGATGGACGCCTCTCCGGCGCATCAGGTAAAGTGCCTTCAGCTATCCACGTCACCCCGGAAGCTTATGACGGTGGTCTGTTGGCGAAGGTTTACGATGGCGACATCATCCGCGTAAACGGCCAGACCGGTGAGTTGACCTTATTGGTGGATGAAGACGTGCTTGCCGCACGCAAGCCGCATATTCCTGACCTGAGCGCATCGCGCGTGGGCACAGGGCGCGAAATGTTCAGCGCGCTGCGCGAGAAACTCTCCGGCGCGGAGCAGGGCGCGACCTGTATTACGTTTTAAGACGACAAGAATTATCGATCTGGCGAGAGAAAAACTCTGATGAAAAACTGGAAAACAAGTGCAGAAGCAATCCTGAAAACGGGCCCGGTTGTGCCGGTAATTGTGGTGCACAAACTGGAACATGCCGTACCGATGGCGAAAGCCCTGGTCGCTGGCGGCGTACGTGTGCTGGAAGTGACCCTGCGTACCGCATGCGCGATGGATGCGATCCGTGCCATTGCGAAAGAAGTGCCCGAGGCGATCATTGGCGCAGGTACCGTACTGAACCCGCAGCAACTGGCCGACGTCACCGAAGCCGGTGCGCAGTTTGCTATCAGCCCGGGCCTGACTGAGCCGCTGCTGAAAGCAGCAACCGAAGGCACTATTCCTCTGATTCCTGGGATCAGCACCGTCTCCGAGCTGATGCTGGGCATGGACTACGGTCTGAAAGAGTTCAAATTCTTCCCGGCGGAAGCGAACGGCGGCACCAAAGCGCTGCAGGCAATTGCGGGTCCATTCTCTCAGGTTCGTTTCTGCCCAACCGGCGGTATCTCTCCAGCCAACTACCGTGACTACCTGGCGCTGAAAAGCGTGCTTTGTATCGGTGGCTCATGGCTGGTTCCTGCTGATGCACTGGAAGCGGGTGACTGGGATCGTATCACCAAACTGGCGCGCGAAGCCGTTGAGGGTGCGCAGCAGTAATCGCTGTCAGAGCATAAAAAAACGGGCCATCAGGCCCGTTTTTTTTATCCTTCCACTTTCACCGCGCTGGCAGCGGCTTTCGCCCGTGTAACCGCGTCGTCAAGGGTCTCGCCGGTCGCCAGCGCCATCCCCAGGCGACGGGATCCGTCGATGTCGGGCTTGCCGAACAGACGAAGCTGCAAACCGGCACCGACCGCGTCGTCGAGATGGTCGAAAATGACATTCTGGCTGGTAAGCTGAGGCAAAATCACCGCCGATGCCGCCGGGCCGTACTGACGAATTCCGCCCACCGGCAGGCCGAGGAAAGCACGCACGTGCAGCGCAAACTCGGACAGATCTTGCGATATCAGTGTCACCATGCCGGTATCATGCGGGCGAGGGGAGACCTCGCTAAAGATCACCTCATCGCCGCAGACAAACAGCTCCACGCCAAACAGACCATAACCGCCCAGGGCTAAGACGGTTTTGCGGGCGATCTCCTGCGCGCGCTCCAGCGCCAGAGGACTCATCTGCTGTGGCTGCCAGGACTCGCGGTAATCGCCATCTTCCTGACGATGACCAATAGAATCGCAGAAGTGCACCCCGTCGACGGCGCTGACGGTAAGCAGCGTGATTTCAAAATCAAACTTCACAACGCCCTCAACAATCACCCGTCCGGCTCCCGCGCGACCACCCTGTTGCGCGTAATCCCAGGCCGCATCGAGCTGTTCAGCCGTACGGATAAAGCTTTGGCCTTTGCCAGAAGAGCTCATCACGGGCTTAATGATGCACGGGTAGCCAATCTCGTTCACCGCCTGTAAAAAGGCCTCTTTGCTGTCGGCAAAACGGTAGCTGGAGGTGGGGATCGCCAGCTCTTCGGCGGCCAGCCGACGGATGCCCTCACGGTTCATGGTCAATTTCGCGGCGCGAGCGCAGGGCACCACGCGCTGGCCTTCGGCCTCAAGCGCCAGCAGGGTGTCGGTCGCGATGGCTTCGATCTCGGGAACCACAAAATGCGGTTTCTCTTTAGCAATCAGGCCCCGCAGGGCATCGCCGTCGAGCATGTTAATGACGTGCGAGCGATGCGCGAGGTGCATGGCGGGCGCATCGGGATAACGATCGACCGCTATAACTTCAATTCCCAGACGCTGGCACTCAATGGCGACCTCTTTTCCCAACTCACCGGAGCCTAACAGCATTACACGCGTGGCTGCCGGACGCAGCGCAGTACCTAAACGAGTCATAACATCCCCCTGAAAAAGTTGCGCGCAGTATAAACGAAAACGTTTGCGTCTGTCTTCTGTTACAGAATCTGCCTCTGTTACAGCGCGTTACTGGCAAAGCCCTATTTTTAGTCCATGCTTGTCAATGTGTTAAATCACAGGAGAAGAGCATGAACAAAACAGGGGGCGTAATGGTCGTCGCGCTACTGGTCGCCAGCGCCGGCGCGCAGGCAAAAAGTGAGAAAACGGTGAAATTTCCTGCCTGTGAAGGGCAAAATGCGGAAGGTATCGCCGCCAGCGTAAAACGGGATTACCTGCAAAATCGTATTGTCCGCTGGGCAGACGATCAACAGAAGCTGGGGCAGGCCGATCCGGTCGCATGGATCAATCCGCAACAGGTCAAAAGTCAGGATAACCACTGGACCGTGCCGCTGACGGTGCGCGGTAAAAGCGCCGATATTCATTATCAGGTAAAAATTGATTGCGCAGCCGGCAGCGCGCAGTACGTCGCGCAGTAATATGAATTTTCGCTTCTTTTTATGCCGCAGACATTTCCTGACATCCCCTCGCTTAGGCTGTGAAATTGATGAACTAAAATGCGAGGGGAATCATGTCGAACTGGTTGAATCAAATACAGTCTATGTTGGGTCAGAAGTCATCGAACGGCTCGGGTGAAGGGCTGAGTAAATTGCTGGTACCCGGCGCGTTGGGCGGGCTTGCCGGCCTGTTGGTCGCTAATAAATCATCCCGAAAATTGCTGACTAAATATGGCACCGGTGCGTTATTGGCCGGGGGCGGAGCGGTTGCTGGTACGGTGCTGTGGAATAAATATAAGGACAAAATTCGAGGGGCGCATCAGGATGAGCCGCAGTTTGGTCAACAGTCATCCTCCCTCGATGAACGCAGTGAGCGCCTTATTCTTGCGCTGGTGTTTGCCGCAAAAAGCGACGGACATATTGATGCGACCGAACGTGCCGCAATCGAGCAGCAGATGCGTGAAGCAGGCGTGGAAGAGCAGGGCCGGGCCCTGGTCGCACGCGCCATTGAACAACCTCTTGATCCCGCACGCCTGGCCCAGGGGGTCAAAAACGAGGAAGAGGCGCTGGAGGTCTACTTCCTGAGCTGTGCCGCCATCGACATCGACCATTTTATGGAGCGCAGCTATCTGAATGCGCTGGGCGATGCGTTAAAGATCCCGCAGGAGGTTCGGGAGGGCATTGAACAGGATATAAAGCAGCAGAAACAGGCACTACCGGGATAAATTTTTGTGCATGACTGCGCGTTTCGCTTGCATCATTCGTGTGATTTGCCAACCTTATAGGGTGTTAATCGCAGAAGAATAAAATCGTCATGCCACCGAAAGCCCGCCGTATTCCTCACGCGATCACCGCCCACGGTGATACGCGTATCGACAACTACTACTGGTTGCGGGACGATAATCGTTCGCAACCGCAAGTGCTGGATTATCTGCACCAGGAAAATGACTATGGCCGTAAGGTCATGGCCTCACAACAGGCGCTCCAGGATCGCCTTCTCAGCGAGATGGTAGAACGCGTACCGCAGCGGGATGTCTCTGCGCCGTGGAGCAGAAACGGCTACCGATACCGTCACGTCTATGAACCGGGCAATGAGTACGCCATTTATCAGCGTCAGTCGGTGCTTTGCGCTGAATGGGAAGAGTGGGAAACGCTGCTGGATGCCAACAAGCGTGCGGCGCACAGCGAGTTTTACACCCTGGGTGGCATGGGCATCTCGCCAGACAACACCATTATGGCTCTGGCAGAAGATTACCTCTCACGGCGTCAGTATGGCCTGCGTTTTCGCAATCTGGAGAGCGGTAACTGGTATCCGGAAATGCTGGATAATGTCTCGCCAGATTTTGTCTGGGCGAACGATTCCGAAACGGTGTACTACGTTAAAAAACATGCTACAACGCTGCTGCCTTATCAGGTGTGGCGTCATACCGTCGGTACACCTGCGGCCACCGACGAACTGGTGTATGAAGAGAAAGACGAAACGTTTTACGTTAGCCTGCATAAAACCACCTCGAAGCACTACATCATTATCTTTCTGGCCAGCGCGACCACCACAGAAGTGTTGCTGCTGGATGCCGAATTGCCCGACGCGCAGCCGCTCTGCTTCCTGCCCCGACGCAAGGATCATGAATACAGCCTTGACCATTTCCAGCACACCTTCTATTTGCGATCGAATCGGGAAGGGAAAAACTTTGGTCTCTACAAAACCCGGGTACGCGATGAGCGTAAGTGGGAGGTGCTGATCCCGGCGCGGGAGCAGGTGATGCTGGAAGGGTTTACCCTTTTCACCGACTGGCTTGTCGTTGAGGAGCGCCAGCGTGGGCTGACCAGTATTCGCCAGATCAACCGCAAAACTCGCGAGGTGATCGGCATTGCGTTTGACGATCCGGCCTATGTGACCTGGATCGGTTATAACCCTGAGGCGGAGACTTCGCGCCTGCGTTACGGTTATTCATCGATGACCACGCCTGACACCTTGTTTGAACTGGATATGGATACCGGGGAACGCAAGGTGCTTAAGCAGGCTGAAGTTAAGGGCTTCAATGCTGAAAATTACCGCAGTGAACACGTCTGGATAGTGGCTCGCGACGGCAGTGAAGTGCCGGTATCGCTGGTCTACCATAAGCAGCACTTCCAGCCCGGTAAAAATCCCATCCTGATTTACGGCTATGGTTCGTATGGTTCCAGCATCGACGCCGACTTCAGCGGAAGCCGCTTAAGCCTGCTCGATCGCGGCTTTGTCTATGCTATCGCTCATATACGCGGTGGCGGTGAGCTCGGGCAGCACTGGTATGAAGATGGCAAATTCCTGAAGAAGAAAAACACTTTCAATGACTATCTGGACGTCTGCGAAGGGCTGCTGGCTCAGGGCTACGGCGATCGGGAGCAGTGTTTTGCGATGGGCGGCAGCGCCGGCGGTATGTTAATGGGGACCGTGATTAATCAACGCCCTGAACTGTTCAAAGGCGTGGTTGCGCAGGTGCCGTTTGTTGATGTGCTGACCACCATGCTGGATGAATCTATTCCCCTTACGATTGGCGAATTTGAAGAGTGGGGGAATCCGCAGGATGAAACCTATTACCGTTACATGAAAGAGTACAGCCCCTATGACAACGTCGAGGCTAAGGCCTATCCGCATATGCTGGTGACTACCGGGCTGCACGACTCTCAGGTTCAGTACTGGGAGCCGGCTAAGTGGGTGGCGAAGCTGAGAGAGCTGAAGACAGACGATAACCTGCTGTTGCTCTGTACGGATATGGACGCTGGACATGGCGGTAAATCGGGACGCTTTAAATCGTACGAAGGGGTAGCCCTGGAGTATGCGTTCATCATCGGCCTGGCACAGGGGACGCTGACAGGCCGGGAGGCCGATTAGGCTTCGCCAAGATAGTGTTTTAAGGTCAGACGCAGTTCCGGGCTCATCCGATCCAGATTGTTGTATAACCAGCGGAGATAGCCCGGATCTTTATCCGCCACTTCTGCGACCGGTTTTCCACGGTATTTACCAAAGGTAAAGGTGGTTAACAGGGCGGGGCGGCCGGTAATGGTGACCATCTCGTCCGGCGTCCAGCCCGTGGTGTTCATGATATCAATCAGCAATGCGGCCGTAATATAGCAGTCATATAAAGCCCGGTGATGATGTAACCCTTCCGGCGTTTTCACGCTTAGCTTACGGGATTTATAGAGCGCCATATTGCTGTATTTAATACCTGGCCACAGGCGACGCGCCAGTTTCATGGTGCAGATCCACTCGCCGGGCATTTCCGGTAACACGCGACGGTCAAAACTGGCGTTATGCGCTACGTACCACGGGCTGCCGTGATAAAACGGGATCACCTCTTCAATCCAGGGCTTATCCGCGACCATCGACTCCGTGATGCGATGGATTGCCATGGCCTGCGGGCTGATGGGCCGGTCTGGACGCACCAGATGGCTCATGGGGTTGACGATCTGCCCGTTTACAACGTCGACAGAAGCCACTTCTACTATCCCACCCTGTAAATCGCAGGTTTCGGTATCGATGACGCGTAACATGGCGCTCTCCTGGCCCTAAAACGCTTAGCGTAATGGAATGATATCCCCTTGCCAACCCTGAGCCGTAAAGCGGCGGGGCAGAGCATCACCTGCGGCTCTGTTATGGAAAACAGACCAGAGAGGGCAGTGCCCTGAACGGCTGGTTCATTAAATGATGACGAACGAGGGGAGTAACCACTCCCCGATGATGCTGAGGGGGATACCAGGTCGTGGCGATTAGCCGGTGAGATATCCTGATTTCCTTATGCACCTGGTTGCAAAGATCCAGTAAGCCCCTCTGTCATCAGGTGCCTTGTATTCTGCATACTCAGTATAAGGAAATACTTATTTAACTTTCGGCTCCCAGGGGAGGCGGGAGAGATTGACAGAGCTCAAGCGGTGCGCAATCAGGCGCTCACGGAACCAGTCACGCAGGTGGGCGGGTTGTTCACGCTCTACAACTTCGGCCACGATGGGCATATTGTAGCGCTCTTTAAACGCGACGCCGGCCGCAGCTAAATCGACATTCACTTTGTCCATCTCCTCCTGCGGGAGGGCGGCGAGATTGGTTTGCATATCCGTCTCCTTTATATTGCGGGGCAACGTTACCTGCAGATTGGGCTGCTGGCAAGCCCGGATGGGATGATCCTCGACGCAAGCATTATAGAGCGTTATTCTTTATCAAACAGTCATAACCAAAAGGAATGCTCATTATGGCACACACCGCTTTTCGCACCGCGCTGGTTTTGCTCGCGGCCTTGACGGCCCCCGCCGTTTTTGCCCACGCGCACCTTAAACACCAGTATCCCGCCGCCGATGCAGCCGTAACTGCCGCACCGCAGGCCCTGACCCTGAACTTTTCCGAAGGGGTTGAGACCGGTTTTAGTGGCGTCTCGGTGACGGGGGATAAAGAGCAAATTATTAAAACCGGCGCCATCAAACGCAACGAGAAGGATCACACTCAGTTGATTGTACCGCTCGAAACCCCCCTGAAGCCTGGCAGCTATAAGGTGGACTGGCATGTGGTCTCGGTGGATGGCCATAAGACAAAAGGCAGCTACCGCTTTAGCGTGAAATAAGATGCTGGGGCTCTGCTACGTCACCCTGCGCTTTATCCATTTTGCCGCATTGATGATGCTGTTCGGCAATGCGCTCTACAGCGCATGGCTGGCACCCTCGTCGCTGCGTCGGCTTATGACCCGTCGCTTTGCGCGCCAGCAGAAATATGCGGTATTAGTGAGTGCCATTTCGGCGCTGCTCATGATGATGCTGCAGGGTGGGCTAATGGGGAATGGCTGGCAAGATGTGTTACGTCCCGATATTTGGCAGGCAGTGGCCAGCACGCAGTTTGGTCGAGTCTGGTTATGGCAGATTTTGCTGGCCGTTATTACCGCCTGTATCGCCTGGCTGGAGCCCCGAAGTGGTCCACGTTTACTGCTACTGTTGGCTTGCGCGCAGTTTGTGTTACTGGCCGGAACGGGTCATTCGGCGATGAACGACGGTGCGACAGGGTTAGCGCAACGCATTAATCATGCCCTGCATCTGCTTTGCGCCGCCAGTTGGGTTGGCAGTTTACTGCCGCTGCTTTTTTGTCTGCGCCTGACGCGCGGACGCTGGCAAAATGCAGCTATCCATACCATGATGCGTTTTTCCCGTTATGGCCACTATGCCGTTGCCGGGGTGGTGATAAGCGGTGTGAATAATGTACTGCTTATCCAGGGCTGGACCAATCCCCTGAACAGCGACTGGGGAAAAATGCTTTTGTTGAAATGTGCGCTGGTGGCGTTGATGGTGGCAATTGCGCTGGTGAACCGGTATGTTCTGGTTCCGCGTTTTACTGCTCATCATGGGCCTGCGCAACAGTTTTTTATCAGAATGACGCAGACTGAGGTTGTGCTGGGGGCGTTGGTGCTGGCGATGGTCAGCCTGTTTGCTACCTGGGAGCCCTTCTGACAAGGTGAATCAACAGATGAAAAAAACCGTACTTACTCTTTTATTGCTGGCCTGTTCCGCCACCGCCATGGCTGCGCCGCAGGTGATTACCGTTAGCCGGTTTGAAGTGGGTAAAGATAAATGGGCTTTTAACCGTGAAGAGGTCATGCTGACCTGCCGTCCGGGTCAGGCGCTCTATGCCATCAACCCCAGCACTCTGGTGCAGTATCCCCTGAACGAGGTTGCACAGCAGCAGGTGAAAAGCGGTAAAAGTAGTGGTCAGCCAATCAGCGTGATTCAGGTTGATGACCCGGCTAACCCAGGACAGAAGATGAGTCTGGCCCCGTTTATTGAACGCGCCAGCAAGCTCTGCTAATAACGTCTTTCCAGTAAAAAAACCGCAGGCTTCTCTTTGGAAGCGTTGCGGTTTTTTTTGTTTAAGAACAGGCGGGCGCTTTTTTTCTGACCACTTTTGATGCGGACTGGAAAACCTGGCGCTGTCATCTATTCTTATAGTGCAAGGCGACTTAAGCCTGCATTAATGCCAACTTTTAGCGCACGGCTCTCTCCCAAGAGCCATTTCCCTGGACCGAATACAGGAATCGTATTCGGTCTCTTTTTATCTGCTTGAAAATAAATGCTATTTTCCATTGCATATTTTTGCAGATCGATTTCATCCCTGATAATTCTTTAAACCATACCACAACGGGGCATGCAGGAGTCCAGCGCTTTTTTGTCGTTTTGTTAAATTTTTGTTTGATAGTAATGAAAGCAGCGATTTGGCGAGAACCCATTTTAGCGCCTTACGATCTGAACGCGATATTGTCATTTTAAGGAGTAATTATTTAATTTCGCAGGCCATTTCTCCCTTTCGTCTGACGGGCCAATACAGTGCGCGAGGAGGCGTTATGTATCTTTCACTTGATGGCCATCGCTGGCGGCACGTCTGGGTGGTCAGCGATATTCACGGCTGCTATCAACTGCTGATGCAGCATCTAAAGCGTCAGAAATTTAATCCCTATCAGGATCTCCTTATTTCCGTAGGGGATCTCATCGATCGCGGCCCAGAAAGCCTGAAGTGTCTGCACCTTATCACTGAAAAATGGTTTCGCGCCGTACGGGGAAACCATGAGCAGATGGCACTGGATGCGATTGCATCTCAGAACTATGCGCTCTGGCTGATGAATGGTGGTGCATGGTTTGCAGAACTGGACGATGATTCAAAAGCTCAGGCGCAGACCCTCTTTGCTGCTTGCGACAAGCTACCCTGGGTAATCGAGATCACCTGCCGAAACGGCCTGAACGTGATTGCCCATGCAGATTACCCTGCCTCCTGTTATGTGCGGGATAAACCCGTAGATAAGCATAGCTTGCTGTGGGATCGCAGCCGCATTAGCAAGCTGATGGCAGGAAAAGGGGAGGGGATTGGCGGCGCCGACCACTTTTGGTTTGGTCACACGCCACTGGAAAAACGCATCGATTTTGCCGGCCTTCACTATATTGATACCGGCGCGGTCTTTGGCGGCACCTTGACGCTGGCGCAGTTGCAGTGATTAGAAATCGGCATACTCCTGCGCAGGCCGCCAGAATCCATCGATAAAATCCTCTACCGGGTAGCAACCGCCGTGGCGTATTCGCTGATTGTCCATGGAGGCAACGCATTGCTCTTCGGTGTTATAGACATCCACCACAATATCGTCACAACCACCGTCCAGGTAACACACAAACAGAACCAGTGCGAACATCACGTCCTCAAAATTAACTACCGTACTGATATTGTAGGGGATGATTGGAGGGAGAGGTAATTATGAGATAAATAACCCGCCTGTGGGCGGGTTCTCTTTGAATCAGGCAAGGCGCATGATCCAGGCATCAGATTGATGATCGTAGTGCTCACGGTACAGGACTGAATGTTCTCCATCGAGAATCGCTGGGACACTGGTATCGGCATCCCATGCGTCTAACTGCATGCAGAGATCCGGGTCGGATTTACAGGGGATCCGTAACGTTCGATCGCCTTGATTTTCGCCAGACAACTCGGCGTCATCGATTTCGAATGCGCCAATGCGCACATTGGTTTTCGTCATAATGCTCTCCGGTATACAGGCTAATTCTGGTACGACCAGTATGGTCACCCATCTTTTAGCCTGGTAAAGGAAAAGCGATCGCGCCAGTAAAAAAGTGCCTTTTTTAGCCTTTTTCAGCGTTACCGGTAAAGAGCCGACCGTCACGAACCAGTTCACGTGGATAGCTATTTTTCAGGCGCGACCCCACTTTTTTCGCCAGACCAATTGGAATGCCCTGGAAAGTGACAATCGCATCGTCTCCGGTGGGCATCACCTCTGGGTAAACATCACGCCCACGATACCACTCCTCGGCTTCCTGCCAGCTGAGTTCAAAGCAGTTGCTGTCACCTGCCAGAGCAACTACCGCCTCGTGTTGCCAGCGATAGCCTTTATTATGGACTTCTGCGAGGCGTATACCAATGCGGGAGAAACGCACTTTACCAATTAGCGGTTCCATCTCCACCGGGAAGAGCCAGATCTCTTTATCACGCTGCCATAAACGCAGATGGTCGCCCCAGTTCAGGCCGCTCCGATTTGCCGCCGCGGTAATGAGCGCCGCTTCTTTGTTTCTTACTGGCATGAAAGGAAAGGTTCCAGGCTTAAAAGTCGGGGCCGGGAGCGGTTCGACAGAGGCAATTTTACGCAGGCGAGCCACGAAGAAACCCTCGCAATCAAAAATCTGCGGGAAGACGTGCAGGAAGCCCTCGGGGGTAGTGGCCTCTTTTGCCCCGGCAAAGAGTCCATCCAGCGGCAGGAACTCGACCTCGTTCGGATACTGCGCTTTCAGCCACAGGCAGACCGCTTCATTTTCGTCGCGATTAAGGGTACAGGTGGAGTAAACCAGCGTACCGCCAGGTCGCAGGGCGTGAAACGCGCTGGTAATGAGCTCACGCTGGGTCGCCGCGATCGCCTGGTTACTCTCTACTGACCAGTTTTTCAGGGCGTCTGGATCCTTACGGACCACCCCTTCACCGGAGCAGGGGGCATCGAGCAGAATGGCGTCGAAAGCCTCCGGCAGGGCTGCGCCGAAGACGCGGCCATCGAAATGGGTTAATGCTACGTTGCTAATACCGCAGCGGCTGATATTGGCATGCAGCACCTTGACCCGGCTGGCAGAAAACTCATTGGCCAGAAGAGCCCCCTGGTTGCCCATTCTGGCGGCAATCTGGGTCGTTTTAGAGCCCGGCGCAGCGGCCACGTCCATCACCCGGGTGGGTGATTCGCCATCGGCAAACAGGGCGGCAACCGGCAGCATGGAGCTGGCTTCCTGAATGTAAAACAGACCGGATAGATGTTCTGCGGTAATGCCCAGCGGCAAGGCCTCTTCGTCATCACGCTCGATCCAGAATCCCTCTTCACACCAGGGAACCGGCGTAAGTTGCCAGCCGTAAGGGGCGACCAGCGTGAGAAAATCGCTCACGCTTATCTTCAGCGTATTTACGCGAATACTGCGCCGGAGAGGGCGCTGGCAGGCAGCGATAAACGCATCGAAAGAGAGATGTTCAGGCATGGCCTGGCGCATCTGCACCAGGAAGTCTTCAGGAAGATATACGGGACGTTGAGTCACGGGCGCACCACAGGGAGTCAAAGAGGCGCGCAGTGTACCATAAACGCTCCGGTGGGTTGACACCGGAGCGTGCAGCTTAGCGCGGCAGGGCGGTTCCCCACTCACGCCACTCTTTCGGCTCTTTTTCCAGCAGCAGGAAATGTTTACCCGGCTGGGCTTTCGGTGCCAGCGGTGTGCCAGGCGGAGTCGCAAAGGCAATACCGCCCCGGATAAACTGGTTAAAGGTACCGGTTTTCACCACGCCGCCTACCAGGCCGAAATCAAGCGAATAGCCGGAGGCCAGCCAGAAAACGGAGTTATTGCGCACCAGATGCTGGTAACGTTCGCTGATACGCAGGCCAACCATAACGCGATCGGAGAGCGTCCCCAGCGTCAGGCCAGTAACCGTACCCACTTCGATGCCGCGGAACAGGACCGGTGTACCGATGCCCAGTGAACCTGCCTCTGGTACCTCCACAACGATACTTAGCCCATCCAGATAGCGCGAGTCGGTGATGGTGGCTTCCTGCAGTTCAAAATCACGACGCGCATTACCCCGGCCTGGCTCGACGTTGATATAAGGCTGAAGAATAGTATCGAGATGTTCCACACCGGCAGCGGAGATCTGGGGCGTGATGACCGAGAAACGCGTACCGGCCCGGGCGAAGGTGTCGACATACTCGGGGTAAAGTACCGCCTTCGCCTGCACTTCGTTACGGGCGGTAATCAGCTTCATGGACTGGACCTGGCCAATATCAATACCCAGATAGCGAATCGGCATCCCTTCTGCCAGCTTGCCCGCATCAAAGGTGTGGAGCGTAATCTGCCCGCCCACCGCACGCGCGGCGGTTTCGGATGGATAAAGTATCCGTTTATCCCCCTTACGCTGGGTGGCACCTGCACCACTTAAGTTATCAAAGCTGATGGCTCCTTTCAGGGCGCGCGAAAGTGGAGAGGCTTGCACCGTTAACCCACTGCCGTTGAGCTGAACTTTGGCTCCGCCTTCTGCCCAGAACACGCTATTGGCGGTTAGCAGATTGCGGTACTCCGGTTTGACATGCAGATCGATATCAAAGGCATTGGCCCTTGGGCGCACGGTAATCACTTCACCCACTTCGAATTTACGGTATAGCACCACGGAGCCTGCCTGCACGTCCGGTAGGGTGTCGGCAGTCAGCGTGAGGGTTGTGGTCGGCAGATCGCTGAGGCTGTTCTCCAGCGCTTTATCGAGGTTAGCGTAAAGAGGGTAACTATTACGCAGCTCCCCTTTGGCGCCAGGCAGAATGCGAATACCGCCGCTGACCCATTCGCTGGCGCTGGCGGCAAGGAACTCAATGCCATCCAGCCCGACTTTGACATCGACACGGCTGTTCACGATAAATTTGCTGTCACCGTGAATCAATTCCCGGAACTCGGGATCGATGGCGACAGAGAAGCTGACGCCTTTACTGGTCAACTTACGCTCCAGTACCTGGCCGACCTGAACCCCATGCAAAACCAGCGGCTGTCCGGCCTCGATGCCGTAGCTTTCCGGCGCACTCAGGGTTACGGTGGCAACGCCGGGTTTTTGTAGCAAGGCTTTATCCGCAGGGGCAATCACGAAAGTATTGGTGGGCTCACCGCCGCCGGGGATCAGCTCAAAGGTGCTGCCCGTCAGCAGGGTGCTAATACTTGGATTATTCAGCGACAGTTTTGGGCTGCGCAGTTCAAGGCGAGTATCTTCACGCAACAGATCCACCACGCTCGGGTCGACCGTCATCTCACCGGTAACGGAACCTCCCGGGTTCAGCGTGAGTTTAGTCAACTGTCCGACCTGGAGACCCTGGTACATCAGCGGCGTGGAGTTGGCTTTTAAACCTTCAGCTGAGGGAAGGGCCAGCTTCACAATAACCCCACGCTGACTGTGAGCCAGATCTTCGTACAAACCAAAGTTATCTTCCGGTTTGGCCGGGCTGGAGTCTTCCGGTGAGTCAAAGGCGATAGCGCCGTTAACCAGTGCGGCCAGACTTTCGAGCTGCACTTTTGCGCCGCTCAGGCTGATATCCGCATCTACCCCGGAGACATTCCAGAAGCGGCTCCCCTTTTTCACCAGGTTCGTGAAGCGGCGTTCGATCAGGACGTCAATCGTCACCCCCTGCTTGTTAGGCGTGATGGCATAGTCATAAACGCGCCCAACGGGGATTTTACGGAAGTAGACCAGCGAACCGCTGTTGAGCGATCCCAGATCAGGCGCATGCAGGTGAATCATCAGATCGCCATTGTTCAGACGGTAGCGCGGCTGAGTATCCAGCGCGGTAAAGTGATCCTGCGGCTCGCCTTTGCCCGGCATCATGCCGATATAGTTACCGCCGACCAGCGCATCCAGCCCGGAGACCCCGGCCAGAGAGGCTTTTGGCGTGACCAGCCAGAACTGGGTCTCTTCGCGCAAGGCATCTTTCATGTCGGATTTAATACTGGCGCGAACCTGAATTTTGTTCAGTTTTTTATCCAGCGAAATATCCTGTACGGTGCCAACTTCCACCCCCTGAAAACGCACAGGGGTGCGGCCAGCCACGATGCCATCCGCATTCTGGAAGTCGATGGTGATGCTGTTGCCGCGATCCTGGTAGCTGGTCCAGATCAGCCATCCCGCGATCATTAGCGCGATGACAGGCAGTAACCAGAACGGTGAAATACGACGTTTTGTTTTAATTCTCGCTTCAGTCGGCGAAGCGGGCGTTTCCTGACTCATGTGCGTCCCAAAGTAAGCGGCTGTCCAGCCATTCCACTGCAAGAATAGTCAATATCACCGCAGAGCCGAAATAGAACGCTGCGGGTCCCATAGTAAAAGCGAGGAGCTGATCGCGATTGATCAGCGACATCATTAAGGCAATAACAAACAAATCGAGCATTGACCAACGGCCAATCCAGGTGACGAAACGTAATAATAAGATACGGGTTTTCAGCCCTTGCTCACATTTGAAATGAATGCTGATTAGCAGGGTAAACATCACCAGAACTTTGGTAAAGGGCACCAGAATACTGGCGATGAAGACAATCGCGGCGACAGCGATGTTGCTGTCTGCCAGCGAAATAATCCCCGACATGATGGTATCTGCCTGCCGTTCGCCGTTCACATAAATGATCGAGATGGGCAAAAGATTAGCAGGCAACAGCAATACCATCGAGGCAATTAGCGCAGCCCAGCACTTTTGCAGGCTATTATGGCGACGCAGGCGTAGCGGGATATGGCAGCGGGGGCAGCGTCCGCGCGCATCCGGCAACCCGGTAAAGTGGCAACCGAGACAGGCCCGCAATGCGGGATCATAGCGGGTGGCAGGGCGTTGTGGGTAAAATCGCTCCCACAATTGCTCAACGTTGAGGTGAATCATCGTCAAGATACTCAGCAATACCAGAGCAATAAATGCCAGAAGGCCGATGCCTGGCTGGAGGAAGGCATAATCCTGGACCTTGATGGAGGCCACGCCAATGCCCACCAGATAAATATCCAGCATGACCCACTCTTTAAGCCTGTCCAGCATTAACAGTACCGGACGCAAATTCATTCCCAGGATGTTGCCCAGCCAGAGATAAGCGATAGCCGCTACTAACACCGCTGGCGCGCCGACGGTACAGAACAGCACCATGGAGGCGGTGAGGGGATCGCCCTGCTGACTCATCTGCCAAATCCCCTGCAGGAGGTTGGCATCGATGCGCACCCCGAGAAGATACAGATGCAGCAGCGGTTCGCTCCAGGCGAACGGCATGAGCAGCAGCATGGTGACCGCCATCGCCGCCAGTCGGGTCAAGGACCAGTCACGTCCATCACGAATTTTAGCGTCGCAGCGAGGACAATAAGCACTTTGGTGCGATTTCATCTTTGGCAACGTAAAAAGCGTATCGCATTGCGGGCAACGCTGATAATGTGCACGAGGCAGTGCGTCGCCGACGGAATGCACGGTTATCTTTTTTACTGGCGTTATTTTCGGTGTTTTAAGTGCCATGGGTCGCGCATGAAAAGGATAGTTAATAGTTATCTTAACTCATGAATGGATTCATCTTGAGCATGAACGCATTTAATGCTTATTTTAATAGGCTATGCTGTAATTTTGTAAGTCAACCAAGTGATTGAATAATGAACAAAACAGAATTCTACACGGATCTCAACCGTGATTTTCAGGCATTAATGGCAGGTGAAACCAGTTTTTTAGCCACCCTGGCAAATACCAGTGCATTGTTGTTTGAGCGTCTGAGTGAAGTCAACTGGGCGGGATTTTATTTACTGGAAGGCGAAACCCTGGTGTTGGGGCCGTTCCAGGGCCGTCTGGCCTGTGTGCGTATCCCAGTAGGGCGCGGCGTGTGTGGTACCGCCGTGGCGCAAAATCAGGTGCAGCGTGTGGAAGATGTTCACGCATTTGACGGGCACATTGCCTGCGACGCAGCCAGTAATTCTGAAATCGTCCTGCCTCTGCAGGTCAAAAATCAGATTATTGGCGTACTGGATATCGACAGTACGGCCTTTGGCCGCTTCTCACACGAGGATGAGCAGGGGCTGCGCGAGCTGGTGGCGAATCTCGAAAACGTGCTGGCGGCGACCGATTATCAAAAATTCTTTGCGAGTGTCGCAGGATAATCAACGGATAACGTAGCATTTACCGATGGCGTCATTATAATGACGCCTGTTCATGCCTGCGGCGAGTTGGCAACGTCCGTTGTAATCAGGAAATTTCATGGAAAATCAACCTAAGTTGAATAGCAGTAAAGAAGTTATCGCATTTCTGGCCGAACGTTTTCCTCACTGTTTCAGTGCCGAAGGCGAAGCACGCCCCCTGAAGATTGGTATCTTCCAGGATCTCGTATCGCGTGTTGAGGGCGAGCTGAATCTCAGCAAGACCCAACTTCGTTCCGCATTACGTCTTTATACATCGAGCTGGCGCTACCTGTACGGTATCAAAGCGGGCGCAACGCGTGTTGATCTTGATGGCAACCCATGCGGTGTGCTGGATGAGCAACACGTAGAACATGCGCGTAAGCAGCTCGAAGAAGCCAAAGCACGCGTACAGGCTCAGCGTGCTGAGCAGCAGGCGAAAAAACGCGAAGCTGGAGCTGCGAACGGTCAGGAAGAGGCGCCACGTCGTGAGCGTAAACCTCGTCCGGCCCAGCGTCGGACCGACAACACCGAGCGTAAGCCTCGTGCTGATAAACCAGCAGCGAAAGCCCCTCGTGCGCCTCGTGAAGAGCAGCGCCATACCCCGGTTTCTGATATCAACGCACTGAGCGTGGGTCAGGCACTGAAGGTGAAAGCGGGTAATAACGCTATGGACGCCACCGTAACGGAAATCACCAAAGATGGCGTACGAGTACAGCTGACTTCTGGTATGTCAATGATTGTACGCGCAGAGCACTTGTTGTTCTGAAACGGAGGCCAGGCCCGGCATGAACACATTTTTTAAGCTCACCGCGCTGGCTGGCCTGTTTGCTATAACAGGCCACGCTTTTGCGGTGGACGAGATTACGCGGGTGGATCAAATTCCGGTTCTGAAGGAAGAGACCCAGCACGCAACGGTCAGTGAGCGCGTTACATCGCGCTTCACTCGCTCGCATTACCGTCAGTTCGACCTCGATCAGGCTTTCTCAGGCAAAATCTTTGACCGCTACCTGAACTTGCTGGATTATAGCCACAACGTTCTGCTGGCCAGCGATGTCGAGCAGTTTGCGAAGCGTAAATCGGTGGTGGGTGACGAACTGCGCAGCGGTAAACTCGACCTCTTCTACGACCTGTACAATCTGGCGCAGAAGCGTCGTTTTGAGCGTTATGAATATGCGCTCAAGGTGCTGGCGCGTCCGATGGACTTTACCGGCAACGACACCTTTAATCTCGATCGCAGCAAATCGCCGTGGCCTAAAGATGAAGCCGAGCTGAATGCGCTGTGGGACGGTAAAGTGAAGTACGATCAGCTGAGCCTCAAACTCACCGGTAAAGATGAGAAAGAGATCCGCGAAACGCTGACCCGCCGCTACAAATTTGCTATTCGCCGCCTGGCGCAGACCAACAGCGAAGATGTGTTCTCGCTGGCGATGACTGCCTTCGCGCACGAAATTGATCCTCACACCAACTATCTTTCCCCACGCAACACCGAACAGTTCAATACCGAGATGAGCCTCTCACTCGAGGGGATTGGCGCGGTGCTGCAGATGGATGACGACTATACCGTTATCAACTCTATGGTTGCGGGTGGCCCTGCTGCCAAGAGTAAGGCCATTAGCGTTGGCGATCGCATCGTTGGTGTCGGCCAGACGGGCCAGAATATGGTCGATGTGATTGGCTGGCGTCTGGATGACGTGGTTGCGCTGATCAAAGGGCCTAAAGGCAGCAAAGTGCGCCTTGAGATCTTGCCTGCCGGGAAAGGCACGAAAACCCGTATCATTACGTTGACCCGCGAGCGTATCCGTCTGGAAGACCGCGCGGTCAAAATGTCAGTGAAAACCGTCGGTAAAGAGAAGGTTGGGGTACTGGATATCCCAGGTTTCTACGTCGGCCTGACGGACGACGTAAAAGTGCAACTGCAGAAGCTCGAAAAACAGAACGTCAGCAGTGTGATCATTGATCTGCGTACTAACGGCGGCGGTGCCTTGACTGAAGCGGTTTCGCTCTCTGGTCTGTTCATTCCGTCCGGCCCGGTCGTTCAGGTTCGTGATAACAACGGTAAAGTGCGTGAAGATGCCGATACCGATGGCGTAGTCTATTACAAAGGCCCGCTGGTCGTACTGGTTGACCGCTTCAGCGCCTCTGCTTCTGAAATCTTTGCGGCGGCAATGCAGGATTATGGTCGTGCCCTGGTGGTCGGCGAGCCAACCTTCGGGAAAGGTACGGTACAGCAGTATCGCTCCCTGAACCGTATTTACGATCAGATGCTCCGTCCGGAATGGCCGGCTCTGGGGTCTGTACAGTACACCATTCAGAAATTCTATCGCGTGAACGGTGGCAGTACGCAGCGTAAAGGCGTGACGCCAGACATCATCATGCCGACCGGCAATGAAGAGACGGAAACCGGCGAGAAGTTCGAGGATAATGCACTGCCGTGGGATAGCATTAACGCTGCCACCTACGTGAAGTCCGGTGATATGACGCAGTTTGGTCCGGCGCTGTTAAAACAGCATGACGAACGTATCGCGAAAGATCCGGAATTCCAGTACATCATGAAGGACATTGCCCGCTTCAATGCGCTGAAGGCGAAGCGAAATATTGTCTCCCTGAACTACGCTCAGCGTGAGAAAGAGAACGAAGAAGATGATGCAACCCGCCTGGCGCGCATTAACGATCGTTTCAAACGCGAAGGCAAACCGCTGCTCAAAAAACTGGACGATCTACCGAAAGATTACCAGGAGCCCGATCCTTATCTGGACGAGACGGTAAAAATCGCCATTGACCTGGCGAAACAGGAAAAAGATCGGCCCGCGGCTGAGCCCGCTCCGACAAAATAATCCCCCCACGGGCACAAGAAATTGTGCCCGTTTTTTTGCTTTCTGCATGCTGCGGTAAGCGAGTCCATTTCTAATGTAAAGTTGTGTCTTTCTGGTGACTTACGCCCCCTGAATCCTTGAAAATAGCCGCAATACCCATACGATGTGGGTAATCGCATAGTGCGTTTTGTTAAACTGAGGTTAAAAGAAAATTATGATGCGAATCGCGCTCTTCCTGCTCACCAACCTTGCGGTGATGGTGGTCTTCGGGCTCGTGCTAAGCCTGACGGGAATTCAGTCGAGCAGCGTTCAGGGCTTGTTAATTATGGCGCTGCTGTTTGGTTTTGGTGGCTCCTTTGTATCTTTGCTGATGTCAAAGTGGATGGCGCTCAAATCCGTGGGCGGCGAAGTGATTGAGCAACCCCGCAATGATATGGAACAGTGGCTGATGACCACCGTGGCAAACCAGTCCCGCCAGGCAGGTATCGCAATGCCACAGGTGGCTATTTACCACGCGCCGGATATCAACGCCTTCGCAACAGGTGCGCGTCGTGACGCCTCACTGGTTGCCGTCAGCACTGGCCTGCTGCAGAACATGAGCCGTGACGAAGCCGAAGCGGTTATCGCTCACGAAATTAGCCACATTGCCAATGGTGATATGGTGACTATGACCCTGATTCAGGGCGTAGTGAACACCTTCGTGATCTTCATTTCACGTATTCTGGCGCAGATCGCGGCCGGGTTTATGGGCGGCAACCGTGATGAAGGTGAAGGTAACAACGGCAACCCACTGATCTACTTTGCAGTTTCAATGGTGCTGGAGCTGGTGTTTGGTATCCTGGCAAGCATTATCACCATGTGGTTCTCCCGCCACCGTGAATTCCACGCGGATGCGGGCTCGGCAAAACTGGTGGGTCGCGAGAAGATGATTGCTGCCCTGCAGCGTCTGAAAACCAGCTACGAACCGCAGGAAGCAAACACCATGATGGCATTCTGCATCAACGGTAAATCTAAATCGCTGAGCGAGCTGTTCATGTCTCACCCGCCGCTGGATAAACGTATCGAAGCGTTACGTAGTGGGGAATATCTGAAGTAAGCCCGCCCGGGCAGACAAATAAAGCGCGTCATTCGACGCGCTTTTTTATTAGCTGCGTTTGGACAGGGTGATCCGCATACCGCTTATTACCGCCGCAAGCGTCGCGAGGGCACCTGCGGTGATCAAAGCCACATGCGTACCCTTATCGCCGGCCATATTGAACATTAATGCCACCAGCGCAGCGCCGCTACTCTGCCCCAGCAGGCGCGCCGTGCCGAGCATACCGCTGGCTCCTCCGCTGCGGTGGGGTGGGGCGGCGGTGATGATCGTGTGATTATTGGGCGACTGAAACAGTCCAAACCCCGCGCCGCATAAAATCATACGCCAGATGATATCCAGATCGCCCGGGGCGGCGGGCAGCAAAGCCAGGGCAAACATGCCGGATGCCATCACGGCCAGTCCCAGTGCCCCCAGTAACCCGGCATGCAGACGCTCAATCAGGTAGCCTGCCAGCGGGGCCATCACCATGGTTGCCAGCGGCCAGGGGGTCAGGAGCAGTCCCGTCTCCACTTCCGAACGTCCCACCACGCTTTGCAGGAAGAAGGGCAACGAAACCAGGGCCAGCATTTGCGCGCAGAATGAACAAATCGAGGTGCAAATAGAGAGGGAGAAGAGCGGAATACGCAGTAAGTCTACCGGCAGCAGCGGCACCGGCAGGGCGAGCTGACGACGGGCAAAAAAGAAGCCGATAATCAATAATGCCATTACTTCACCGGCGATTAAGAGCCGCGATTGCCCCTGAGCAAAGCCGCTGAGCGCAGTAATAAGCAAACCGAAGGTCAGGGCGTTCATGACGGCGCTCGGTAGATCGAAGCGCGGCATGCTGCTCTTCGCCGCATTCGCGGGAAGAAAACGCAGCGCAAAGAGCAGTGCCACAACGCCCAGCGGTACGTTAATGAGGAATAACCACTGCCAGGAGGCCACGGAGAGGATCGCCGCTGCGAGGGTCGGTCCCGCAGCAGAAGAGACCGCCACAATAAACGAGTTAATGCCCATGCCGCGCCCAAGCTGGCGCTTCGGAAAGATGAGCCGGATTAACGCGGTATTAACGCTCATTAGCGCCGCACCACCAAAGCCCTGCGCAATACGTGCCAGCGTCAACATCGGGAGGTTATCTGCGAGAGCGCAAAATAGCGACGTAATGGTAAAGACCACCAGGCCGCATTGATAAACGCGGCGATAGCCAAACATATCCCCGAGAAAAGAGAACGAGAGCAGCGAGATAACGATGGCAATTTGATAGGCGTTAACAATCCAGATAGAACTGGCAGGAGAGGCGTGCAGATCGCTGGCAATGGTTGGCAGCGCGACGTTGGCAATGGCCCCGTCCAGTACGGCCATGGAGATGCCAATAATAATAGTGGCTATCGCGCCATAGCGCTGCGGTAAGGGCAGGCCATCAGGGGGAGTCGTGGTCATGTCATCGATCTGCGTCAGAGGTAATTATATTCAGGGTAATTATTTTAACATGCTTATTTTGGTTATATGTCGCAGATTTGTAACCAGGTAAGCCAGGATTGATTGCAGCGAAGCCAGTACGAATTTATAATAAAAACCAGTTCTGATTTTTATAAAACACTTGCTTTGAGGTGATAAATGGCAATCGCAGATTTGGATAAACAACCAGATTCTGTCTCTTCTGTGTTGAAGGTGTTTGGCATCCTGCAGGCGCTTGGAGAAGAGCGCGAAATTGGTATTACCGAGCTGTCACAGCGTGTGATGATGTCGAAAAGCACCGTTTATCGCTTTTTGCAGACCATGAAATCACTGGGCTATGTTGCACAGGAAGGGGAGTCGGAAAAATACTCTCTGACCCTGAAGCTGTTTGAGCTGGGCGCGCGCGCGTTGCAAAATGTCGACCTGATTCGTAGCGCAGATATTCAGATGCGTGAACTTTCGCGTCTGACGAAAGAGACTGTGCACCTGGGGGCGCTGGACGAAGACAGCATTGTTTATATCCATAAGATCGACTCGATGTACAACCTGCGTATGTACTCCCGTATCGGTCGCCGTAATCCGCTCTACAGCACGGCCATCGGTAAGGTTTTACTGGCATGGCGTGACCGCGAAGAGGTTAAGCAAATTCTGGAAGGTGTAGAGTACAAACGCAGCACTGAGCGTACGATCACCACCACGGAAGGGTTACTCACGGTACTGGATAAGGTACGTGAACAGGGTTACGGTGAAGATAACGAGGAACAGGAAGAAGGGCTGCGCTGTATTGGCGTCCCGGTGTTTGACCGCTTTGGTGTGGTGATCGCTGGCCTGAGTATCTCTTTCCCGACGCTACGCTTCTCTGAAGAGCGTCTGCATGAGTACGTTGAAATGCTGCATACCGCGGCGCGAAAAATTTCTGAACAGATGGGCTATAACGACTATCCGTTCTGAACACATAAAAAAAGCCGCTACGTTAGCGGCTTTTCACTAATACCGATGGTTAGCCGTTATCAACGACCGTTTCGCTTTTACGCAAAATTGGGCAGTTGGTCAGGCCGATAATCCCACTATCCGAATGGATGTACTGGGCCGTGCTGGTGCCACGTGCAGTGAGGTATTTACACTGGATACCCAGCCCCGCAGCGTTTTCATGACTGCCAATCAAGATACCGTAGCCTGACAACAATAAACCAATCCAGATAAGGGCTAAAATCACAACTGTGCGAATAATTAAGCGCATCATTGCCTCTTTTATAATGGTTCTTCCTGCCTCTAAGCCTATCCTGTTAGCTATATGAAACAAGTACATGATTCCGAAAACGGGACGATGGCGTTACAGTTAGCCCCGGTTTAAGTTAAGCATGGTAACCTGGTAGCCTAAGTGAGTAGACGGAGAGTGTAGTGAAGAAAATACGCTGGGTCATTCTGGTGGTAGTGTTGATTGCCTGCGTCGTTATGTGGACGCAGATGATCAATGTGATGTGCGATCAGGATGTACAGTTTTTTAGCGGTATATGTTCTATCAATAAGTTTATCCCCTGGTAGCAGGCATTTTTATGGCAAGTGATTTCCTTCCTCAACGCGAGTGGTAAAATAGCCGTTTTTAGTGAGGTGGTGAAATGGGTGAGTTGTTGAATACTGGAGTGCTTAGCATGGCATCTCTGGTCATATCCGTCGTGTTGCTGGTGGTGGGTTTGGTACTGTGGTTTTTCGTCAACCGCGCCAGCTCCCGGACAAATGAACAAATTGAGTTACTGGAGACGTTGGTTGATCTCCAGAAAAGACAAAATGCGCTGCTTCGTCGTCTGTGTGAAGCCAATGAACCGGACGTCGAAGAAGAGGTTAAACCCGCTGCTGCGCCCGTGAAAGATGAAAGCGACGACTTTATTCGTCTGGTCGCTGAGCGTTAATCGCATCTGGGGAGGTGAACATGACCCGGAAAAATCCCTGGTATAACCCCTCCCTGCCTCACCATACCCCGCAGGGTTTTCGCAATACTTCTGCTGCTGGGTACCAGCCTGGAGATGTTGAGCGCTGGCGCAAAGAGCGCAAAGCTGCCGGTTTACCGAAACCTCCTCGCGGCGGCTATGAAAAATTTATCCATGACTGGTGCCAACCTGTCGATCTTACTACCCCCGAAGGAGACGCTGTCTGGTGGCTGGGCCATGCCAGTCTATTGCTGCGAATCAGTGGTCAGTATATTCTCACGGACCCGGTGTTCTCCCGGCGTGCCTCGCCCGTAAGTTTTGCCGGACCGCTGCGCAAAACCCCTGCGGTGATTAGCGTGGCTGGGCTACCGGCCATTGATGCGCTAGTCATCTCTCATAATCATTATGATCACCTCGATTCCGCTACCGTTCGTCAGTTATTGCAACGATTTCCAAAGCTTACCCTGTTTGTCCCTCTGGGGCTGGGGGACTGGTTTCGACGTCGGGGCGCGAAGCACATCGTTGAACTGGACTGGTGGCAAAGCTATGTGCATCAAGGCATCACCTACAGTGCCGTTCCGGCCCAGCACTGGAGCATGCGTAGCTTTTGGGATCGGAACTGTGCGCTTTGGTGCGGATGGGTATTCGAGGGCAGTGAACGGCGATTTTGGTTCAGCGGCGATACCGGATATACGCCAGAGTTACTCACCATTGCGCAGCGTTTCGGTAAACTCGATGCGATCGCCCTCCCGATAGGCGCATATGCACCAGAATGGTTCATGGCGACAAACCATATGGACCCGCGTTCGGCAGTCTCCCTCTGGCAGCAGCTAGGAATGCCGCTTGCCATCCCCATTCACTGGGGCGTCTTCGAACTGGCCGATGAGTCGCTTGATGAACCCGTGGCTGAACTACGGCAGGCACTCAATCATACAGCCACAATTAACAATAACTTCAAAATACTAAACATCGGTCAATATTTATCCTTATGACTATTCATCGCTTCGTTTACTATTATTCTGATATTAACCTGTACCATTAATGTTTTATTTTTATCGAAACGTTTTGCTTGCCTTTTTTTGAGGCAAGATCATAAAAGTTTCATTATTTTGGTGCAGAGAGAAATTAGAATTGCCAATGTAAATATAGAAAGAGGCGAAGCGATATACAATGTTTTATCAAGACAACCCACTTTACCGTTACGATCATTTGTGCATAACGTTTCGGAAAAAGTTCTAACAAAATAGCCTCATTCAGAAAAATTAATAGCCTGGCTGGACGTTCGGAAGTTATTGAGCTATGGTAAAAAAGTCTTAGATTACAGCGCTTATGAAGACAGTGACTGGACAAGCACCACTCAGGCCCGGTATACCGCACACGTTGCTTACCGTGCAGATTGTGGCAAGTTAGCTTCGGAATTTGTGCGACTGATCGAGACACGTTTAAAAATGGCTTGCCATTATTTACGTTGTATGTGATAACACGGTTTGGGTCAAACGAGGTACAGTTCTGTTTATGTGTGGCATTTTCAGTAAAGAAGTCCTGAGTAAACACGTTGTCGTTGAATACCGCTTCTCTGCCGAACCTTATATTAGTGCCTCATGCAGTAATGTCTCAGTTTTATCTCAGTTAATGCCTGCGGGCTATGAAAACACTCTAAGGAATTTTGCAAATGGCAAAGATTAAAGGTCAAGTTAAGTGGTTCAACGAGTCTAAAGGTTTTGGCTTCATTACCCCAGCTGACGGCAGCAAAGATGTATTCGTACACTTCTCTGCAATCCAGGGCAATGGCTTCAAAACTCTGGCTGAAGGCCAGAACGTTGAGTTCGAAATTCAGGACGGCCAGAAAGGTCCGGCTGCTGTTAACGTAACCGCTATCTGATCGAACCCCTGCCAACGTTGAAACGCCAGGTCGTTTCAGCTGAGCACATAAAGCCTCGCGTTAATGCGGGGCTTTTTAATGCCTGCTTTTCAAAGTGTTAACACAAGGCCATCTGTTCGCATTTTGTTGCAAAGCTGCGAGGTTATTAGCATTGTTTTTACCCGCACCGTGCAAATTTCCCGTTAAATCAGGGCGTTGTTTTATAGCCCTGGAGCCACGGTGAAAAAAAGACCTTTCAACCCCGCAGCAAATTTCACCCCGACGCGTTTTGCTTTACTCTGCTTTGTCATACTTTGCAGCCTCGTTTTTCTACTGGCTCGCGTGGCCTGGTTACAAATTATCAAGCCGGACACGCTGGTGGCGCAGGAGGACAAGCGCTCCTTGCGTGAGGTACCCATCGATGCACCTCGCGGAATGATCGTTGACCGGGAGGGCAGGCCGCTGGCAGTGAGCGTGCCGGTTCAGGCGGTCTGGGCCGACCCCAAAACGGTGCGGGAGAAGGGTGGCGTAGGGTTTGATGACCGCTGGCAAGCCCTGGCGAACACACTGCATCTCTCACTCGACACCTTGTCGCAGCGTATCAATAGTAATCCGCGAGGTCGTTTTATTTACCTGGCTCGACAGATCGATCCGGCGCAGGCGCAATGGATCGAGAAACTGCATCTGCCGGGCATTAACCTACGAGATGAGTCGCGCCGTTTTTACCCTTCAGGACACGTAGCGGCCAACTTAATTGGTTTTACCAATATTGATGGGCAGGGTATAGAAGGGATTGAAAAGAGCTTTAATCGACAGCTCACTGGCAAACCGGGCCTGCGCAAGGTACGTAAAGACCGATATGGGCATGTCATTGAAAATATCACCGAGCAGCCACCGGTTCCCGCCCATACTATTCACCTTAGCATTGATGCACGATTGCAGACGATCACAGAGGATGCCCTGGATAATGCCGTCGCCTGGAACAAAGCGGAATCCGGTGCAGCGGTACTGATTGACGTGCGGACGGGTGAAATTCTCAGCATGGCGAGCTTCCCGGACTTCAACCCCAATAATCGTGAAGGGGCAACCTTGAACGATTTCCGCAACCGCGCCATTAGCGACACCTTTGAACCCGGCTCAACCGTTAAGCCGCTGGTGCTGATGACCGCTCTGAAGCAAGGGCTGGTACAGCCTGACAGCGTAATCGATACGCATCCCTATACGCTGGCCGGACACCGTATCCGCGACGTAGGTTACTATCCTGAGCTGACGATGACCGGCATTTTGCAAAAATCGAGCGATACCGGGGTATCACGCCTTTCGCTGGCGATGCCCATTCAGCGCCTGCTGGATACTTATAAAGGCTTTGGTTTTGGACGAAGCACCGGGCTGGGGCTAACCGGCGAAAGCAGCGGCCTGCTACCTGAACGCAAATTCTGGAGTCAGTTGGATCGAGCTACGTTCTCCTTTGGCTATGGACTGATGGTCACGCCACTGCAGTTGGCACACGTCTATGCCACTATTGGTAGCTACGGTGTAGAGCGCCCTCTGTCGATCACGCGTATCGATCCTCCGGTAATGGGCACCCAGGTTATGCCGCCAGAGATCGTGAAAGAGGTTGAACATATGATGGAGAGCGTGGCGCTGCCGGGCGGCGGCGGCGTGAAAGCGGCGGTACGTGACTACCGGGTTGCCGTTAAGACCGGTACCGCGAAAAAGATTGATGAGAGCGGTAAGTATGTCGATAAGTACGTGGCCTATACTGCCGGCGTTGCGCCCGCCAGTCGTCCGCGCTTTGCGCTGGCGGTGGTAATTAACGATCCCCAGAACGGCGCCTACTATGGCGGGGCGGTGTCGGCTCCGGTCTTTAGCCAGATAATGGGAGATGTGCTTCGACTCGAAAATATTCCACCCGATGGTCTCGCTCCGGAATCGAGCCATCTCATTGTGATGCGTTAAGTCAGGCGTTTTATAACCGGGCAATTAGCGGTAAACTCTCGCCCTTTACGATTGCCCGGAGTTACCATGTCCTTCTGTTGTCCACTTTGCCACGCGCCGCTGGTGCTAACCGATAAAAGCTATGCCTGCCCACAGGGGCACCGCTACGATTTGGCGAAAGAGGGGTATGTTAACTTGCTGCCGGTACAGCATAAACGCTCTAAAGATCCGGGTGACAGCGCAGAGATGATGCAGGCACGCCGGGCTTTCCTGGACGCCAGCCATTATCAGCCGCTGCGCGACCGGGTTGGGCACTTGCTGACAACGAAACTGGCAGATAACGCCGCCACGATTCTGGATATCGGCTGTGGTGAAGGCTATTACACCGCCGCGTTTGCAGATATCGCCCGGCAAAAGGGGGCAAGCACGTTTGGCCTCGATGTTTCTAAGGTCGCTATTCGCGCTGCCGCCAAACGCTACCCTGCCGTGACTTTTTGTGTGGCCTCCAGCCATCGCTTGCCGTTTAACGATAACAGCATGGACGCGGTTATCCGCATCTATGCCCCGTGCAAAGGCGAAGAGTTGGCGCGAGTGGTGAAAGCAGGGGGTTGGGTGATCACCGTGACGCCAGGGCCACGCCATCTGATGGAGCTGAAAGGTCTGATTTACGATGAGGTACAGCTTCACGCTCCGCATTCTGAGCAACTGAGCGGTTTCCGACTGGCTGATGAGCAAGAACTCGGGTATGAGATGAACCTGAGCGGAGAAGAGGCGGTAGCCTTGTTACAGATGACGCCGTTTGCCTGGCGTGCAAAACCGGCGGTGTGGGACGCATTAAAGAACGAGAAGGTATTCCGTTGCCAGACGGATTTCAGCATCCACTGCTGGCAGCGTGTCGATTAACCTGCGAAGTGGCTCCAGAGGATTTGTACACCAATACCTATCAGTACAACGCCTCCCAGAATTTCGGCCCGTTTACCCAACAGCGGGCCAATATACCGACCGATCATCATCCCCAGCGTTGACATGATGAATGTCGCACAGCCAATGGCCAGGGCGGTGGCGATAATATTAACCTGCAGAAATGCCAGACCGACGCCCACCGCCATCGCATCCAGGCTGGTGGCAATCGCGGTAGTCACCAGCAGCCAGAAGCCGTGACGGCGAACCGGCGCGTCATCTTCACAACGCTCGTTGCGAAAACCTTCAATGACCATACGCCCACCGAGGAAGACCAGCAGCACAAAGGCGATCCAGTGATTCCACTCCAGCACAACCTGGCTTGCCAGCATACCCAAACCCCAGCCGATAAGCGGCGTCAGGGTTTCGATTGCGCCAAAGATAAGGCCAGTGCGCAGTGCTTCAGAGAATTTAGGTTTATGCAGGGTGGCGCCTTTCCCCATCGAGGCCGCAAATGCGTCCATCGACATGCCAAAGGCCAGTAGAAGTGTTGCTGAGAAATTCATAAGTGCGTCCAGACCGGGATCTCCATATGACACATCACTGCCCCCAGTAAACAGCAGTAGATGTATCTATGGTCTCGCCTGACAGTTCTGATATGAACTGTCCGTACGTGCCACGTTTTGCAACGAGTATGTTGACACGTACATTTCCTTGAAAGGAAATCGGCTACTCCCCAACGACGGGCGCAACCTTAACATATTTTTAGCCGTTAAAACAATATTCAGGAATTATAATTTCACTAACTTCTTGATAACGATTTTCATTTGAGTTTATTGGTGAGAATAACGTTAATAAATATAAGTGGATTTTATTGTCTAATATAGCTTTGGCTATAATTGTGCGGAGAAAATCAGTCCAAATATAGCCAGTGCTATAATTTCAAGTTATTGAGTTTTAACAAGTAATTTGTATATCTTTTCCAGGTCGTCTATATTCCGTACCCGAATGAGCAGACGCCGCTGTTCTAATTGCATCACCAGCACGCCATCTTCCGATAAATTCATCTCTTTAATACGGTTATATTCTATCCATACATTGGCGAAAAAGAACCCATCCTTTTTGAAGAGGATTTTGGGCGCCCGGATCCAGAACAGATAGATCGCCATTAATGCCAGCGCACATAATAACCATGTGGTTAATAATGCACCGCCGTTCATTACGTTGTTATAAATCAGAATCACCAGCAGGCCGGCAAAGATAAAGGCATCAACGCGGCCGCGACGTAGCAGGGGGATAGACAGCAGCGTCGCGCCATGACGTCGCGGCATGATCCATTCGTCGTAGATGGCATAAGCCAGAAGTGCAACAATAAAAAAAACCAGTACGATGTCCGTGATCGTCATTCATCCTCCAGATAAAAAAAGCCGGGGGCAAGCCCCCGGCGTTTAACGCAACGTCTTACAGACCCAGCAGGCCAACAGCATAGCCCGCGATACCGATGACAAAGAAGCCAACGATAATCCACAGTGGGTTAACTTTCTTACGCAGAAGCCACATACAAGCGAAGGTCAACAGCAGCGGAACCAGGCCAGGCATCAGCTGGTCAAGGATGGTTTGCACCGTGGTCACGCGCGTCTGACCATCCTGACCGGTGATGGTAGAGACCACCAGCGGGATGTTAACGTGCGTCCATTTGTTAACCAGCGCGCCCATCACAAACAGGCCGAGAATGGAGGCCCCCTCGGTCAGTTTTTGCAGGAAGCCGCCGCCCATATCCTTAACAATGTCCACGCCTTTACGATAGCCATAAGCCACGCCGTAGTAACGGGTTGCCAGGCGGACAAGGTTAAAAAGAATGAAGAACAGCAGTGGACCAAGCAGGCTACCGCTCATCGCAATACCGGCGCCAAGCGCGGCGAAGACTGGACGCACCGTACCCCAGAAGATCGGGTCACCCACGCCCGCCAGCGGCCCCATCAGACCCACTTTGATACCGTTGATGGCACCATCGTCAATCTCTGCGCCGTTCGCACGCTGCTCTTCCATCGCCAGAGTCACGCCCAGAACCGGGGCGGCAACATACGGATGGGTGTTGAAGAATTCCAGGTGACGTTTAATTGCCTGACGTCGTGCTTCATTATTTTCTGGATACAGGCGTTTAATCGCCGGCACCATTGAGAAGCAGAAGCCCAGCGCCTGCATACGTTCGAAGTTCCACGAACCCTGGAACAGGTTTGAACGGATGAACACGCCACGAATATCGCCCGGAGTCAGTTTCTTCTCTGGGGTAGTTTTAGTCATATCAACCATGTCGCTCACCTGTTAGTCCAGTTCGTTATCGAGATCGTTAGTACCAGCCGCCTGCGCTGGTGCACCCGCTACGCGGTTGTATTTCGGGCTCAACTGAATGTAGAGAATCGCCATGACGGCGCCAATCACACCCAGAGCAACCAGGTTGAAGTTAGTAAACGCCGCGGTCACGAAGCCGAGGTAGAAGAACGGCATCAGGTAGCCTGCACGCATCATGTTGATAACCATCGCATAACCGACCACAACGATCATGCCACCGGCGATGTTCAGACCTCCGGTCACCACTTCTGGAATGGCGTTCAGCATGCTCTGCACTTCGCTGGTACCGACAGAGATAGCAACGATAACCGCCGGGATTGCGATACGCATCGCCTGCAGGAACAGGGATGAAACGTGGATCCATGAGAGTGCCGTCAGGTTGCCGTTATCCGCCGCCTTATCGGCAGCGTGCTGGAAGGCGACGGTGATAGTACGAACAATGATGGTCAGAACCTGGCCTGCCGCGGCCAGTGGAATAGCCAGCGCGATACCGGCGCCGATACTTTGGTGCCCGGCAATAACCAGAACGGTAGAGATGATGGAGGCGAGGGCCGCATCCGGGGCAACGGCCGCACCGATGTTCATCCAGCCCAGGGCGATCATTTCCAGGGTACCACCGATGATAATACCGGTTTTCATATCGCCAAGAACGGCACCAATTAAGGTACAGGCGACCAACGGACGGTGAAACTGAAATTCATCAAGTACGGATTCCATACCCGCAATACACGCGACGATGAACACCAGCACAATCTGAAGAGTGGTAATCTCCATTGTACTTCTCCTATAACATAAGCTTTGTGTGAAAAATCAGCGCCGGGTTATTTCCCAACTTTGCCGATCAAGTCCATCATTTTCAGTCTCTGATCGGTAGAAACCTTACGGGCTTCCAGCTCGATACCGCGTGCATTCAGTTTATTGAAGGCTTCGATATCTTTTTCATCGACTGAAATCGCGTTGTTGACCTGCGTTTTCCTCTGACGGAAAGCCATACCACCGATGTTGACGGAGGTGATTTTCACGCCGCCTTCAACAAGACGCTCAACGTCTGTCGGGTTAGTAAACAGAAGCATGACGCGTTCACCCGCATATTTCGGGTTGTTGTAAACGCGGATCATTTTGGCAACGTCCACCACGTGAGCGGTTACGCCCGGTGGAGCGACCTGGGTAAGAAGGGTTTTGCGGACGGTGTCTGCGGCAACTTCATCGCTGACGACGATAATGCGTTGTACGTTGGTTTCTTTGGTCCAGCGCGTTGCCACCTGGCCGTGAATTAAACGGTCATCGATACGGGCAAGGCCGATAACCATATAATCATTTGGCCCCATCGGTTTGGCAGGCGTTGCCGCTTTCGGCGCTGCCGCCACCGGCGCGGGTTTCTCTACTGGCTGAGCTTTCAACGCTTTCACGCCTTCGCGGCCGGTTTCTACCGCCAGTGCTACCAGTTCGTCAAAGCTCGGGTTATCGTCACGCGCCATCAGCGTTTCGACAAGCATCGGAATGTTAACGCCAGCCACGACTTCATGGTGCTCTTTATCGACGACAATGCGGCTGGCGGCGTTGAACGGACTGCCACCCCATGTATCGACGAGAAACAGCACGCCGCTGCGGGTATCGAGCTTTTCAAGTTGAGCCGTGTATTTCTCGATTAATGTTTCGGCGTTTTCGCCGGGCACGAAATCGATCCAGCCAACATTTTCCTGCTCGCCAAGCAACATCTCTGCTGTTTTGAGTAACTGCTCTGCAGCCCAACCATGTGTGCCTATTACAATAGCAATGGTCACTTGCTACCTCCATTTATTATCGTTTATGCACCTGTGTGACGAGGGCATCATAAATCGTGTTCATTACAGCGAATCGATTCAGATAAGGGTTAGAGTAGAACTAACTCAGACTTCAGCGAATTATTTTAGACAGTGAAAAAATAATTTATGTGATGAAGATCCGTAATTTAGCTTTAGCGTGTTGGATAATTTGCGGCGCGAAATGGAGACGGTAACATCTGTTTGCAAAGGAAAGTAAATCTTTGCCTTAAAGCTCATGTCTCTGATATGTTTACCTTCCGTTTAATTGTCAGGAGTAATGGGCTATAGCCCACTGTATGGACCGTCACCGACGTCAGTCACCTACCCGATCCCTTTGGATCAGCCTCACCGGCGATTCTCGCCACACACTTAAATCGTCTTTTACCGCTTCGCCCGTTTCTAACGCGGCGCCGTTTTGTCATTCCTTCAGCAGGAGCTTGTCATGGAATTCTTAATGGACCCGCAAATCTGGGTGGGGCTTCTCACGCTGGTGGTGCTCGAGATTGTGCTCGGCATCGACAACCTGGTGTTTATTGCCATTCTTGCGGACAAGCTGCCGCCTAAACAACGTGACAAAGCACGCCTTATCGGCCTGTCGCTGGCGCTGATTATGCGTCTTGCGCTGCTTTCCGTTATTTCGTGGATGGTTACGCTCACCAAACCGCTCTTCAGCGTGTGGGATTTTACCTTCTCTGGACGCGACCTGATCATGCTGGTGGGGGGACTATTCCTTCTCTTCAAAGCCACGACCGAGCTACACGAACGGCTTGAAAACAGGCAGCATGATGGCGGGCATGGTAAAGGCTACGCCAGCTTCTGGGTTGTGGTAATGCAGATTGTGGTGCTGGATGCGGTCTTCTCCCTGGATGCGGTCATTACCGCAGTGGGTATGGTAAACCATCTTCCGGTCATGATGGCCGCGGTGGTCATTGCCATGGCGGTGATGTTGTTGGCCTCGAAACCGCTGACGCGATTCGTCAACGAACACCCGACGGTGGTGGTGCTCTGTCTGAGCTTCCTGCTGATGATTGGTTTGAGCCTGGTCGCAGAAGGTTTCGGCTTCCATATTCCGAAAGGTTATCTGTACGCGGCGATTGGCTTCTCGATCATCATTGAGTTCTTCAACCAGGTTGCGCGACGTAACTTCATTCGTCAGCAATCTAACCAGCCGTTGCGTGCGCGTACTGCGGATGCCATCTTGCGTCTGATGGGCGGTCGTCGCCAGGCAACGGTTCAGCCGGAGAGCGAAAACCATGTGACGGTGCCGGTACCCGAAGGTGCTTTTGTTGAAGAAGAGCGCTACATGATTAACGGCGTACTGTCGCTCGCCTCCCGCTCTCTGCGTGGCATCATGACGCCCCGCGGTGAAATCAGTTGGGTTGACGCCAGCCTGAGCATGGATGAAATCCGCCAGCAACTGCTCTCTTCGCCACACAGTCTGTTCCCGGTGTGTCGCGGCGAGCTGGATGAAATTATCGGTGTGGTACGTGCTAAAGAGCTTCTGGTTGCGCTGGAAGAGGGTGTAGATGTCGAGGCCATAGCCGCCGCATCGCCGGCCATTGTGGTACCGGAAACGCTCGACCCGATTAACCTGCTGGGCGTATTGCGTCGTGCTCGCGGTAGCTTTGTTATTGTGACCAACGAGTTTGGTGTGGTTCAGGGGCTGGTTACGCCGCTGGACGTGCTGGAGGCGATTGCCGGTGAGTTCCCGGATGCCGACGAAACGCCGGAAATTGTTGCCGATAACGACGGCTGGCTGGTAAAAGGCGCCACCGACCTGCATGCGCTGCAACACACGCTGGGGCTGGAGCACCTGACTAATCATGATGACGATATCGCCACCGTAGCCGGTCTGGTCATTGCCATTAATGGTCAGATCCCGCGTACCGGTGATGTTCTGGAACTGCCGCCGCTGAAGATCACCATTGTGACGGCGAACGACTACCGCGTGGATCTGGTGCGTATTGTTAAAGAGCAGTCAGAGCACGAAGAAGACGAGTAATTAATGTAGCGGCATCGCGGGCATGATCTGCCCGTTATGCGGCGCTGGCGGGGGCGAACTCCCCGCCAGCCACCCCGGAAAGTCTCTTAGCGGCATCGGTCGCGCATAAAAATATCCCTGCAAAATGTGCACCCCGCGCTGGCGAAGATGACGCGCTTGTTCAGGGGTTTCTACCCCTTCTGCCACCAGTTCAATGTTCAACCGCTGTGCAAGGGCAATAATGATATCGGTCACGGTAGAGTTCACCGCGTCTGTCCCTATCGCAGCCGTAAATGACTTATCAATTTTCAGCACATCCGGATGCAGCTTTTCCAGCCATGAGAGCGAGCAATTCCCGGTGCCAAAATCATCAATCGCCAGTTTGACCTCTTTTCGGTGTAATTCCCGTACCAGACGGCAATCCACGTCCAGCAGGGCATCGCGCTCGGTCAGTTCAATTATGAGCTGTTGTACAGGGCGGGCGTTAAACCAGTGGTGATTCAGGTCACGCAGTAGCACGCCATGGCGGAAATGGCTGGCGGCAACATTGATTCCGATATGGAAGCCAGGATCCGCCGGGAATACCGTCAGCTGGCGTACGGTTTCCGTGATGACATAGCGGGTGAGGGGAATAATCAGATTGTGTTCCTCAGCCAGGGGGATAAACACGTCAGGGGAGATCCACCCCTGGCGCGGATTATTCCAGCGCAGCAGGATCTCCACGCCGACGCACTCCTGATTACGCGCATTCATCAGCGGCTGGCAGAACAGCTCAAATTCGCGGGCGGCAAGGCCGAGATTTATCTCCCAGGTAAAGCTCATCCTGTTTGCGGTGGCCAGCCAGGCGATATAGCCCAGTAGCAGGCTTAACAGCAGAGCCAGCGGCAACTGGCCAGGAAGCTCCTTTAACGCTAATGCCGTAGGGCCCGGGCCGCTGACGGTGATGGAAAAGGGGAAATTACCCGACGGCTGGCGATAAATTTTGTCGCCAGCATTGTGTGTCAGGGTATCAGAGACATTCGATCCGTAACGCAGGTGTTTATTGCCTACGCTCAGGGTAACTTCGTTAATCAGGGGGGCTTGCGGTTCGAGGATCATGCGGGCAATCAGATCGATATTGACCCCCTCCATGACCCCGTTCTGGCTGTTACCAGGCAGCGGATACCACTGGATCAGAATGGGGCTACCATGCAGCAGTGACCGATCCGTCGAGAGCACCAGTAAAGGTTCCGGGAAGGGAAGCGCAGGTTGGAGTTGGCGAACAGGTACATCGCGTTGACCAAAAATACTGGAACAGTAAAGGATTCCGTCTTTAACCAGCCCGATCGTGCGCACGGTCTGCAGGATGGCGGCATGTCGGCGCAACAGCAAGTGGGTAGAAAGGCATGGACGTCCTACCAGCGGCAGCAGCGCTTCACGGCTGGCTTGCAACGGCAGCAAAATTTTATCCAGCGCCTCGACGGCGTGGGTGACAAAGGCGACAGTACGGTGCTGGTTAAGATTACGTTGCGAAATAAAGCGGATGCCAAGGGTCGTAATCAGGGTGAGAACCGCAACCACCACGCAAACCGCGAGGCGTTTTCGACGATAATGGGTGATTATCCTTTGCGCAGTTTGCATGCAGGGGTCATCCGGTAAGCCAGGGGCACCCAATGCCGCAGGCAATACAGCAAGTGTAGTGGGGAAATATTAAGGAGACGAGACGAGGGGAGAAATTTCGCCCATCCGTTGCAGATGGGCGAAAGGGGGGATTAGTCGCACTGCACCTTGATAGCCAGGCCACCGCGGGAAGTTTCGCGATATTTCGCGTTCATATCTTTCCCGGTTTCGTACATGGTTTCGATAACCTTATCCAGTGAAACGCGCGGCTCGCTGGTACGACGCATCGCCATGCGTGAGGCATTGATCGCTTTCACCGACGCAATGGCGTTACGCTCAATGCACGGTACCTGCACCTGACCGGCGACCGGGTCACAGGTTAGACCGAGGTTATGCTCCATGCCAATCTCTGCGGCAACGCAAACTTGTTCCGGACTGGCGCCCAGCAGCTCAGCCAGACCGGCAGCAGCCATCGAGCAGGCCACGCCCACTTCACCCTGACAACCCACTTCCGCGCCGGAAATGGAGGCGTTCATCTTATAGAGCGCGCCCACCGCACCCGCAGCCAGGAAGTAACGAATGTAGATGTCCGGGCTAACGGATTCGATGAAGTGATCGTAATAAGCCAGTACCGCCGGCACGATCCCGCAGGCGCCGTTAGTTGGGGCCGTCACAACGCGGCCACCGGCTGCGTTCTCTTCGTTGACCGCCAGGGCAAACATGTTTACCCAGTCCACCACGTTCATCGGGTCATTGGAGTATTTGTCGGTGGTCACCAGCATGCGACGCAGCGCCGAGGCACGACGCGGCACGCGCAGTGGGCCAGGCAATACGCCTTCAGTATTGATACCGCGATCGATACAGGCACGCATGGTCTGCCACACGTTCGCAAAGTACTCTTCAATCTCTTTCTTGCTGTGCAGCGCCAGTTCGTTCTGCATCACCATGCCGGAAAGCGACAGGCCGGTCTCTTTGCAGTAGTTCAGCATCTCCTGGGCGGATTTAAACGGATAGGGGACATTGACATCACCGGCCGTATCTTTGCCGAAATGCTCTTCATCAACGATGAAACCACCGCCGATGGAGTAATAGGTTTTGCTGTAAATCACTTTATCGCCGTTAAAGGCGTGGATCTGCATGCCGTTTTCGTGCAGTGAGAGGTTGTCGCTGCGAAAACGCATGCCGTCATCCTGCGGGAAATCGACTTCGTGCTGGCCGTTAGCCAGCAGCAGGCGGCCGCGCGTTTCAACGTCGCGAATAAACGCCGGAATGGCGTCAATATCAACGGTATCCGGCATATTCCCGGCCAGACCCATTATGATGGCGATATCGGTGTGGTGGCCTTTACCCGTTAAAGAGAGCGAGCCATAGACATCTACGGCAACACGGGTAACGCTTTCCAGTAATCCTTTTTCGACCAGGTCATCGACGAACTGTTTACCGGCCTTCATAGGGCCGACAGTGTGGGAAGAGGAGGGGCCAATACCCACTTTGAACATGTCGAATATACTAATCACTTTAACACTCCTGACAGGGTTACCGGGTTTCCAGTAACGATGTTATAACTGCGCATAGTGTAAGAGGGAACCTGATCGTCAGCTCAACTATTCACATGAATTAAACTAATGGCTAACGGCGGTTTTACTAATAGCGAGAGAGCGATCGCAAACGCAGTAAAAAGTCGGGAATGTAAAGTATAGTCAAGGCTTCAGGCCAATTTGCAGCGCCAGTTCACGAATAATGCCTGCCGTCATGCCCCAGACAAAATAATGCTGGTACCAGGATAACCAGACCCGATGATGGTGGCCGCGACGATGAATATCGAGGGGGTGATAACGACCCAGACGTAGGGCCTCCGCCAGTGGCATTTCAAATACTGCCGCCACTTCGTCTTCGCTGGCGTGATAGTGCAGATTTGGCGGAATCAACCCCACCACCGGCGTAACCTGAAACCCGGTCACGCTGTCGACAGGCGGGAGCACGCCAATCACTTCCACAACCTCGGGCGGAATCGCCACCTCTTCCTGCGCTTCGCGCAACGCGGCGGCAATCAGCGAAGCATCGCTGCTGTCTACTGCGCCACCGGGGAAGGCAACCTGACCGGCATGTTTACGCATCAGCGGGGAGCGTTGGGTGAGCAACAGTCCGGGTTCGTCGCGGCGTACCACCGGGATCAGCACCGCGGCCTGGCGCTGATTAAGCGAGGCGCTATTGACCTGCGGCCGTAATAACTGAAAACGCGATAAAAAATCATCCAGGGTCAGATTGCGGGTCTCCACGATTTAACTCTCCAGTTGTTGCAGTATGCGGTTTACTTTATCAAAGGTTTCCTGATACTCCGCCGCCGACTCACTGTCAGCCACGATACCGCCGCCTGCAGAGCAGTATAGCTGCCCGTCAAAGGCGGTCAGGGTGCGGATGGTAATGCTGGTATCCATGGTACCGCAGAGGCTGATATAGCCGATGCTGCCGCACCAGGCGTTACGGCGCTGGGGTTCCAGTTCGTCGATAATTGCCATCGCCCGCACCTTTGGCGCACCGGTAATCGACCCCCCCGGAAATGCCGCCCGCAGCAGATCGCAGGCGCTGTGCGATGCGGGCAGGCGCGCGGTAATGGTACTGACTAAATGGTGGACCGCCGGGAAAGGCTCAACCACGAACAGTTCGGGCACCCGCACGCTGCCGGGTTCGGCCACGCGCCCGATATCATTACGCATCAAATCTACGATCATCAGATTTTCGGCGCGATCTTTCGGGGAGGCGGCCAGTTTTTCCGCCTGCTGGCGATCGTCATCGGGATCGGTAAGACGCGGTAGCGTGCCTTTAATGGGGCGGGTCTGAATTTCGCCCTCGGCCAGATGAATAAAGCGCTCAGGTGACAGGCTCAGAATCGCCCCCTGTTCAAGGCGCATAAAGGCGCTGAAGGGGGCGCGGTTCTGCGCATTCAGGCGAGTAAATGCCTGCCATTCATCACCCTGATAGTGAGCCTGAAAACGCTGGGCAAGATTCACCTGATAGCAATCGCCACTGTGCAGATAAGCCTGCACCTGGCGGAATTTTGCGTCATACTCCAGCGCGGTCATGTTTGCGCGCCAGTCAGAGGTGAGGCGAAACGGGGTTTGCCCTGTCGGGGGACGCTGTGCTTCCAGCCACGCCAGTCGCGCCTTCGCATCGCCATGGCAGACCAGCGATACGGCCTGTTTATGGTGATCAACAATGACCGCCCAGTCGTACAGCCCCACCGCCATATCCGGCAGGCTGATGTCGTCAACTGCCTGCTGCGGCAGCGTTTCAAAGCGACGACCCAGATCGTAGCCAAAGAGCCCCAGCGCGCCGCCCTGAAAAGGCAGATCGGGGTGCGCATCCGCAGGCAGGCCCAGGTCGTCCAGCATCTGCTGCAGCAAGCTCAATGGGCAGCCAGACGATTCGAACACCGTCTCCCGCGTTATTCGGGTAAGCTCACCCTCGGTAACCAGCGTGGCGACGGGATCGGCCACCAGAATATCAAACCGGCTATAGGGATGGTCAGCGTGGCCGGAATGCAGCAGCATCGCCCAGGGTTGATGGCTCAGCGGCGCAAACCATGCTTCAGCGGCGTCTGGACGCCAGAGTAACGAAATAACGGTGGGGGATAACGAGTTCATCTATAGCAAACAACCGGGCAGCGTGAAATAATTAGCGCTGATAATCTAGCAGGAGTTAATGATGTTTGCAGGTTTACCTTCACTGAGCCACGAGCAGCAGCAGAAAGCAGTTGAACGCATTCAGACGTTAATGTCCGAAGGGATGAGCAGCGGCCAGGCCATTGCGCAGGTGGCAGAAGAACTTCGCGCCACCCATACCGGCGAGCGGATCGTGGCGCGTTTTGAGGATGATGAAGAAGAGTAACCGGCGCGTTATACCGCGGCGATAATCTTAATCTCAACCTTATATTGCGGTTTCATCAGCGTGGCCTGTACGGTGCAGCGTACAGGCGCGTGGCCCGCGACTACCCACGCATCCCAGGCCTTGTTCATGGCTGCAAAATCATCTTTATTCGCCAGAAAAATGGTCGCATCCAGGATCTTCGATTTATCGCTGCCCTGTTTTTGCAGGATAGCGTCAATCTGTGCCAGGGTGTTGGCTGTCTGCTCAAAGGCCTCGGCATCCAGATTCTCCGGTACGCCGGTGTAGTAGAGGGTCTGGTTGTGGATCACCACATCAGACCAGCGGGCTTCGGCATCAATGCGCACAATTGTCATAAACGTCTCCTCGTTATTTTTTCATTGCCGGGCAAGACTGCCATATTGTCTCGCCGCCGTCACTATCGACTGGCGCAAGGCCCGGCAGCCTGACATAATCCCCTGTGCAAAATTACAGGGGGCAGAGTGGCAGACGATTTCGCAGCAGACGGGCAGTTAGCAAAAGCAATTCCTGGCTTTAAACCGCGTGAGCCCCAGCGCCAGATGGCGCATGCCGTCGCGCGCGCGATCGATAACGGGCAGCCGCTGGTTGTGGAAGCGGGGACCGGGACCGGGAAAACATACGCCTATCTGGCGCCTGCGCTACGGGCGAAGAAAAAGGTCATTATCTCGACCGGTTCGAAAGCGCTGCAGGATCAGCTTTACAGTCGCGATCTGCCCACCGTGGCCAAGGCTCTCAAATATAAAGGCCGGCTGGCGCTGCTGAAGGGTCGCTCAAACTACCTCTGCCTCGAACGCCTGGAGCAACAAGCGCTGGCGGGGGGCGATCTGCCGGTACAAACGCTGAGCGATGTCATCATCCTTCGCGCCTGGGCCAACCAGACCCAGGATGGCGATATCAGCACCTGCGCCAGCGTGGCCGAAGATTCTGCCGCCTGGCCGCTGGTCACCAGCACCAACGATAACTGCCTCGGTAGCGACTGCCCGCTCTATAAAGACTGCTACGTGGTGAAAGCGCGTAAGACGGCGATGAACGCTGACGTCGTGGTGGTCAACCATCACCTCTTCCTGGCCGATATGGTGGTAAAAGAGAGCGGCTTTGGTGAACTGATCCCCGAGGCTGACGTGATGATCTTCGATGAGGCCCATCAACTGCCGGATATTGCCAGTCAATATTTCGGCCAGTCCCTCTCCAGCCGTCAGCTGCTGGATCTGGCCAAAGATTTCACTATCGCTTACCGCACCGAACTGAAGGATACCCAGCAGTTACAAAAATGTGCTGATCGTCTGGCGCAGAGTACACAGGATTTCCGCATGCAGCTGGGCGATCCGGGCTTTCGCGGCAATCTGCGTGAACTTCTGGCAGACAATACTATTCAGCGCGCGCTCCTGCTGCTGGATGATGCGCTGGAGCTCTGCTATGACGTGGCGAAATTATCTCTGGGCCGCTCCGCATTACTGGACGCGGCTTTTGAACGCGCCACCCTTTACCGTGCCCGTCTTAAGCGCCTGAAAGAGATCAACCAGCCGGGATACAGCTACTGGTACGAATGTAACTCGCGCCATTTCACCCTGGCCCTTACGCCGCTTACCGTGGCGGATAAATTCAAAGAAGTCATGGCCGACAAGCCGGGGAGCTGGATTTTCACCTCCGCGACCCTCTCGGTAAATGATGACCTGCACCACTTCACCGAACGACTGGGGATTAACGAGGCGGAGTCGCTGCTGCTACCCAGCCCATTTGACTACGCGACTCAGGCGCTGCTCTGCGTACCACGTAATTTACCACTGGCGAATCAGCCCGGCGCGGCGCGCCACCTGGCGGCGATGCTTAAACCGATGATCGAGGCGAACAACGGGCGCTGCTTTATGCTCTGCACCTCTCACGCCATGATGCGCGACCTGGCAGAGCAGTTCCGCGCCACCATGACCCTGCCGGTGCTGTTACAGGGTGAGACCAGTAAAGGCCAACTGTTGCAGCAGTTTGTTAGCCACGGCAATGCCCTGCTGGTGGCAACCAGCAGCTTCTGGGAAGGGGTGGATGTCCGCGGCGATGCGCTCTCTCTGGTTATTATCGATAAGCTGCCCTTTACCTCGCCGGACGATCCGTTGCTGAAGGCCCGTATGGAGGATTGCCGCCTGCGCGGAGGCGATCCCTTCGACGATGTGCAGCTACCGGACGCGGTGATCACCCTTAAACAGGGGGTAGGGCGTCTTATCCGCGATATAGACGATCGGGGGGTGCTGGTGATCTGCGACAACCGGTTGGTGATGCGTCCTTACGGCGCAACCTTTATTGCCAGTCTGCCACCCGCGCCGCGCACGCGGGACATCAATCGAGCAGTGCGTTTCCTGGCGGCGCCATCGGCGGAGTAATTTGCCCTGGAGTGTGCTAAGATGCGCGCCATTTTGTATTGACCCACTGCGAGAGCGCGACAACTGATGCGAATTCTGGCTATTGATACCGCCACAGAGGCCTGTTCTGTTGCCCTGTGGAATGACGGTGCCATCTCTGCTCATTTCGAAGAGTGCCCACGAGAACACACCCAGCGCATTTTACCGCTGGTAAAGATGATCCTGACTCAGGGCGACACCACTTTAACCGACCTCGACGCGCTGGCCTTTGGCCGCGGCCCGGGGAGCTTTACCGGCGTGCGTATTGGCATCGGTATTGCGCAAGGGCTGGCGCTCGGCGCCGGGCTGCCAATGATTGGCGTCTCTACCCTGGCAACCATGGCACAAGGTGCCTGGCGTAAAACCGGCGCCACCCGCGTGCTGGCCGCCATTGATGCCCGCATGGGTGAGGTTTATTGGGCGGAGTACACGCGTGATGAACAGGGTGTCTGGCACGGTGAAGAGAGTGAAGCGGTACTCAAGCCGGAAGCCGTTAGCGAGCGGTTGAAGCAGCTTTCCGGCGTCTGGGCAACGGTAGGTACGGGCTGGAAAGCCTGGCCGGATATGGCGCAGGCGAGTAGCGTAACGCTGGAAGAGGGCGAGATGTTGCTGCCTGAAGCCGAAGACATGCTCCCCATCGCCTGCCATCTGCTGGCAGCAGGCAAAACGGTGGCGGTTGAGAAGGCCGAACCAGTTTATTTACGAAACGAGGTGGCATGGAAGAAACTTCCAGGCCGCGAGTGAATCTCAGTATCAGGAACTGAGAAAAAGGGGTCGCATCATGGCGGTTCATAATTATGTAGTACGCCTTCTGGCGGCCGGCGCGGTGGCGCTGGCATTGAGTGGATGCGTATCGGTACCGGACGCCATCAAAGGCAGCAGTCCGACGCCGCAGCAAGATCTGGTCCGGGTGATGAACGCACCTGAACTTTACGTCGGCCAGGAAGCGCGTTTTGGCGGTAAGGTGGTCGAGGTGTACAACCAGCAGGGTAAAACCCGGCTGGAGATTGCCACGGTCGCACTCGATAGCGGCGCGCGTCCGATACTGGGCGAAGCGTCACGTGGCCGTATCTATGCGGACGTGAACGGGTTCCTCGACCCGGTTGATTTTCGTGGGCAACTGGTCACCGTCGTGGGTCCTATCACCGGTACGGCGGAAGGCAAGGTGGGCAGCACCCCCTACAAATTTATGACCATGCGGGCCAACGGCTACAAACGCTGGCATGTTACGCAACAGGTCATGATGCCGCCGCAGCCTATCGATCCCTGGTACTGGGGACCCCATCCGTACCGTTATGGCGGCTACGGTGGCTGGGGCTGGTATAACCCCGGTCCAGCTCGCGTTCAGAACGTAGTAACAGAGTAACTTACTGTTATTATTGAAAAAGAAACAGCGGCCTCGCCGCTGTTTCTCGTTTTATACGGATATAACAAAAATAAATAGTGACGTGCTTCGCAACCCGAAAAGCGGACAATTAATAAACTGGTACGCTGAGTTAATATAATGTTAACACTTTGTATTTAACCGGGGTTGTGATGACGACAAATACTCATTTCAGAGGTGATTCATTGAATAAGGTTTGGCTAAACCGTTATCCCGCGGATGTTCCTGCGGAGATCAATCCTGACCGCTATCAATCCCTGGTTGAACTGTTTGAACATTCGGTGGCACGCTATGCCGACCAGCCCGCGTTCGTGAACATGGGCGAGGTCATGACCTTCCGCAAACTGGAAGAGCGCAGCCGGGCTTTTGCCGCCTATCTCCAGCAAGGCTTAGGGTTACAAAAAGGGGATCGGGTGGCATTGATGATGCCAAACCTGCTGCAATACCCGGTCGCGCTGTTTGGCATTTTGCGCGCAGGCATGATCGTAGTTAACGTCAACCCGCTCTATACCCCACGTGAGCTGGAGCACCAGCTGAATGACAGCGGTGCGGCGGCGATTGTTATCGTCTCTAACTTTGCCCACACGCTGGAAAAAGTGGTGGACAAAACTCAGGTCAAACACGTGATCCTGACGCGGATGGGCGATCAGCTCTCCACCGCGAAGGGTACGCTGGTGAACTTCGTCGTCAAATACGTTAAGCGGCTGGTACCCAAATATCACCTGCCAGATGCCATCTCCTTCCGCCGGGCCCTGCAGACGGGCTACCGCATGCAGTATGTTAAACCCGAAATCGTCCCGGAAGATTTGGCGTTTCTGCAATATACCGGCGGCACCACCGGCGTAGCGAAAGGGGCGATGCTGACCCATCGAAATATGCTGGCCAACCTCGAACAGGTAAACGCCACCTACGGCCCGCTGCTCCATCGTGGCAAAGAGCTGGTGATCACCGCGCTTCCACTGTATCACATCTTTGCACTAACCATGAACTGCCTGCTCTTTATTGAACTGGGCGGACAAAACGTGCTTATCACCAACCCGCGCGATATCCCGGGCCTGGTGAAGGAACTGGCGAAATACCCCTTCACCGCCATGACCGGGGTCAACACCCTGTTTAATGCACTGTTGAACAACAAAGAGTTCCAGCAACTCGATTTCTCAACCCTGCACCTCTCTGCCGGTGGCGGTATGCCGGTGCAGCAGGCGGTTGCCGAACGTTGGGTGAAACTGACCGGCCAATATCTGCTTGAAGGCTACGGGCTCACCGAGTGCTCGCCGCTGGTCAGCGTCAACCCGCACGATATTGACTATCACAGCGGCAGCATTGGCCTGCCGGTGCCCTCCACGGAAGCCAAACTGGTGGATGATAACGATAACGAAGTGGTGCCAGGCGAGCCCGGTGAGCTCTGCGTGAAAGGGCCTCAGGTCATGCTGGGTTACTGGCAGCGTCCGGACGCCACCGATGAGATCATCAAAGACGGCTGGCTTCATACCGGCGATATCGCCGTGATGGATGACGAGGGTTTCCTGCGTATTGTCGATCGTAAGAAAGATATGATTCTGGTCTCCGGATTCAACGTCTATCCCAACGAAATCGAAGAAGTGGTTATGCAGCACAACGGGGTGCAGGAGGTGGCCGCTGTCGGCGTACCGGCCGGCACAAGCGGCGAAACGGTGAAGATTTTTGTGGTGAAAAAGGATCCGTCGCTGACCGAAGAGGCGCTGATTACCTTCTGCCGACGCCAGCTTACCGGGTATAAAGTCCCGAAACTGGTTGAGTTTCGTGATGAACTGCCAAAATCCAACGTCGGCAAGATATTACGACGAGAATTACGTGACGAAGCGCGCGCCAAAAGCGACAATAAGGCCTGAGCTTCGTGTGAGTCACCCCAAAACGCTGGCTAAGCCGGCGTTTTTTTATGGGCGCAAACCAAAGAGAACTTGTTTTGAATTACCAGATGATCACCACCAACGACGAGCTGGCCTCCCTGTGCGATGTCACGCGTGATGCACCCGCTATCGCCCTGGATACCGAGTTTGTTCGTACCCGCACCTACTATCCACAGCTGGGCCTGATACAGATGTATGATGGCAAACGGCTGGCCTTAATTGACCCGCTGGGCATCACCGACTGGGCGCCGCTGCGCGAGCTGATGCTGAACACCGCTGTGACCAAATATCTGCATGCCGGGAGTGAAGATCTGGAAGTCTTCCTGAATACCTTCGGCATTATGCCGCAACCGCTTATCGACACCCAGATTCTGGCCGCCTTCTCCGGTCGTCCGCTCTCCTGGGGCTTTGCCGCGATGGTCGAAGAGTACACCGGACTGGCTATCGATAAGAGCGAATCCCGTACCGACTGGCTGGCGCGTCCGCTCACCGAGCGCCAGCTTGATTACGCTGCCGCCGACGTTTTCTATTTGCTGCCCATTGCCGGACAGCTGATGAAAGAGGCCGAAGCCTCTGGCTGGCTGCCAGCCGCGCTGGACGAGTGCTGGATGACGCAGCAACGTCGTCAGGAGACCGTCGACCCGAAAGACGCCTGGCGCGACATCAATAACGCTTCACAGCTGCGTACGCGCCAGCTGGCTTGTCTGCAGTTGCTGGCGGAATGGCGTCTGCGTAAAGCCCGCGACCGCGACATGGCGGTGAATTTTGTGGTGCGGGAAGAACATCTCTGGGGCGTGGCGCGCTTTATGCCGGGCAGCATGGGTGAGCTAGACAGCATTGGCCTCTCCGGTAGCGAGATCCGTTTCCACGGCAAAACGTTACTGGCGCTGGTGGCCAAAGCGCAGGAGATCCCGGAAGACGAACTGCCGGAACCGCTGTTGAATCTAATGGACATGCCTGGCTACCGTAAAGCGTTTAAAGAGATCAAGGCGCTGGTCCAGGAGGTGGCGACAGAGAGCAAACTCAGCGCAGAGCTGCTGGCGTCACGTCGTCAAATCAATCAGTTGCTCAACTGGCACTGGCAGTTAAAACCGCAGAACGGGTTGCCGGAGCTGATGGCAGGCTGGCGCGGGGAGTTAATGGCTGAACGCCTGAGCGCACTGCTGAAAAACTATCCGCTGTAAGAAGGGTAGGCCGGGCAGCGCGCTGCCCGGCGCTATACGTCACTAGGAACGTGACTCTTCCGCTTCTGGTAGGGTGACGTTGAGCTCCAGAATCGAGATGTCCCCGTCCCGTTGCTCCAGCTGTACAGAGACCATTTCCGGGTCAATCTGCACGTATTTACAAATCACTTCCAGAATGTCTTTACGCAACTGAGGCAGGTAGTGCGGCTCAGCGTCGCTGCGGCGTCGTTCCGCCACAATAATTTGCAGTCGCTCTTTCGCGATGTTGGCGGTGCTTTTTTTCCGCGAGAGAAAAAAGTCCAGTAATGCCATAACTTATCCTCCGAACAGGCGTTTGAGGAAACCTTTCTTCTCTTCTTCAATGAAGCGGAAAGGACGTTCTTCACCAAGCAGACGGTCCACGGTATCAGCATAAGCTTTACCCGCGTCGGCGGTGGCGTCGAGAATAACAGGTTCACCCTGGTTTGACGCGCGCAGCACGGACTGATCTTCCGGGATAACGCCCACCAGTTTAATGCGCAGAATTTCGAGCACGTCTTCCATGCTCAGCATGTCACCTTTGTTGACCCGGCCCGGATTGTAGCGGGTGAGCAGCAGGTGTTCTTTGATTGGATCCTGTCCATTTTCCGCACGACGTGATTTGGACGCCAGGATACCCAGGATACGGTCGGAGTCACGAACAGACGAGACTTCAGGGTTGGTGGTAATGATGGCTTCATCAGCAAAGTAGAGCGCCATCAATGCACCGGTTTCAATCCCTGCCGGCGAGTCGCAAACAATGAAGTCAAACTCCATCTTTTTCAGCTCATCCAGCACTTTCTCCACGCCTTCACGCGTCAGCGCGTCTTTGTCGCGCGTCTGAGACGCGGGGAGGATATAAAGGTTTTCCGTGCGCTTATCTTTGATCAGCGCCTGGTTTAGGGTGGCATCGCCCTGAATAACGTTAACGAAGTCGTACACCACGCGACGCTCGCAGCCCATGATCAGGTCGAGGTTACGCAGGCCGATATCAAAATCGATAACGACGGTTTTCTTTCCCTTCTGGGCCAAACCAGTAGCGATGGCCGCGCTGGAGGTGGTCTTGCCAACGCCTCCTTTACCCGAAGTAACAACAATAATGCGTGCCATAGAAATTCCTTGTTAAAAAGGGATCAATTCAACGGTTGAACAGTCAAAGCGTTATCTGCCAGTTGCAGACGCGCCGCTTTGCCATAAAATTCGGCCGGGATTTTATCGCTCAGCCAGTAAACCCCTGCGATGGAAACCAGCTCCGCCGACAGGTGGGTACAAAAAATTTGCGCGTCGCGATCGCCACTGGCGCCAGCCAGCGCGCGTCCACGCATGCTGCCATAAATATGAATATTGCCATCCGCGATCAGTTCCGCGCCCGCGCTAACGTGGTTGGTCACAATTAAGTCACAGTTTGGCGCATAAATGCGCTGACCGGAACGAACCGGCAGATCAATCAATCGCGTTTTTGTGACTGTGCTATCAATTTCAACCGGCGGGGCAGGCGGAGCGGCCTCGGTGGGGGCGGCGCGTGGGGCTTTTTCTTTGCCTTCATTCAACAACGGCAGGCCAGCCCGATCGATTTCAGCTTTCAGTTCGGCATCTTTGCAGCCGCTAATGCCCACGATCCGTAGTCCGGTAGAGGTCACCGCCTGCTGCAGGCGCTGCCAGTTGATCGGTGCGTCAAGGTCGCTGACATTAATGACCACGGGAGCATGTTTTAGAAATGCGGGCGCCTGAGCGATTTTGTCTTCTAACGCCTGACGAATAACCTCGGGTTTTGCATCATGCAAATGAACCACTGATAAGGTGAAGCTACTGCCTTTAAGCTCGATGGGCGTGTTTGACATCCTGGCCTTACTCAATTTGCTTTGAACCGCGACGTATCCGACGCGATATTCCGAAGAGTATCAGGCATGTTATAGTCACTATTATATTGAGGCAAGCAACCACCCATTAATTCAGAGTAAAAGTCTATTTTTATTAGACTAAGTTCAAAAAACACCCTCAAAAAACATTAATCATATCAGCCGCTTACTCGCTTCTTTTCTCCTCGTATTTTTTGTAATTCATCGTCCTGTGTCAAAAACGTGACAGAGTCAACGAATCTGTTCAAATGTTCAGCACTCAGGTGGGCATATTTTTTCACCATTTCCAGAGTCTCCCAACCGCCCATTTCCTTTAACATCATGAGAGGTGTTCCATTCTGAATATGCCAGCTTGCCCAGGTATGCCTCAGGTCGTGAAAACGGAAGTCAGAAATTTGTACGGACTGCAGCGCCCGGTTAAACTCTTTCCTCTCGATATCCATCAGCCTTTCCCCATTTATCGAGAAAACGTACTCGCATGACATATCGCATTCACGAAGTACTCTTATCGCTTCATCGTTAAGCGGTAGTGATCTGGCCCGTCCTGATTTGGCGTTCTCGGCGGTGACCATCGCATTTCTGTTTTCGATATCAACGTTATCCCACCTGAGCGTAAGTATTTCTCCGCGCCTTGCTCCGGTAAGCAGGGCGAAGGAGACTATCCGCTTCAGAACGGGGGCGCTAATTGACTCGATCAGCTCTCTGGCTTGCCACTTCCTTATCCACCGCACACGAACCTTAGGCTCTCTGAGTTCTGGTACGTATGGCCGGTGATCAATCCATCCATGCTTAAGAGCCAGCGAGAACGCCCTGATGATAAACGCCCGGTAGCGGTTGATAGTTCCGTTCTCAAGTGGCTTTCGGGATTTATGCTGAGCATGGGTTGGCATCTTTCTGGCAATTTCATCCCCCTGGATAGTGGAGATCGCTCTTCCTTTAAAAACTGAAAGCCAGTACTTCGCATAACCTTTCTTCGTATCGTATAGCTTCTGGCCCTCTGCGTCCTTGAGGGCCATGATTACGATTTCCTCAAATAGATGTTCCTTACGTTTATCAAGTCTGGAGACATCCCACATCTCATGCTTCAGCTTATCGTGGTACTCCTGCGCCTTTGCCTTTTCTTCGGTGCCAGAAGAGTGTCTAACTCGCGTTCCATCTGGAGCGGAGATATCGACCCAGTAGGTTTTACCTCTTTTGTAGATCGGCATTTCATATGTTCCTTACCGACCACAGCCAGCCGGAATACATTGTTGGATGTTTGAGAGAACTTTTCCACGCTTTCTTCGCTGGCCCGCCATGAACCGCCTACTTTGAACATGTGATATCTGGCAGGGTTGCGATAGATGGTGCTGGGAGAGACATTGATGCGTGCCGCAAGCTCCGGCACCTTCATGAATGGTGTGTTTCCGGCCATTGGTTTACTCCAGGCAAAAATAAACCGCCCTCAGGCGGCTTCGTTAGGTTCGCTATTCACAATGTCGTAAAACTGACCGTAGGTGAGCTTTTGGAAGTTCTCAGGGATTGCCACCTTTCCGTGCCGATCTTCGATGTTGTTGGGGATGGCAAAAACCAGACAATCATCACGCCCCGGCGCTTTGCCGCCATAAGTCGAAAGCATAGCGAAACCGAAACCACGACCTGAAGGGCCACCGATTCCAGTACGCATAATCCCGTAGTGGTTGACGATGTAGTCTTTCCACTCAGGCAGCGATTTTAGCTTTGCGTTAGCTTCCTGCATCGCAGCATCGAGCTGCTTATTGAAAGCCCGCCCTTCCTTTGTATTTCCTTTTCCCCTTCCAAGAACCACCCGCTTTCCATCAAACATCTCTTCACGCTTGATAGTCATAGGGCAGGGGAACTCATATCCCTTTTCCCACACAAACCCACTAAGCAAACCGCCTCCGCCGCCCCATCCGCTAGATGTTGTCCATGCAATGGCACCTACCTTTCCGGCCGCTTCAGGCAGAATGGCGTTACGCTGCTCTCCGATAGCGTCGTAACCGGCAATAAGCGACTTCACTTCATCGCCTTCAACCATGTAGTAATCATAAAATTTGCTTTGGTCTGACATAATCTATCCTCATGCCGCACGCTGGGCGCAGCGAGTTTTATCCAATAAAAAACCCCGCCAGGGCGAGGTTCGTTTCAGTACACTGTTTTCAGTTTAGCGGGGTAGGGTTGTACTTAAATATCGCATCTACTATCGTTTTATCTGAAGGTTCTTCACCATGCACTCCAATCAAAAAACCTCCTTTTTCTGGATAAACAGTGCTAACCCGGAATGAAACCCGCTCTGCACTATGACTAACTATATTATTGCCTGTGGGCGATGGTACTGGTTTGCTGTTGAAGTAGTAGGATTCTTTCCCGGGTTCAACCTGTTTCTTTGTGCCTTCATGTCCAGCACCAAAAAGCATAATATCTTTCATCTTATGATCTCCTGAATACAGACTAACAAATATTAGGCTGACACAGTGAAGGACGTAAATACCGCCGCTTAGTAAGGGGGCAAGGATGAGTTAGAACCCCCTCTGCTTATTCCTCAGCTCTATTTCTTCTTGGCAACTGGAGCAGGTCTGGCAGCCGGGAACGGCAGCGCGCCGCGGATCGGGAATTGGTTCGTCGCATTCTTCACAACGCTCAGCTGATACGGCGTTACGGTTGATGCGGTGAGCGGAAAGGGCAGCGTTACGCTGAAGCTCTTCTATCTCTGCTGCTGTATCGATGATGTCCATGGTCAATGCTCCCGGAACTGTTTGTTAATCATGCCGATGGTGTAGACGAACAATAAAAAAGGGACTCCAAGCCCCTTTATCTTCTCGTAGTGCTTCGCCAACAGTGGCCGACTGACAGAGTCAAACTTCGGCTTTGGCTTCTGCGCCATGGCCTCTTTCAGCTCATCGTTACATCTCTTGGCAGTGGCGCGCAGAGCGTTCTCTTGCTCAATGGTCATATTCTTCATGCTTCCTCCCGTCGGGCGAGAAGTTTCGCCCCGAAAGCCATCAACTCATCCCGATCCACAGTTGCGAAGTGGCAGTGTGTACGCGGGTACGGTCGCCAGATGATGAGCATACTGCCTTTATTATTCCCACTGACCGGCTTACCGGTGACCGGGTTGATAAATGCCAGCCGCCCGGCGGTGATGAAGCGAACCTCGCTGGCGGTCTGGATAGCTTCCTTGAACCAGCCTACGGATGTATCAGCCGGAACCAGCATGACGGTACCAATCTGGTTCTCGCTCTCCGCTGCAGCCTTCTTCACAAATGGCGTGACGTCGCTATAAGGTGGGTTCATCCAGGCATAACCGGGGATGGTGAGGTAGTCGGCCCACGGTGTTTCCAGCGTGTTCTGCTCGGCGGTGATGAACTTGCGGCAGAGCGTGTTGTGAGGTGCGGCGGCGGCGTCCAGTTGAAAGCAGAACTCAGCATCCAGTGCTGCAAACAGTGCCGGTGGCGTGCGCCATAAATCACGCTGATCCGCTGGCGTATTACTTCCGGTGTAATCGCTCATGCGGCCTCCTGCCTGTTGAGATACTCTTCAGTCAGTCGCTGCGCCTTCAGAGGGTTGCAGATGACATCACCCCATGGCATCAGCCAGCCGTTAGGTCCGACAATGAATGTCAGTCGAAGCCCGTAAATAACAATGTCGTCGTGAGCATGTTTCATCAGTCGTTCCTCACATGGCCGTAGCGACCGATATAGTCACGGTCTCGGTCGTTAATTCGTGATGGCTGCATAGGGCCGCATGGGATGAATACAGGAGAGAAGGAGGCTTTGAAGTTGTTTCGCCAGAGCATGGATTCGTATCTGCGTAACCCTCTCTCCTCCCAGCAAGCATCAGCCGCCATATCCTTTTCTTCCTGACTGCGCTTATCCACTCGCTTCTTTCCCAACTCCTCCGCAAGGAAGGCGCAGACGCGAGCGATCACTTCATCCTTCGATTCCAGTTTTTTGGGCGCGCGAAAGTAACCCGCCCCTTGAGGAGGTTGTGACATTTTTTAATCCTTAACTGAGTGTTACTTGACTAATTTCTGCCAGATGGCGGAAACGTATTTGGCCTGATGAATGGCATCGTCCAGGGCGCTGTGTCTGGTTCCTTCGAATGGCATATCGCGCTTAGGGTCGAATCCGATCGCTTTACCCATCTCGACGACGGTGCGCACATCGCGGTCATTCCACCATTGCCACGGCGCTTCCTGCCAGGTAAGCGCGTAGCTGTTACGGAGAATGACGCAGTCGAATGATGCGCCGTTACCCCATACCTGAACGAATCGCGGCTTGGCGTGCTTAGCGATGAAATCAGACAGCCAGCACAGAGCGGTGGAAAGCTCTTCGGTGTCATTGGTTAACGATTTTCGAGCATCCTCGCCTTGCTCCATCCACCACAGGATTGTTGAGGCGTCAGGCCGGGCGCGGAACCTCATTGATGACTCAAGCGATACGTTTACCTGGAAGTCATCGCCAGTGGCCCCGGTGTTCGGATCGAAGAATACGGCGCCAATGGAGATGATCGGCGCGTATGGCCCTTTACCCATCGTTTCTAGGTCAATCATTAAGTGGTTCATGTTCATCCTTAAATGGCGTGAATAGTGTGGCGAGGGAAGGGAAGGGTTACGGGAGCAAACGGAATATCGTCGTCGAAATCCATAGGTGGCTCATTTGACTGAGCAGATGCTGACCGCTGTTGCTGGCGAGGTTGCCCGTTACCGGAAGAGTTACCTGATTGCTGCTGACCACTTCCCGCCTGTGCGCCTGCCTGCCGTCCACCGAGCATCTGCATGACCCCGCCGACGTTTACCAGCACCTCCGTGGTGTACTTATCAGTGCCTGACTGATCCGTCCATTTCCGGGTACGTAACTGGCCTTCGATATAAACCTGAGAGCCCTTGCGGAGATATTCGCCAGCCACTTCTGCCAGCTTTCCGAACAGCACAACCCGGTGCCATTCAGTCTGCTCTTTCTGCTCGCCGGTCGCCTTATCTCGCCACGACTCCGAGGTCGCCAGCGTGATATTTGCTACCGCTCCACCACTTGGCAGATAACGAACCTCAGGATCCTGCCCGAGGTTGCCAACGAGGATTACTTTGTTAACGCCTTTACTTGCCATTTATGCCGCCTGTGTAAGTTCTGAACGTCTGATGCCAGTGACGTCTTTGCATTTTTCCTGGTGCTCTACATACCCACTAAGTTCCGCCCAGGTCTTTCTGTATTGCTCAGTTAACTTCTTGATGTCCGTTTCGTTATTGGCATAAGAAGAGAACGCGGCGAGTATCTTGTCCGCATCCACGCCTTGAGGTGGATCTGGCTCTTTTGTTTGCTCTGCAGGCTGTGGTTCGATCTGCTCATGCACCGCCCCGGCAGGTAATGCCCAGGCTGGCAAGGCAGGTGGTTTCCAGTAAAACACGCCAACTTCTTTTGATTTGGCATAGTGGAATCCATTTGCCCGCTCCGCAGAGACAATGGCGAATCCTTCTTCAAGGTTGTATAGATAACGCCCGATCCCCCACTGCACGGCGGCGCGTTTCATCGCCCCAGAACGCCCACCTTTAACCGCTTCCACTTGGGTGTTTTCAGCTGCATCCCATTTGGTGATCCACTCTCCATCCACCTTGATGGAGATGCCGCACTCAACCCCGCCGTTATTAGGGATGTCGCGATATTCGTTACGCCAGCCTGCTTTCCCGCACACTTCATCGAGACGCTTCATGATTGCCCGATTGGTGACGTAGGCCAGCACCTTGGCCCAGATCTTGTTGCCGCTTTTCCCTGCTTGCTGAATGCGCCACTCGATATCTACAGTGGCGAATGGCTCATCTAACAGATTCAGGTTCATGTGAAATCTCCTGCAAATTCAGCCCAACTAATCACCTGATTCTGACGTTCTGCTGCCAGGTTAACTGGCTCGTCTTTCTCTTCCGGCGCATCAGGGATAACGTCACGCATCAGCCGGACGAAAGCATCGTCATCCCAGCGCTCCATTGCGATCATGCTGCACGCTCCTGATGATTGACGGTGTAACCCTGCTCAACCAACCATTCGATGACTACAGCGCCATCCAGTTGTTTAAGCACCTCTCTGGTGTCCACGGTGCCGGCCAGCACCACACCTTCAAGTTCAAGCTTGATGTTGTTATGCGGACCTACAGACGTGCGCACATCCACGCACTCGCATGTAATGTTCATTGCTGAACTCCTGAAATTTAGTTGTGAGCCAACAGGCAAAGATGTTCTGCCAGATGGTTTAGGTAGGGTAGGGAGAGTTAGCCGTTAAGCCATTCTTTGCAGTGCGCCATTGCCGCCTGACACTGCTCTACGGTGAACCAGCCGAAGTGGCATTCGGTAACAGGTATACCCATCTTGCCAGCCAGCCATTGGTATGCCTCAGTGCGCGTCATGGCTCCGGACTTCCAGATCCGTTCAAAAGGCATCTTGCAGCTCTTCCGCGCGTCGCGGGTTGGCTTGTCTGCCAGAGTCCCGAGAGGTATCGCTGTGAAAGGATGAAGCCCGACGTATGCTCCGCAGCATTCGCAAAGATAGACATACGGCCATTCACTGAAGTCGCGTCCATAGACTTCTTCATGAGTGCCGATCCGCACTAAACCAGAGCACAGGTGACAATTAGTTGGCGCGGGAAGAGGATTCTCTACTCTGGCCGTCGCCTTTTTGCTTGGATTTGCTGGAGTTTTGATTTCCATATCAGCGACCTCAGTGAACCATCGGCTCGCCGCGCTCATTCAGCAGCACAACGACGGAATCACTTTTGATGATGGTTTTTTCGAAGATGTTGAAGGCGTACAGGCCTTTCGCAACGTTCGCAGAGGCGCGATAAGTTTTACCGTGGTGTTGCAGCATTGTGCCCGGTAAAACCTCGCCACGTGGCACTGATGCGGTGCCGTAGTGCATTCCAATCATACCTTTACCTCAACCTGTTCCAGGAGGCCAGCGATATGCATCTGCCAGCGGTTCAGCGTCAGTTTTTCACGCGGTGCCGATACCGACGTCAGTTGCCACTCGTTATCGTTGAGCTTTTTGGCGGTGTACTGCTTGCCGTTGTGGGTGACTGTCATGATGACTCCAACTTAACGCCAGGAACTTTCCCTGCCTTGATTGCGTCGTACAGAGCTTCTGCGGTGTTCTTAAATAAGCGATGCTCCCCAATAACGCATGGGTCATAATGCAGAGCATTGATGAAGGCGTATTTCTTACGGTCTTCTTCAGTGATTGGCGAGAAGTCACCCGGCTCACCAGATGAAGCCAGATAGCCAATATCAACTGTGGCGCCCTTACGACCTGAATAAACAACCACTCCCTGAGCGTATCGAGAGTCTTCATCAATCCAGAAATTTACTTCTTGCCCAACTTGCGGGAACTTGGAGTCTCCCCATGCGAAATTACTTTTCATAATCATCTCCGCCCTTAAGCCGGGCCGCTGAACGTTAAACAAGACTTCTGCGCTAAGGGGCGGTGGATGGCCGCCGGTTGTCATAAATGGGCAGACTCGAAAATCTGCCTATGTATGGCCGATAAAAAACCCGCCGGAGCGGGTCTATTCGTCTTCTTCGCCGAGTAGCTGACTGAGCTGCTCAGGTGTTGGCTTTTTCCAGTTGAGGATTTGCCCGGTTTCGATATCTATATCAAGCTCCAGATAGTCGCCGTAATGCTGACCCGGAAAACAGTCAGGAACGTACTCATTCTCAATGGTGCGAATGTTGTTATCCGCCTCATCAAATACTTCTGCCGTAAAGCGGTCGCAAACCTTTATGCAGGTCTTGATGCGCTTAACGTTCACCTCTTTCCTAACGCTCACTTGCACTTGCATCGCCTTACCCTCTGTAGTTACCCGCAAAAAAAAGGCCGCGTTACGCAGCCTATTTAATTTCGTTGTAGCCCCATTCCATGCGCTCCCACGCTACTTCACGCATGGTTTCCTGCTGCTCTTCGTCAGACATTTCATCCCATTCCTCTGACGAGATTCCGAAGTCATCCAGATCAACCTCTGCCTCATAGCGACTGTGGATGTTCGCCCCTGAATCCAGGTAAACTTTGAACTTCCTGCCCATACCCTCACCCTCTGTAGTTACCCGCGTAAAAAAGGCCGCCTAAGCGACCTCAGTCAGAAATAGTTATCAAGGTCACGCTTGACCCTTTCCAGGATGATTTTTGCATCATCAAGACTCTCAGCATCTAGAGCCTCCCTTATAGCCATCGCCAGCTGCTTAGCGTCTGATTCGAAGTCATCAGCGCGACTCTCCCATTCGGAAGCCTCTTCCTCTGCATAGTAAATTCGATCCCCATACTCGCCTTCGAGTTCTGAGCGAACCTCAGCGCGAAGCTTCTCCCGAATGATTTCTGATGCCTCTTCAATGGAAAGAGTCGCCAGAGTCGTCTCTGGCTGATGTGTGCCATATTTCAATGAGATATCGTCAGCAGACATACAACCCCCGAAAAAATGCCCGCACGGGGCGGGCTAAGAAGTCTTCTCCAATTCAACCAGAACAGAATCATCGTCTCCTGTTAGGTTGATGATGGTGAGATTACCATCACCAAGCACCGGCTTTCGATGCTTGAGGCTGATTCACCCCTTTGTTTATTCACCGCAGGCCACTCGTAAATGACCTATGGTGAAGGCCGCCTAAGCGACCTCAATACCCTGAATATTCACGAAGAGCTTCGATAATCTCTTCGCAGTCGATAAGAAGCTCATTCGGTTCATCATCTCGCTCTTTAAAAGCTGAGATATTTCCCGCCAGCTGTTCCAGCATTGCTGCTTGCCATTCCGGGTCGAAACTTTCTGGTACTTCTATTTCCATTTCCTCACCTCAATAAGTTGTTATTAACGCGCTGTGAAATGCTTTGGCGGTGTGGTGGCTGGAGTCGAACCAGCTTCCATCGGTGCGCTGCCGATTGGGTTACGCGCGCCTTGCAGCTACTTATCGCGAGTATTTGCCACAAAACTATTCCCTAGCTCGCCGTTGAGCTTCACCACACCCCAAAACATTCCTTGTAAACCCCCGACTATGCCGGGGGAGTACATCGCAACTGCACGATGTATGCAGTACGCCGACCAGGTATTAGTAATTTGTATTTAAAGATTTGCGCCGTCGCATATGCTCTCCTTGGTTGTTGGTTGATTTGCCGGGTGGCACTCGTGAATGCCACCTGGTAAATCTGCCCCGATGTTCAGGGCGACTGAGCAGCAAACCATTCCGGTGCGGCGTCCTCTTCGTGCGCTATACCCGCCACGCGTTACACACCTGCCTCAATCCCATTGGGCGCCATTTCAATTTGCCAGGAGCGCTCCGGGTGATTTGCTGCTTGTCTGAATTGTTAAAAAGCAGGCGACTTGCTGTCCGCCGCTGGCTAACTTCGCTCAGCTGTCGAGTTCGTTTCGATGGGGTAACAATACTAGCGGTATTAATTTATAGCAATACCGCGAGTATTAATAAATTGAGAATTAATACTATTGGTATGAAATATAAGGGAATTTATTTTTGTAAATCTCAGTGATATGCTTCGAAAAACAGCAAATAGGGTGTCAGTTATGATGGACGAAGAGCGTGCAGGCATGATCGGCTGCGCCATTGGTGCAGCTATCGTTCAGCTTATAGGTGACGGGAAGGTGATTAACAGAGATAACCTGGTCGAGCAGCTGGAGCAGAACCGAAGAGATGCTGGCAATGTGATAGGGAAGGGCGTGAACAGGGATGCAGCCGAGATAGTGCGGAAAGGAAGGTAGTGCAGGAGTGACAAAAAAGTGCAGGAGCAACATGCGCCAGCGCAGGTTATTTTGGATCACGTCATAAGTGATTGAATTGCATTGGATGCTGGCTTTAGTGGTTAGTGTAAGTCATTGATTTTAACGCCAGCGCAGTAACTTTTGGATCTCGCTATAGCAGGCATAAAAAACCCGGCGCGGTGGCCGGGTTTGTAATATTAGTGGCCGTGAGCTTTTCTTGAAGCCACTGAGCTTATGGTTGCAAAAAGGTTTGCTATTCCAGCAGCTGTAGGCATTGATGACAGTCTGTTAAGGATGACACCAACCGGGATTGCGAAAGCAAAACTTAATCCAATCAACGCAATCGCCAATATAGAAGATATTGGATTTTTGCTGATTGTCATTTTCATGCACTGATCAAAAGCTGCATCATAGAGTTTGTTGTTCGCTCTCTGAGTTGGCTTAATGTCGAGCTTGCCTTTTGCTATCAACATGTAAGCCAAGACGAACGGACACGCCATGGCGCATAAGGGCAACATATAAAATTTACGAGATAGACGGTAAGAGCGATACAACGACTCTTTATCTGCTTCTGGAACACCCCTATCTTCAAAGTATTCTTCGATAAGCTCTACAGCTTTTTTCTGATATCTCAATGCGCGCCTGCGGCACAATACCCAGTACGCAACGATAACTAAAGCAAGGGCAAGAGCTGACAGCATGTTAACAATCATTTCTTTTTCCCCCTCTTTTTCGATTTCTTCATTGCTTCTACGACCTTTTTATCAAGAGATCGTTCATTTTTAAAGATGCTACCTACAGTGTAGATGATATAGAGCAACGTCACCGGAACCATCAATATCAAGAGCAACGCTATTACAGGGCACTTATCATACAACGATTCCCAAAAAATCCTAAGCTCTTTAATGCTGTCGGGCATTGCGCTTAGGTCGATATCGCCACCGAAGATAGAGAAGTTCATTTAACTTTCCGTGTGAGTCATGGTTAACGTTACAGTTAACTTTGAACCGTTAACGCTAAAATTATATCAATCGTAATTTTGTCTCTACAGCGACACCTATGATCCGACAGTTGCCGTTAATTGCCACAAGCGGCCACTGGGGATTGAGCCCCTTCAGATACTTCTGTGCACCATCGATAACCAGCTTCTTAAACGTCGCCTCGTTAGAATCAGATAGCTTTGCTATTACCAGGCTGCCGTTGATCGCCTCGCGGCCCGTATCGAAAAGAACGAAGGTACCTTCAGGGATGCTAAGGCCAGCTGGAGCTGTCATCGAGTCACCATCCACCTGCAGCCAGAACGCCTCCCCCTGAATATGAGCATCTGATTCAAGCCAAAGGTCTATATCCTTTAGAGTGTACGGCTCAACAGCCTCGCACCATGCGCCGGCCTGTACCTTGCTAAGGACGGGATATTTTGAGCCAGGTGAATAATGCCCGGCGAACGAAGTATTTTCTGACGCTACCGAACTCATATCAGAGATTTCCTTCGCCAGGGAAGGACTGAAGTCCGAGACACTAACCCCAAGAAGCCTGGCAAAGACCGATGCTACCGCTGTATTTAAGGCATTCCTTCCATTCAGGTAATGGCCGACGGCACCCTGAGATATGTCCAGCGCGTCCGCAATGGATTGCTGAGTAATACCCAGTTCTTTTTTCTTCGCTTCGTAAAGGGCTTTTAAACGCTGTGAATCAGCCACTTGAGCGGTGGTGAGGATCTTTTTCTTTTCCATTATCAGATATTAATACCAAAGCTCATATTTTAAAAATACCGCAGGTATTGCTTTATGTAATACTTCTGGTATTGTTTGGTTGTGCACTCAAAGGAGCAACCACATGAAGATTTCTTTAGCTGAGTTTGTTGGCGAGGTAGGTCAGGCCAAAGCAGCTGACGCTATCGGTGTACACCAGACGGCAATCAGCAAGGCAATTAGGGTTGGGCGTCAGATTTTTATCAACCGACTGCCCGACGGGAAAATCAAGGCTGAAGAAATCAAGCCTTTCCCGCACAGCAAAACCCCGTAAGTACTACCGCTCTTTAACAATCTGGAACCCAATTTTACTCGGCTGATTAGTCAGCCGACTCAACAACTTATTAAGGATTTTAACTAATGGAAAACACAACTACCCGAAACAAAGCCCAGGCTCGAAAAATTGAGTCCTGGATCCTGAATCAGATTGCCATGAAAGGTGCCTCAAACGTGGCCAAAGCGATCGGGATGGATAAATCAGGCATTACCCGCTGGAAAGAAAACATGCTGCCTAAGCTGGCGATGCTCTTAGCGGTTCTGGAGTGGGGTGTCGTTGATGACGACATGGCGAGACTGGCAAAGCAGGTTGCGGAGATTCTCTCAAATGAAAAACCCCAAACGAGCGGTAACTCGTTCAGGGCTTAAGTCACTGTGTTACGCCAACACATCTAACAGGAGTCATTTTAATGGCTAAACGCAAAAAGTACCAGGAAAAAGAGGAGCGACGCCATCCAGATTCGCCAGACGGTCTTATCGTCGCAGCGTCCAAGAACCAGGCATTCGCAGAGCGCCTGATTGGGGTTATCCGCATCGCAATGGCTAAGTCAGGGGTGAAGCATGGGCGTCGTTAAGTTAGCAGATCGAAACGGAGGCGTGTATTCCTCCAGGAGCTCTCGCGTGGACAACAGGAAGCAGGGTCACTTTGCCATGTTCAGAAGCGCTCTCACGGCACCGTGGTCAAAGGATACAGCAAAGTTAGCCCTGTGGGTGCGCCTGCTTGGTGAGGCTCGCTTTAAGCCGGGCAGCGTTGAATTTGCCGGTCGTGAGTGGATGCTTGGGGCCGGGCAGCTGGTGACCACCACCGCCATTCTGGCGAGAAAACTTCGCGATCAGGATGGCAACGAAAAGAGCTCGAAAGCCGTTGAGCGAATGCTGAATTTCTTCAGTCGGGAAGGGATGTTAAGCACTAAAGGAACCCCATTCGGAACCGTGATTACCATCACAAATTACTGTGAATATCAGGGTATTTCAGGCGTCGAAGGTAGTGACGAACCTCCAGTCGAACCTAAACCCAGTGCTGGCGCGGTCTTGAAGCTCGTACCCGTCGAAGGGGGTGACGAACCACCCGTCGAACAGAACAAGAATGGAGTTACTAAAACTAATAAAACCCCCCTTACCCCCCAGGGGGAAAACATGCTCGCTCAGGAAGTCATGGATTACTTCAACCAGCTGACAGGCGGTCGTTACTCAAACCTGGCACCGTTCGAAAAAGCGCTCACCACCGTGAAGTGCAAAGACCAGTGCTACACCGCTGAAGAGCTGAAACTGGTTATCCGCTGGGCCCACGCAAAATGGGACCACAGATTCAAGCCGGAAAACCTGTGCCGAATGACCCGCTTCGATGGCTACCTGTCAGACGCCCTGATCTGGGCAGACGGGCAGGGCAGCAACCCGGCACCATGCCCACACGAAGAGATCATCAAACTCTGGAATGGCAAATTCCCGGCTAAGGCTGTCTCGCTGCATGAGTGGAGCCGCCGCCGACCGGCCTACCGCGACCTTGAGGCGGTCTGGAATGGCAAAACCAGCCAGGGCAACTGGCGAGAGCTGAAGCACATGGGCATGGCCTTCGAGCTGATCGGGAAATCCTCCCTGTTCAGCACCCGAGGCGATCAGCCATGGCTGACTCTCGACTGGATCCTGAATCCGAAAAACTGGGGCTCTGTCTACGAGCAGGCCATCAACGAGCACCGTATGCGCAAGGGAGTGACTGCATGAGCCGTTTTATCGATTTGTACGTTGAGCAGGCCGTCATTGGCGGGATCATGCTTGCAGCAGGGCGCACAGAGGGTGCTGATATGGCGACTGACGCGATTGAGGGGCTGACTGAGGATCACTTCACAGCAGCGCCTCACAAGGTGGCTCTGCGGTCCTACAAGCGCCTCAACGAGTCCGGGGAGAAGATAGACCTGCTAACCCTGACCAGTGACCTTGAGCATCTTGGGGCGCTGGAGGACGCAGGTGGATTCGCTTACCTGGCTGAATGCAGCAAGAACACGCCGTCGTTCGCAAACCTTGCGGCTTATTGCGAGAAGCTTCGTGAAATGCACCTGGGTCGCCGGATGACTCTTGCCCTGCAGGTAGGGATACAGAAACTATCGGAGCCATCCAGTGAGGGTATAGCTGACATCATCGGCAACATTCAGGCTGATATCTCCGGCATTGAGCACAGTGCTGACTATGGAACCGAGCACATCACCACCGGGATCGACATGTCTCTTGAGACCATCCAGTCGATTATCAGCGGCGATATCTGGAAGCACAAAACCGAGCTGGGTATGGCAACCATCGACAGCGCTTTCGGCGGGTTCAACAACACCGATTTCATCGTTGTTGGCGGTCGCCCGGGCATGGGGAAAACCATGTTCAGCACCACCGTGACCGAGACCGTCGGCCTGAAGAACAAAAAGCCTGTGCTGTTCTTCAGTCTGGAAATGCCAGTTGATCAGATCTCGGAGCGTGTCGCTTTCCACCGGGCCCGGGTGAGCAAAGAGGATTTACTCAGCAAGCAAAGCGGCGTGATGGATGGTGCCTGGGGTAAGGTCGGCCACTGCATGAAGGATTTCATCGAAGCCCCGATCTATATCAACGACAAGCCATCCCTCAGCGTTCACCAGGTGCGAGCGGAAGCCCGGCGCATGAGCAAGAAGCTTGGCGGACTTGGTGTGGTCATTGTCGATTACCTCCAGAAGATGCGCATGTCTGACCCTGAGAACATGAACCGCAGCGTAGGGGAGATCGCCACTGGGCTGAAGAACCTGGCGAAGGAGTTGCGCTGCCCGGTCATCGCACTGGCTCAGCTTAACCGTAAGGTCGAAGAGCGTGCGAACAAGCGCCCGGTCGCAGCTGACCTCCGAGAGTCCGGTGTTATCGAGCAGGAAGCCGATGTCATTTTCATGATCTACCGGGATGAGAAATACAACCCGAACACAGAACTGAAAGGCATAACCGAAATCATCTGCGTTAAATCCCGACACGCCCCGTGTGAATCGCCACGGGTTTAACAGACACCTCAGAGTCATTTAAGATGACTTAAAGAGAGGTGCCCATGAGCGGTAAGCGTTATCCCGAAGAGTTTAAAATTGAAGCGGTAAAACAGGTTGTTGATCGCGGCCATTCTGTTTCCAGCGTGGCAACACGTCTCGGTATCACCACCCACAGTCTTTATGCCTGGATAAAGGCATATGGCCCGGATTCCTCAACCAATAAAGTCCAGTCAGACGCTCAGGCTGAGATCCGACGCCTCCAGAAAGAGCTGAAGCGGGTTACCGACGAACGGGACATATTAAAAAAAGCCGCGGCGTACTTCGCAAAGCTGTCCGACTGAGGTACGCCTTTATCCGTGACAACACCTATTGCTGGCCTGTCCGACTGCTTTGTCGGGTGCTGGATGTGCATCCGAGTGGTTTTTACGCCTGGCTTCAGCAGCCGGATTCACGGCGGCATCATGCTGACCTGAGGCTGACGGGGCTGATAAAGCAGTTCTGGCTGGAGTCGGGTTGCGTTTATGGTTATCGCAAGATCCACCTCGACCTGCGGGATACCGGACAACAGTGCGGAGTTAACCGTGTCTGGCGACTGATGAAGCGTGCCGGGATAAGGGCTCAGGTCGGGTACCGTAGCCCACGGGCACGTAAGGGTGAAACCAGCATCGTGACGCCCAACAGGCTCCAGCGGCAGTTCAACCCGGAAGCACCGGATGAGCGTTGGGTAACGGACATCACCTACATCCGGACTCACGAAGGCTGGCTGTATCTGGCTGTGGTTGTTGACCTGTTCTCGCGCAAAGTTATTGGCTGGTCAATGCAGCCCCGGATGACAAAGGATATTGTCCTGAATGCACTTCTGATGGCCGTGTGGCGACGTAATCCTCAAAAGCAGGTGCTGGTTCATTCTGATCAAGGCAGTCAGTACACAAGCTATGAGTGGCAGTCGTTCCTGAAATCACACGGGCTGGAGGGCAGTATGAGCCGTCGCGGTAACTGTCATGACAACGCAGTCGCAGAAAGTTTTTTCCAGCTACTGAAACGTGAACGGATAAAGAAAAAGATCTACGGAACGCGAGAAGAAGCTCGCGGTGATATTTTTGATTACATCGAAATGTTTTATAACAGTAAGCGTCGGCATGGTTCGAGTGATCATATGCCACCAACTGAATACGAAAAACAATATTATCAGCGGCTCGGAAGTGTCTAGATTATCTGTGGCGATTCACTGCAGCGGTGAATTGGGAGGCTCGCTGGTAAAACATTGAATGTGCGCCCGTCACGACGTAAGATCCTATTAATCTGAAATCTGACGGGGTGGCATTATCAATGGAAAACAGGCGAAACATACTCAAGCTGACACTGGCATCTATAGCGGGTGCATTTGCAATGTCCGGGTATGTTTCAGCAAATAAAAAGACACCAGAAGATGATAAAAATGGCATTAGGAAGTTGATAGATAAGCCTGTTGCAAATAGGCGTTCGCTAAGCAAAAAAACAATTGCTTACTTCGGTGACTCATTGACAGAGTTTGGTGATATTCCGGAGCGTATAGCGCTTCGAACCGGTGCGAATGTCCTCAAGTATGGCTTCGGTGGCTGCCGTATGGGTGCTCACATCCATATCGGTTACGATTCAATGAGTATGTACCGCATTGCTCACTCCATTAATACCAATGATTATTCACGAATGGAGTCTTTCGCTGACGATTTAATCCGTGAGTTTAGCGATAATAACCTTCCGCAAATAAATAAACTGAAACTGACTGACTGGGAAAGCGTTGATTACGCGATAGTTGCGTTCGGAACTAACGACTATGGTGGCAACAGACATATTAATAACCAAATTGGAAAGGTTACAGACTTCACACCTGATGGTTCAACATTCTGTGGCAGTATAAACTATATTATTCAGCAGTTACTGGATCGAAATCCAAGAATGCGGCTAGTGTTTATAACCCCTCTATGGAGATTAAGAACTCCGTCTGATTATGATGGCGTCAATGGTGGTTCAGATAAAACAACGAATGCAAATGGTGTATTCCTTGTTGATTTTGTAGACGCATTGATAGAGTGCTGCGGTAGGAATCACATTGAGGTATGGGACGGGTATAGGAAAAGCGGAATAAATCAATATACCGCGAAAGAATACCTTGTTGATGGTGTACATCCAACCAAGGAAGGATATGAATTGCTCGCAGACAAAATCTCTGCGTTTATGGAGTCGAGTTTTTAAGATTTTGGCAAGGGGATGCCTTGCCAATTAAATCATGAAACAAATCTTCTGGTGTCTAGCTTATAAATCAAATATCCCATCGCGACGCTGACTATAGCCCCTACTGAAAATACATACAGGATATCAAAGTAGTTGGAATCTTTGTGCACCTTATTTATATAATCAAGTACAAGAGCGTGCAGACCATAAACAGGCAGAGAAACCGATGCTATGAATGGTGTTGCCTTCCCAAAAATAAGAAATGAATCGCCGCAGTTCTTTATGAAGATGAACATGCAAATTGATGCCCAAAGAACCAGGAATGAGAAGTTGCTGTAGAACCCGCCAAACCAAGTCCCTCCCTTGTGAGAGGCTAGCGCGGTAAATACTGCGGTTAAAGCCGAGAACACAACAAAACCAAGAAGATATAGCTTATTATTCTTGCCATTACTCTCAGCAGCACCTAACGACGCCCCGAGCGCTGCATAGACAAGGTAAAACAAAGTCGACTCATCCAGGAACAGCACTCCTTTCATTTCAAAATCAAAAAGAGTTCTCGTGAAGTGGAATGATCTGAGATTGAAAAATACAAAGATGATCGAAGCCACGAAAATCATTTTTTTAGGTGATACTTGCTTAACCTGAAAAATACAGAAGAAGATATAGCACAGAATTATCGTGTAGAAAAACCACAAATGATAGAAAACGGGTTTTGTTATAGCTTTAAACAAAGTCTCAAGAGATGGAACAATGCCGTAAGCATATGCAATATATGCCACGGAGATTGAGCTATAAAAAACCAAATTCACCACAAGTTTTATAATATTCTTGGTTTTAACATCTTTATTGCGCATAAAGATGTACCCCGAAATCATAAAAAATAGAGGTACGCAGACTCTGGTAAATGAGTCGATAATATTCGCCACATACCAGGTAGATATATCTATTTTCTGAAATTTATATAGATATGGAGCAGCAGCATGAAGAAGCACCACCAGAATGCAAGACAGAGCTCTTATGTTGTCCAGCCAGACAATACGTTGATTCATTGTGTAAATTCGCGCAAAAAACAAAACTATACAATGGATAATTATTCAATTGCAAACTGATACTCGTGATTACTGTGATGTACATCTAAATTTAGCTTAGGCGCGCAAATGATTCATTCGCTTTTAAAAACCTATCAGGCGTAATTCTCATCATATTGCTGTTCTAATATGGCTGCCCAATGCGTGTTGATCAATCTCAATGGGTGATGCACTGTATATGTATACAGTATAAATTGGAGTGCAGATCATGGGCTTTCCATCACCCGCAGCAGACTTCACCGAATCACGTATATCACTTGACTCGATGCTCATAAGCCATCCGTCAGCCACGTACTACATGCGCGCGGCAGAGACTCACTATCGAGCCGGAATCATGTCCGGTGCGCTGCTGCTCATCGACTCGGTATTGAAGCCCTGCGACGGTTCTCTTCTTGTTTGTGCTCTTGAGGGTGAATTCAGGATAAAGCGGTACCGGACTCATCCGCGACCACACCTGGAGAATCTTGCTGATGGGAGATGGGAGGAGTTGCCGGTGGACAGGGAGAATACGTCAGATGCGCTGGCGGTGTTTGGGGTGATCAAGTACATCATCAATGATGCGCGGTCGGGTGAGTTCGACGAATGCCCGGTGATGTGACGGGAATGTGCCACAGGATTGACACAAATGAGCAGAGGAAGGCAAAAATCTGCAAACCCATTTTAAGCTGGCTGGCTTGTGGTGCGGGTTTGGTTGGTGATAGCGTATGTCGAAATTACGCATCAAAAAGAGTAAAAGTATGTTTTGTGTGATCTATAGAAGTACCCAACGCGACCAGGCTTATCTGTATGTCGAAAAAAAAGACGATTTTTCCCGCGTGCCTGAAGAATTACTGAAGCAGTTTGGTCCACGCCAGCTGGCGATGCTTCTGCCGCTGGATGGCCGTAAAAAATTGATCAATGCCGATCTCGAAAAAGTAAAAACCGCACTGGCCGAGCAAGGCTATTATTTACAACTTCCTCCTCCTCCGGAGAATTTACTTAAACAGCATCTTGCGGAGCAGGGAAAAAAGTAGTTCAGAATTATCTGTCAGCGTCACATTAACCTTTTAGGGGACGATTATGTATCAGCATCATAACTGGCAAGGGGCATTACTCGATTATCCTGTAAGTAAAGTAGTTTGCGTAGGCAGTAATTATGCGAAGCATATTCAGGAAATGGGTAGCGCGGTTCCGGACGAACCCGTGCTGTTTATTAAACCTGAAACAGCGCTTTGCGATATTCGCCAGCCGCTGGCCCTGCCGCAGGGGCTGGGATCAGTCCATCATGAAGTTGAGCTGGCGGTACTGATTGGCGCAACGCTTCGTCAGGCCTCGGAAGAGCATGTCCAGAAAGCGATAGCGGGTTATGGTGTGGCGCTGGATCTGACGCTGCGCGACGTACAGGGTAAAATGAAAAAAGCCGGTCAGCCGTGGGAAAAAGCCAAAGGTTTTGATAATTCCTGCCCGATCTCCGGATTTGTGCCTGTTTCTGAATTTCCTGACGATCCACAAAATACCCCGCTCAGCCTCAAGGTGAACGGCGAAGTGCGTCAGGAAGGCACCACGGCAGACATGATCCATAAAATCGTCCCGCTTATTGCCTATATGAGCCGTTTCTTCACCCTGAAACCGGGTGATGTGATCCTGACGGGCACCCCGGATGGGGTTGGGCCGTTGAATAGCGGTGATGAACTGGAAGTGGCTTTTAAAGGCCAGTCGCTGAAAACCCGCGTGCTGTAAGCACAGCTTGCCGCCGCTAATGGGCGGCAAAACTTGCATCCCCGTGCCAGACTGGTTATAAGGTGCGCTTTCTTTTTGACGTGTGGACATCCTTATGAGCGAAATCCCTTTCTGGCAAAGCAAAACTCTCGACGAAATGACCGACGCGGAGTGGGAATCGTTGTGCGATGGCTGCGGGCAGTGCTGCCTGCATAAGCTGATGGATGAAGACTCTGATGAGATCTATTTCACTAACGTCGCCTGCAACCAACTCAATATTAAAACCTGTCAGTGTCGTAATTATGAGCGTCGCTTCGAGCTTGAGCCGGACTGCATAAAATTGACCCGTGATAACCTGCCAACCTTCGAGTGGTTGCCCCATACCTGCGCCTATCGTCTGCTGGCGGAAGGGAAGGGGTTACCGACGTGGCACCCGTTATTGACCGGTTCGAAAGCGGCGATGCACGGCGAGCGTATTTCGGTACGCCATATTGCGGTGAAAGAGTCTGAGGTGCGCGACTGGGAAGACCACATTTTGAATCATCCCAATCGTTAAACATAAAAAAACCCGCCGAGGCGGGTTTTTTTATTCGCATTCATTACCGACCAAACAGATCGCGTTTTTTCGGTTTGAAGGGTTGAGCAATCAGTACCAGCAGCGCCACGATGAAGTAAGCCGCAAAAATACCAACCAGCCACTGCGGCATCTCCAGTGACAGAAACTCCCACTGACGCACAGAGCAGTCGCCCGATGCCACGAACACCTGCGGCAGCCATTTATCCAGCGGCAGCCAGCCTGGGAAGCGAGCGGCAAAATCGCAGGTCATAAACGGCGAGGGGTGCAGCTGGATCATGGTGTGCTGCCAGGCCAACTCAACGCCTTGCCAGGCGCTGTATAACCAGATGGCGATAGCCGCGTAGCGTAACGGCGTCTTCGGCGCGATAGCGCCGACCAGACCGGCACCCATAATGCCAAATAGTGCACAACGCTCATAGATACACATCACGCAGGGTTGCAGCAGCATCACATGCTGGAACCACAGCGCGACCATTTCCAGCGCAAAGGCGGTCAGCGCCATCAATAACCACGCTCCGCGACCGCGCGAGCACTGGTTCAAAAATCTCAACATAATCATTTCCCTGGGACATGCTTAGAAAGCGCAGTGTAAACGAATTCATTTCACACGCCACCTGCTCAGCGAAAAATAAAACGTAATCGGATATTTATCATGCGGAAAGTCAAACCGGGCATCTGACTGCCCGGTTTGACTGACTTATTGCGCGGCCAGTATACCCGCCCCGATCATCCAGTGGGTAAGAGGAATCAACATAATTTTGACGCACAACAAACCAACCAGCGTTAAGACCACCGTGTAGGGCAACGCCATCCATACCATGCGGCCATAAGAGAGCCTGATGAGTGGGGCCAGCGCAGAGGTGAGCAGGAAGAGGAAGGCGGCCTGGCCGTTTGGAGTGGCAACCGAGGGGAGGTTAGTCCCGGTGTTGATCGCCACCGCCAGCATCTCGAACTGCTGGCGATCAATGGCTCCGCTCTCCAGCGCCGCTTTGGCTTCGTTAATATAGACCGAGCCTACAAAGACGTTGTCCGAAATCGACGACAGCAGGCCGTTAAAGAGATAAAACAGCGTGAGCTGCGCGTCCGGCTCGGCCTGCAGAACAAAGTGGATAATAGGCGCAAACAGTTGCTGATCAACAATGACCGCCACCACCGCAAAAAAGACCGCCAGCAGAGCGGTAAAAGGCAGCGCCTCGGTAAACGCCTTACCGATGGCGTGTTCGTCGGTCACGCCGGTGAGCGAGGTGGCGAGAATAATCACCGACAGGCCAATCAGGCCTACCTCAGCAAGATGAAACGCCAGGGCAATGATCAGCCAGACGCCAATGACCCCCTGGACAATCAGGTTAAGCGTCTGCTGACGAGTCCGCTGGCTGCGGCTTTTCGCATCATAATCCTGCAGCACCTGGCGTACCGGGGCAGGCAGTTCAGTACCGTAGCCAAACCATTTTCTCTTTTCCACCAGCCAGCAAGTAAAGAGCCCGCACACCAGAACTGGCACGCTAACGGGTGCAATGCGCAGGAAGAAGTCACCAAAGCCCCAGCCCACCGCTTTAGCGATAATCAGGTTCTGCGGCTCGCCGACCATGGTCATGACGCCACCCAGCGCGGTACCCACCCCGGCGTGCATCATCAGGCTGCGTAAAAAGGCGCGAAACTGCTCCAGCACATCGCGCTGTTGGGCATCGACATGGCTGTCATCCTGTAGCGTCTCTGCCGGGCGCGAGGAGGCGAACCGGTGATAAATATCGTAAAAGCCCACGGCGACGCTGATGACCACCGCCACTACCGTCAGCGCATCCAAAAACGCCGACAGGAATGCGGCTGCGCAGCAGAAAGCAAGGGAGAGCAGGGTCTTTGACGGAATGCTCAGCAGCAGGCGCGTGAAGATAAACAGCAGCAACTGCTTCATAAAGAAGATCCCTGCCACCATAAACATCAGCAGCAGCAAGACTTCCAGATTATTCGCCAGCTCTGTTTTCACGTGGTCCGCGCTGGTCATGCCGATCACGACCGCCTCGAAGGCCAGCAGCCCACCGGGCAACAGCGGATAACATTTTAGCGCCATCGCCAGGGTGAAAATAAACTCCGCCACCAGCAGCCAGCCCGCGGTGAAGGGATGAATGAAAAAGATTACCGGGTTGATAATCAAAAACGCGAGAAGAGTCAGTTTGTACCAGTCCGGCGACTGACCTAAAAAATTGCGCCAAAAAGCGCGCCCATAAGACATTTCCACAGCAGATTTCCTTGCCCATCACATAATTACAATTTAAGTATACGCAACTGAGCTGCACAGGGGGCATGGAGGCAGACGTAAATTGACAAAAATAGAACAGCGATCCCTTTTTTCTCGCGTCGCTGCGCTATCTGCCTCTGCCTGCCTCTGGTATGATGAGTCCATTAGCAAAAAGCTGTGTAATGGAAATCTCACTATGGTCATTAAGGCGCAAAGCCCGGCGGGTTTCGCGGAAGAGTACATCATCGAAAGCATCTGGAATAACCGTTTCCCACCTGGATCGATCCTTCCCGCTGAACGAGAACTCTCTGAACTGATTGGCGTTACCCGTACTACCTTACGTGAAGTGTTGCAGCGTCTGGCCCGCGATGGCTGGCTGACGATCCAGCATGGCAAACCGACCAAAGTGAATAACTTCTGGGAGACATCGGGGCTGAACATCCTCGAAACGCTGGCGCGCCTCGATCATGAAAGTGTACCGCAGTTGATCGATAACCTGCTCTCTGTGCGCACGAACATCTCGACTATCTTCATCCGCACGGCATTCCGCCAGCATCCGGACCAGGCGCTGGAAGTGCTGGCCCGTGCAACCGAAGTTGAAGATCATGCCGATGCCTTTGCCACCCTGGATTACAACATCTTCCGCGGCCTGGCCTTTGCCTCCGGCAACCCGATTTACGGGCTGATCCTGAACGGAATGAAAGGTCTGTATACCCGCATTGGGCGTCACTACTTCGCCAATCCGGAAGCCCGCGCGTTGGCGCTCGGTTTTTACCACAAGCTCAGCGAGCTCTGTTCAGAAAGCCAGCACGATCAAGTATACGAAACGGTACGCCGCTACGGTCATGAGAGTGGTGAGATCTGGCACCGTATGCAGAAGACGCTGCCCGGCGATCTGGCCATTCACGGTCACTAAAAAAAAGCCTCTCATCGAGAGGCTTTTTTGTTTAAAGCGTGTTCATTCGCGGGGGACAACGTTCCAGTAACTCCACGCTGCCATCCTCGTTTTGCTGCTCCAGCGTGACGTCAAATCCCCACAGACGATGCACATGTTTCAGCACCTCTTTGCGTCCCTTATCCAGCGGCGCGCGATTATGCGGGATATAACGCAGCGTTAATGAACGGTCGCCCCGCAGGTCCACATTCCACACCTGAATATTGGGCTCAAGGTTACTCAGGTTGTACTGAGAGGAGAGGCGATTGCGAATCTCACGGTATCCCTCTTCATTATGAATCGCGGAAATCTCCAGATAGTTATTGCGGTCGTCATCCATGACCGTGAACAGGCGGAAGTCGCGCATCACTTTGGGAGACAAGAACTGGCTGATAAAGCTCTCATCCTTAAAGTCGCGCATCGCGAAGTGGAGCGTTGTCAGCCAGTCTGAACCGGCGATGTCCGGGAACCAATACTTGTCCTCTTCGGTCGGCGTCTGGCAAATACGCTTGATGTCCTGGAACATGGCAAAGCCCAGCGCGTAGGGGTTGATCCCGCTGTACCAGGGGCTGTTATAGGGCGGCTGGAACACTACATTCGTGTGGCTATGCAGAAACTCCAGCATAAAGCGCTCGGTCACTTTGCCTTCGTCATACAGGTGATTAAGGATGGTGTAGTGCCAGAAGGTGGCCCAGCCTTCATTCATCACCTGGGTCTGTTTCTGCGGATAGAAATACTGGCTCACCTTGCGCACAATGCGCAGGATCTCACGCTGCCAGGACTCCAGCAGCGGGGCGTTTTTCTCCATAAAATAGAGCAGATTCTCCTGCGGCTCGGAGGGATAGCGGCGAGCCTCGGGCATGGCCTTCTCCTCCTCGCGTCTTGGCAGGGTACGCCACAGCGTATTCACCTGGCTTTGCAGATACTCTTCGCGGCTTTTCTGCCGCGCTTTCTCCTCCTGCAAAGAGATCTTCTGCGGGCGTTTGTAACGATCCACACCATAGTTCATCAGCGCGTGGCAAGAGTCGAGCAGCTTCTCCACCTCATCCACGCCGTAGCGCTCTTCGCACTCGGTAATGTATTTTCGGGCGAAAATCAGGTAATCCACGATTGAGCTGGCGTCGGTCCAGCTACGGAACAGATAGTTGTTCTTGAAGAAAGAGTTGTGTCCGTAACAGGCGTGGGCCATCACTAACGCCTGCATGGTAATGGTGTTTTCTTCCATCAGATAGGCAATGCAGGGGTTAGAGTTAATCACAATTTCATACGCCAGCCCTTGCTGGCCATGCTTGTAGAGGCGTTCGGTTTCGATAAATTTTTTGCCGAATGACCAGTGCGGATAGTTGATGGGCATCCCGACGCTGGAGTAGGCGTCCATCATCTGTTCGGAGGTGATGACCTCAATCTGATGAGGATAGGTATCCAGACGGTACAACTTTGCCACCCGATCGATCTCTGCCAGATAGATATCCAGCAGCTCGAAGGTCCAGTCGGGTCCGTCGTTGAGACGTGTGCTGTCCTTATTCATCGAATCAATAGTAGCCATTAGCGCGCCCTCATTGTGATTAGCTCTCTCTGTCTGGAGAACCTCTTTTCAAGCATAGAACACCCCATTCAAAAGCGTGCTGACGCAGGATTTTTTTCTTTGCGATTTCCCGTTTTCAATACGGGGTAAAATGGGGTCCCGGCAGTATTTTATACTGGTTAAAAATGACGCGCAGCAGGAGATGCCAAATAACGCCCATCCCCGCCTGATGGGGAAGGTGTGAGGTAAGTCACCATAAAAAAGCCGTATGTTGAATAATATTTTCATCTGAGTTATCAATCTGTAATCAGAAGATTGTTCTTTTGCTTATTAACGGAGTGGCTATGCGTGTTGTCATACTGGGAAGTGGCGTCGTTGGCGTAACCAGCGCCTGGTATCTGAGTCAGGCGGGACATGATGTGACCGTCATCGATCGGGAGCCGGGCCCGGCCCTGGAGACCAGCGCCGCGAACGCGGGGCAGATTTCGCCAGGCTATGCGGCGCCATGGGCGGCACCCGGTGTGCCGTTGAAGGCGATTAAATGGATGTTCCAGCGCCATGCGCCGCTGGCGATAAGCCTGGATGGCACCCAGTCTCAGTTAAAGTGGATGTGGCAGATGCTGCGTAACTGCGACACGCGGCACTATATGGAGAATAAAGGCCGCATGGTGCGTCTGGCGGAATACAGCCGCGACTGCCTGAAAGCGCTGCGCGCCAGCACCAATATCCAGTATGAAGGACGGCAGGGCGGCACCCTGCAGCTGTTCCGCACGGCGCAGCAGTACGAGAACGCCACCCGTGATATTGCAGTGCTGGAAGATGCGGGCGTGCCTTATCAACTGCTGGAAGCCAGTCAACTGGCCCAGATTGAGCCTGCGCTGGCGGACGTGGCGCATAAACTGACCGGCGGCCTGCGTCTGCCTAACGATGAAACCGGCGACTGCCAGCTCTTTACCCAGAACCTGGCTCTGATGGCGGAGCAGGCAGGGGTGAAATTCCGTTACAACACCGCTGTCGATCAGCTGCTGTACGAAGGGGAAAAAATCTACGGTGTGAAATGCGGGGAAGAGGTGGTCAAAGCTGACGCCTACGTTATGGCCTTTGGCTCATACGCCACCGCCATGCTGAAAGGCATTGTCGACATTCCGGTCTATCCGCTGAAGGGCTACTCGCTCACCATCCCGGTGAAAGAGGAGAGTGGCGCCCCGGTTTCGACCATCCTGGATGAGACTTATAAAATCGCCATCACCCGCTTTGATAACCGCATCCGCGTGGGTGGCATGGCTGAAATTGTCGGTTTTAACACCGAGCTGCTGCAGCCGCGGCGTGAAACGCTCGAGATGGTCGTCGGGGATCTTTTCCCACGCGGCGGTGTTATCGAGCAGGCCACTTTCTGGACCGGGTTGCGTCCGATGACGCCGGACGGTACGCCTGTGGTAGGCCGCACGCCGTTTAAAAACCTGTGGCTCAATACCGGCCACGGCACGCTGGGCTGGACCATGGCGTGTGGCTCTGGTCAGCTGCTGAGCGATTTGATCTCCGGGCGGACGCCGGCAATTCCGTTTGATGATTTAAGTGTGGCGCGCTATCGTCCGGGGTACTCTCCGTCACGCGCACAACACCTGCACGGCGCACATAACTAATAAAGGAGTCGTCATGTCCCGTCCCGTTCTGGCACAGATCGATTTGCAGGCCCTGAAGGATAACCTGCAGGTTGTGCGTCGCGCTGCGCCAGCTTCACGCGTCTGGTCGGTGGTCAAAGCCAATGCATATGGCCATGGTCTGGATCGCATCTGGAGCGCCTTAAGCGCTACCGATGGTTTTGCCTTGCTCAATCTTGAAGAGGCGATCCTGCTGCGTGAGCGCGGCTGGAAAGGGCCGATTTTACTGCTTGAGGGGTTCTTCCATGCGGATGAGTTACCCCTGCTGGATAAATATCGTCTTACTACCAGCATTCACAGCAACTGGCAGGTCAAAGTTCTGCAAAATGCGAAACTGCACGCGCCGCTGGATATCTACGTGAAGGTCAACAGCGGCATGAATCGCCTGGGCTTCCCACCTGAGCGGGTGCACAGCGTCTGGCAGCAGCTGCGTGCCATGCAGAATGTGGGCGAAATGACCTTAATGTCCCACTTCGCCGAATCGGAACTGCCCGACGGAATTACCGCGCCAATGGCGCGTATCGAACAGGCGGCCGAGGGGCTTAACTGCCCGCGGTCGCTCTCTAACTCGGCGGCCACGCTCTGGCATCCTCAGGCCCATTTCGACTGGGTGCGCCCCGGCATCATTTTGTACGGCGCCTCGCCGTCGGGTCAGTGGCAGGATGTAGCCAATAGCGGAATAAAACCGGTGATGACCCTGCGCAGCGAAATTATCGGCGTACAGACCCTGAAGGCGGGTGATGCCGTAGGTTATGGCAGCCGCTACCGCGCCAGCGGGGAGCAGCGGATCGGCATCGTGGCGGGGGGATATGCCGATGGTTATCCGCGCATCGCCCCCAACGGCACCCCGGTATGGGTGGATGGGGTACGCACCGGCACCGTTGGCGCTATCTCAATGGATATGATGGCCATTGACTTAACGCCGTGCCCGCAAGCGGGTATCGGTTCACCGGTTGAGCTCTGGGGCAACGAGATAAAAATTGATGATGTCGCCGCAGCGGCAGGCACCATCGGTTACGAGTTGATGTGCGCCCTGGCACCGCGGGTACCGGTTGTGACGGTGTAACCACTAAAAAAACAACGTGGGATGTCATGCCAGTCAGTTAAGTAGGGTGAATTGTTCCGTTAACTAAAGCATTTCTGTTCTATGCCGTTTCCTCAGCGGCCTGACCGGGGCACGGGTGTTGACTCCCCGCTGAAATCGGCGAACCGGAGACCGGATGACAAGGGCTGGACGCCATGGATGGCGGCCAGAGGCGAAGCGAGACAGGGACGTCGAGTTGAGCCGACCGCAGGCAGGAGGTCGGGAGGTGAGCGCAGTGCGAAGCACCGATTTCGTCGCGGGGCCGCGGGGATTGATAAGGGGGGCCCGGCGGTCCCCCTTATCACGTTCACGGGTGGTGTGATGCCATATTCTGCTGAACATGAGGTGAACGGAACAATTCCACCGTGCTTAACTGATCGGCATTACAACCCTCAGATTGCCTTGTTTATACGATAAACAAGGCCGCTACTCTTCAGCATCCTCAGCAACGCGAACACCCACCTTCAGGACTGCGTTATCTTGCTTCTCAGCGACGGTCCAGATCATCCCCGCAAACTCCACCTGATCACCCACTACCGGCGCGGCGCCTAGCAGTTGCTGAATAATCTCACCCAGCGTCTGCTGTTGTTGGCGATACTCCAGACCTTCATCAAGACCGTAGATCAAGGCCACGTCGGCAAACTTGGCACTGGCCTCCAGAATAAAATCACCGAAGAAGCGCTGATCCAGCGCCACCGGCGGCGACTGGCTAAACAGCTTGCCCAGCGCAGGCAGGTCTCGCTCGCGGCCAATCACGCAGAGAATATCGTTCTCGCGCAGGCGCGTACTGCCGGTCGGGTGCAGCAGAGCGTTATCACGAAACAGCGCGGCGATGCGTGTTTCGCTGGGCATGTGCAGGTCGCGCAATGACGCGCCCACGCACCACTTATCGGCGCTCAGCTGGTAGACAAATTGCTCCCACGGGTTCTCCGGATGAATATCCAGCCCGACGCGGGAGACCGGCCAGCCGACCGGCGGCACCACCACTTTGGCTTTTTTGGCCGCCCAGCCCAGCGAGGTCCCCTGGAAGAGTAACGACACCAGCACCACAAAGAAGGCCACATTGAAGAACAAGCGGGCGTTATCCAGCCCCGCCATCATCGGGAAGACGGCCAGGATGATCGGCACCGCGCCGCGTAAACCAACCCAACTGATAAAGATGCGCTCGCGCAGGTTAAATCCGCGGAACGGCAGCAGGCCAGCAAATACCGACAGTGGACGCGCGAAGAAGATCATCCATGCCGATAAGAGCAGCGCCGGTACGGCAATTGGCAGCAGATCGGACGGGGTCACCAGCAGCCCCAGCACCAGGAACATGCCAATTTGTGCCAGCCAGGCTAGCCCGTCGAAGTTCTGCAAAATGGCGTGCCGGTTACGGATAGGCCGGTTACCCAGCAAAAAGCCGCACAGATAAACCGCCAGGATGCCGCTGCCATCCAGCGCGGTGGTAAGGGCAAAGATCAAAATTCCGCCGCTGAGCGCCAGTAAGGGGTAGAGACCGCCAGGCAGCGAAATGCGGTTAATCATCTGCTGGAGCAAATACCCCCCGGCTAGACCGATAATGATCCCCAGACCAAACTGCTGGATGATGTGCCAGGCGAACATCCAGCTGAGGCCGGTTTCATGCTGCTGAATCATCTCAATCAGCGTGATGGTAAGAAATACCGCCATGGGGTCGTTGCTGCCGGATTCAATCTCAAGCGTGGAGCCGACACGTTCGTTAAGCCCCTTGCCTCCCAAAAGAGAAAATACCGCGGCGGCGTCGGTAGAGCCGACAATGGCGCCAATCAGCAGCCCCTCCATGATATCCAGCTTAAATAACCATGCCGCCATCATTCCCGTCAGGCCTGAGGTAATAAGCACTCCGACCGTGGCCAGCGACAGGGCCGGGCCCAGCGCTACGCGAAAGGAGCTGGCCTGCGTGCGCATGCCGCCGTCAAGGAGGATCACCGCCAGCGCGAGGTTACTGATCATGTACGCCATGGGGTAGTTATCGAAAGGAATACCGCCCACGCCATCAACGCCTGCGAGCATGCCGATAGCCAGGAAAATAACCAGAATAGGTATGCCGAGACGGGAAGAAAACGAACTTAATAAAATACTACAGGTTACAAGAACTGAACCCAGGATAAAGAGACTGATTATTGCTGCGGCATCCAATGTTTGCTTACTCCCGCCTGACGCTGTGACTGTTATTAAAACCCTAACATATTAACGACACTCACAGCGTTTAAATGAGGCGGTTAAGCACCTTTTTTTATGACTTTATGACCGGATGGCCGCTAACCGTTAAAGAGGTGCCCTTTTCATCGTTTAAAAGGACTGCCTGCGCACCCAGCGGCAGCGTGACCGTCTGCTGTTCGTGGCCGAAATCGAGTCCGGCGATCACCGGTACCGCTACTCTGCTACGAAGGTAATCGATCATGGTTTGCAGATCGTAGCCGGCATCGTAATCATTGGCCGCTGCGCCGCTAAAACTGCCCAACACAATCGCCCGCTGGCGCGCGAGGATACCCGCATGGTGTAGCTGCAACAGCATGCGTTCAACGCGGAACGGATGCTCATTGATATCTTCCAGCACCAGGATGCCGTTCTCAATGACGGGTAGCCAGGGGGTGCCAATCAGCGATACCAGCATCGCCAGGTTGCCGCCCCAGAGTTGACCCTCGCAGGTGCAACGGGGGCCCTGACCCTGCCAGTGCAGGGTGAAGGTAGGATTTCTCAGCGCCCGCCAGAAATGGTCGATGGTAAAGGCATCCAGCGTCGGGGCGCCGAAATTGCCCGCCAGCATGGGGCCGCTAAAGGTGATGACATTGTGCAGTGCCAGCAGACCCAACTGAATCACGGTAAAATCACTGTGACCGCAGATGAGCAGCGGATCCTGCTGCTGACGTCTCGCCAGCCCTGCCCAGTCAATCTGCTCCAGCAGGCGGCTGGCACCGTAGCCGCCGCGTACCGCCATCACAATTTGATCAGCGCCGGGCAGCGTGGCTAGCGCATTGATATCGTTCAGTCTCTGCGCTTCGGTGCCGGCAAAACGTTGCTGGCGGCGGGGTACAATTGTCTGATTTTGTACGCTATGGCCGCTCTCAATGAGACGCGCTATTCCCCGCTGCGCCGCCTCCTGGTTTATGCAGTACCCGGACGGAGCGATAAGATGAAACTGAGACATGGCATTTCCTTGCTGACTTATAAAACCAAATGTATATATCATGCCGCTTGTTATTGCCCTTCAGCAAGTGGATGAGAGGGCAGCTGCGATGACTGGCCATAAGGATAGATGACGTGAAATTGAGATGGTTTGCTTTTTTGATGGTATTGCTGGCGGGCTGTTCGTCGAAGCAGGATTACAAACAACAACCCTGGAACCCGGAAGTGCCGGTCAAACGCGCTATGCAGTGGATGCCTATCACCGAAAAAGCCGGTGCGGCATGGGGGGTGAGTCCACGGCTGATCACCGCAATCATCGCGGTGGAGTCGGGCGGTAATCCGACGCTGGTGAGTAAATCCAACGCGGTTGGGCTGATGCAGCTTAAAGCCTCCACGGCCGGGCGCGAAGTGTATCGCTATATGGGCTGGAAGGGTGAGCCCTCTACCAGCGAGCTGAAAAACCCGGAGCGCAATATCTCGATGGGCACGGCCTATCTGAGTATTCTCGAACACGGCATTCTGAAGGGAATTGAAGACCCGGAAGTGATGCAGTATGCGCTGGTGGTCTCATACGTGAACGGGGCAGGCGCGTTACTGCGAACCTTCTCGTCGGATCGTAAAAAGGCAATAAGCGAGATCAACGATCTCAATAAACAGGAGTTTTACGATCACGTGGTGCAAAACCATCCGGCTCCGCAGGCACCGCGCTATATCTGGAAAGTACAGAAAGCGATGGACGCGATGTAAAAACAGGCCGGGCAGCCCCACGCTGCCCGGTTATCCTCAGCGCACTTTGCTCGCGCGCTCGCGCGCATCGCGTTCCAGTGAGAAGATGATACGTTGCAGATCGCGCTCAACCGCCGGACTGACGTTCAGGAAGCGGAAGCTGAGACGCGGGGTAGAAATGGTCTCGTTTTTACCGTCCACCACTTGCCGCTCGCTTACGGAGATCAGCTGGGCATCGACGCGAAATATCCCCCAGTTCGCCATATCCAGCTCAAGCTGCGAAAACCGCATCCCTTCCTCCAGCGACTCCGGTTTCGCGCCCTCCATTAATGCGCCCATTCCCCCCAGCGAGAGGTCATACAGGCGAAAGCGCAGTTCACTTTTGTCCGGCATTTTGGCTCTGCAGTAGTAAGCAGGGTGCAGTGGCGCAGGAATACGGAAAAACTCGCGACGCTGAATAAACCAGACGGAATCGGGCAGGGGGGCAACGAAAGCAGGCAGCGACTCATACTCTCCTTCTTCAAATGCCGGCAGCGTGAATTCAACCTTGGCGCCTTTGGTATCTGCCGTGACGCAGAGGCTCTCGGCGCGCAGCACCGCGCGGTTTTCATAGTCCTGGCTACCCAGGTCGATAATCACGTTGTCAGGTGATAGGTCGAGAATCTTGCTAATAAACTGGTTGTTGCCCCAGCTAATACGTACCGGGACATCATTTTTTTGCAGGTCCCGTAATACACCTAACACAGCCAGCGGATTGTTTTTCAGGAACTGCTCACTGTAATTACTCACGCCCTGGGGCTCCTCGATATTGAGAGACTATCCCTGAGTTATCGGCAGCACCTGCGCAGAACTTAATACAAACCAGGGATTTTTTTCGTTGTGCCGGACGAATTAAGTCAGTGAGAAGAAAATGATTTTCTCACCATTGCCTATACTTACATTACCTGCGCGGACAGGTGTCTCGCGCGCCTTTCAAAGCAAGAGGGCATCGCTATGGGTATCATCGCCTGGATTGTATTTGGTCTGGTTGCTGGCGTTATCGCCAAGTTTATTATGCCTGGTCGTGATGGCGGCGGCTTTATTCTGACCTGTGTCCTGGGCGTCGTGGGTGCTGTCGTGGGCGGCTGGCTGGCTACCATGTTCGGTATCGGCGGCAGTGTATCTGGTTTTAATTTGCACAGTTTCCTGGTCGCCGTGGTCGGCGCCATCGTTGTGCTGGGTATATTCAGGTTGTTACGTCGCGCATAACGTCGTAAAAAAAGGCCCTCATCTGAGGGCCTTTTTCTTTATTGCGCGGCCTGAGCCTGCGGGGCAGGCTCATCGTTTGCCGCGGGTTGGTTTGCGGGCAGGCTATCGCACGGTTTTTCCTTCGGACAGACCAGGCTCAGCATCTGTAGGGTCACGCCGTTAGTCCAGCCGAAACCATCCTGCAGCGGATATTCGCCGCCACCGCCACCCGTGCCGGTGGTAGAGACGTCATATTTCTCCACCAGTTTTTTCTCCCGGTCGTAGGTGTGCTGTACGTTGGTCAGGAAGCGCCAGGTTACATCCATCGCCACTTTTTTATGCCCGTAGTTCTGCAACCCTTCGGTTGCGACCCACTGCAGCGGCGCCCAACCGTTTGGGGCATCCCACTGCTGACCGCTGTTAACGGTAGTGGTAGTAATGCCACCGGGTTTCAGCAGACGCGACGCGGTGGCCTTCGCCACTTTATCGGCGCGATCCTGCGCAGCCGCATTCACATACAGCGGGAAGAGTGCAGCGGCGGTCAGTTGGTTACGGACCTTTTTGGTTTTCAGGTCGTAATCGGCATACCAGCCCTCTTTATCATTCCACAGGTGGCTCTCCATCGCCTTCTGACGTGCGCTCGCCAGGCCGTCATATTTGCTGGCTGCGGCGCTGTCACCCGCTTCCTGGCTGGCTTTTGCCAGCAATTTTTCCATCTTGAACATCAGGGCGTTCAGATCCACCGGCACAATGCTGGTGGTGCGTATGGTGCCCAGTTTTTTCGGGTCGTCCATCCAGCGCGAACTGAAGTCCCAGCCGGAAGCGGCCGCAGAACGCAGATCCCGGTAGATCTCCGTCGCCGGTCGATCGGGGTTGTTTTTGGCGGTAGTCACATCATCCATCCACGACTCCGGACGCGGCGTGTCACGATCGTCCCAGTAGCGGTTGAGAATGGATCCATCCTCCAGTTTCACCACGCGTTGATTAGCCTGGCCTGGCTGGAGTGCATCGACGCCCTCCATCCAGTAGGCATGCTCTTTCTCCATCTGAGGACGGTACTGCTTCAGCGCCTCGGGATCGTGGGTCGCCAGTAACTCTACCATCAGTGAGAAGAAAGGCGGCTGGGAGCGGCTCAGGTAGTAGCTGCGGTTGCCGTTAGGAATGTGTCCCCAGGCGTCGATCTCATGCCCGAAGTTCGCCACCATATCGGCAATCTTATCCCAGTGGCCACTCTGCGCCAGCCCCAGCATGGTGAAATAGCTATCCCAGTAATAGACCTCACGAAAACGGCCGCCCGGCACTACGTACGGCTTAGGCAGCGGAAGCAGGGAGTCCCATTTGCCGGCGGTATCGGTGGTGCGCGTCAGCACGGGCCAGAGACCATCAATATGTTCACGCAGACTCTGTCCTGCGGGGGGAACATACTTTTCGCCCGCTTTGGGCAGGGTGAAGTTCATATCCACAAAATGGCGCAGATCGAAGCCGGACTGATTTCGCTGCATACGGTAATCGGCCAGGATCATCAGCGGATCGCTTTTTGGCACCGCGTCGGCAAAGGTCTTCTGATCGGGGAAGAGCTTGGCGCTCTGTACATCATTAAACAGCGGACCAAACAGGATATCAGGGGATTGCGGCTGCCCGGCAGGGGCATCGTCGGCAAGGCTACAGGCGCTAAAACCAAGCAATATGCCACCCATTGCCAGCCGCAGCGCAGGGCGCAGTTGAGGTGTTATCATGGTGATTCTCCTTAAGTTGCTGAGCAGCGTGTCCGCTGTCATCAATCACCTGAAAACCTTAGACGAATCTTAGACATTTCGCGTGCCGGATACGGCATTTTGCGCAGTTACAGACAATTTACCGCTGCGCAGGGGCCAGAGTAAAAGTGCGCTTTTTTGCCTTTTCACCGGATTAATTCCCGAGCCTGCACTACCTTCATAACCGGGTTAACATAAAGGGAGTGCTCATGAAATTTCTGTCTCTGTTCGTTCCAGCCATGGTGATGCTTGTCGGCTGCGGGGCGAATAACACGCCGCCGCAAACGCCGATCCCCGGAGAGAAGACCTCCGCGACTCTCAGTACGCTGGAAACGGGTGCGCAAGTCATTCAGTCTCGCCCCCCTATTGATGCCATTAGCGCTTATCTGGATGGTTTCCATTTCTATAGCGGGGATAAAAATGGGCAAATGGAGGCCCATCATTATGTGACGGTACTGAATGACGATGTCATGCAGGCGGTCATTTATGATGGTAATACCCGGGATGCCCGGCTGATGGGGGTGGAGTACATCATCAGCGAACGTCTCTTTAACACCTTACCGCCAGAAGAGAAAAAACTCTGGCACAGCCATCAGTACGAAGTGAAATCAGGGAGTCTGGTGGCACCGGGGCTGCCTGCCATCGCGGATAAGGCGTTAATGAAAAAAATAGTGAACACCTACGGCAAGACCTGGCACACCTGGCATACCGATCGGGATAAAAACCTGCCGCTGGGTATACCGGCACTGATGATGGGCTTCACGGGAGAAGGGCAACTCGATCCTGGGCTGCTGGCGGATCGCGATCGTCGTCTGAAGATCAATACGCAGGAGATTAAACGTCAGCGCGCTGATATCGTCGCGCACCCGGTAGCGAAGGGGGCCAATGCCTGGCAGCACGGAGAGGTCATACAGCTCCAGCGCGTGAAGGGAAGTGGAGAGCATGGCAAGGGTGATACCGCGCATTTCGGCACCTCTGAACAGCATTCACCTTAAAGATCATAAAGATGGGATCCTGTTAGTGGTAGGCCAGCACGCGTCGTAAAATGGACAAAAATTATACTGGATATTTAAACAGGTATTTGTATACTATTAGAGCAAATTACCCGAGTATTGTATGAGTGAGGGGTGAATCCTATGGTAATTCCTGTTGAAAGTTTCCCGTCCTATGAGCAGCCTGCCACCATCAGCAGCCGTGAAATCGCGAAGGTGATCGGTATGACCCATACCGAGGTGAAGCGCATGGTTAAAAGCCTGGAAACGGCGCAACGTCTTTCGCAGCCTGTGACGGCGAGTGTGTATGAGCGTGAAGGTGAAATGCGGCAGGAGTTTTTGCTGAACAAACGCGACTCCCTGCTGACGGTGTCGCGCATCTCTCCGGCCTTTACCGCCACCATGCTGGATCGCTGGCAGGAGCGAGAGAAAAGCGTCAATCTTCCTGATTTCACTAATCCGGCAGCGGCGGCGCGCGCGTGGGCCGAGCAGTACGAAAAACGCCAGCGTGCGGAGGAGGAACTTGCCCGTTCCGCCCCAAAGGCCGCCTTTTTTGATCAGTTCATTAGCGTGAATACATCGCTGGGCTTTCGTCAGCTCTGTAAAATGCTGAACGCGAAAGAGCCTGCGTTCCGGGCATTTTTACTGGAGCGTAATATCATGCAGCGCGTGGGGGGAACCCTGGTACCACCGCAGCATCATATTGAGGCGGGCTATTTTACCCTGCACAGCGGCGTGGGTGAAAACCAGCACAGCTGGTCTCAGGCTCGCTTTACGGCGCGCGGCGTGAAATGGGTTGCCGGACTGTGGGCAAAACACCTCTCTTCGCTGTTGATTGAAGTACCTCGCGATGAGCGCAGCGAGGGGGCAACCCCAGGGCAAAACTGGCTATAACCCCCGCGTACATCACCCTTCGTACCCCGGCGCCAGGCCGGGGGCGAGAGGGTCAAATCTCCTCAGGCACCTGGCCTGCCTCGCGCAGCGCCCCCGGCGAATGGCCGACGATACGCTTAAATGCCCGGCTAAAGGCCGCCAGCGAACTGTATCCCAGGCGCAGTGCCACGGTTTCGATGGCCTGATTTTCCTGCCCGATATACTGGATCGCCAGCCGCATCCGAAGCTCGCCCAGATATTTGGCCGGTGTCGTGCCGGTGGCGGAGAGAAAACGCTCAGCAAAGACCGAGCGCGATGTCCCCACCTCTCTGGCCAGCTCCGCCACGCTCCAGTTTATGCCTGGCTGCTGGTGCATGGCATAAATCGCCCGGCTCAGGCGTGGATCACGCAGCACCTGTACCCAACCCGTGGCTTTGCCGCAGCCGGATTCAACCCAGCCGCGCACAATCAGCGCGGCCACCACGTCCGCCAGACGGGCGAGTATTCCGGCAAAACCCACCTGCTGGGCTGTCGATTCGCGTTCCATCGCGGCCAGTAACGGGTGAATTTCAGGCCAGGTGGACATGAGTCGGCTGACCATCATCACCTCCGGCATGGCGCGGATCAGCGGCTGCATCCCCCCCAGTTCGAAATCCATACATCCACTGAAAATAATCACATTCTCACTGTCCGGGCACGGCTCGCAGTGAATATCACATACCGAATTGCAAATCGGCTCGCTGGGGAAGGCCGACACCGGCGTAACGTCGGCATGTTCGTCCGAGAGCAGGGCATGTGAATTACCGTTGGGAATAAACAGCGCATCGCCGCTGTTGAGGGCAAAGGTTGCGCCGCTCTCCATTTTCAGTACCGCCGGACCCCGGCTAATAAAGTGAAACTGCGCCTTTCCGGGCGCATGGCTGAACGCTACGCCGAAGGGGGCGCTGGCTTCGATACGGCGATATTTCACCCCGGAGAGGCGCATTCCGCGCAGCATTTCGCTGATCAAATCAGGGGCATGGAGGGTCATAACGGCAACTCCGGACGATTAATCAATAATTGGAGATTATATGTAATAGATCGTCCGGGGTGAACTTCCTATTATTTGCGACAGATGTCACATTTTAATAACCGGAGAATAACAGATGAATTCATCTATCGCGGCCAGCCAGGCCTTAACCCCTGCCAGACCCGCCTGGCGTGCGGTCTGGTCACTGGGGCTGGGGGTCTTCGGGCTCATTACCGCCGAGTTTTTGCCTGCCAGCCTGCTCACCCCAATGGCGGCAAGCCTGGGCGTTAGCGAGGGCGTGGCAGGGCAGACCGTGACTGCCACTGCGCTGGTGGCGCTGGTGACGGGGTTGCTGATCACCCCGGCGACCAAAAGCATCGATCGGCGCTGGGTGTTAATGTTCTTCTCAATCATGCAGATTGTCTCTAGCTTGCTGGTGGCATTTGCCCCTTCGCTGGAGGTACTGTTGGCAGGCCGTCTGCTGCTGGGTGTAGCGATAGGCGGATTCTGGGCGATGTCCACGGCCACCGCCATGCGCCTGGTGCCCCCCGCCGATGTACCAAAGGCGCTGGCGATCATCTTCTCCGGCGTGTCGATTGCCACGGTGGTCGCCGCACCGCTCGGCAGCTATCTTGGCAGCCTGATTGGCTGGCGTAACGTCTTTATCCTCTGTGCGATCCCCAGCGGCCTGGCGCTGCTTTGGCAGCTGTGGGTACTGCCTGCTATGCGTCCGGAAAACAGCGGCAGCCTGCGCACGTTGCTGCATGTGCTCCGCCGCCCGGGAATGGTTGGCGGCCTGCTGGCCACCATCCTCATCTTCAGCGGTCATTTTACCTTCTTC